>NZ_JAYMEI010000009.1:150065-175419 GCF_037029365.1 Leeuwenhoekiella sp. CH_XMU1409-2 | reverse complement strand
CTTTAGTGTACCTAAGTTCAGCTCTCTTTTCTTGGTTTATACTACTCTAAAAATAACAATACAAGTCTAAAGGAGTGATTCTCGAGCGCCTTAGCGCGAGAGGATTGTATCGAGAAGTCATATGAAGTCAGCAGTCCCGGTTGGCAGTTTGCTGTTTGTTGTTTGTTGTTTGAAATACGAAAGTAGAAATACTATATACAACGCTATCATCATTTCGACCATCGGGAGAAATCACATCTGCTGCGCACTTCATCATAAGCCCTCATCCCCAGCCCTTCTCCCGCAGGAGAAGGGAGCTCCTATGCGAGTGAGATCTCTCCTAGCGTCGAGATGACTGATTGTTTTTAAATAGAATTACTACTCCTACCCGAAGGGTTACACGTCATCAAAACTCCCTCGGTTCAGAATAGACGCAGGCAGCTCCGAAGGACAGGAGCGGTAGCGACGCGGAGCTGACACGGCGGTTTTTGCCTGATAAGGCAAAAAATTCCTAAGCGAGGGGCTCTTTTCTTTTGTTACTTTTCTTTGGAGAGGCAAAGAAAAGTAAGGAACATGAATAAAAAATACACTTTCAATTTATCCTCCCTTTCTTTTTTAGCTCGTGTTCATTCATATTATCCGAGAACTCGTGAACCTCGTACATCGGTTTGCATCGCGCAAAAAACACCTTAAAAAACAGGGCAAAAGCTCGCCCCGAGAAGGGCATCCCCCTAGCAACGCCTAGGCATCCCCTAGGATAGTGTATGAAGAGTGTATGAAAACGAGATTCAAAAGCTTAGATTTTAAGATTTCGTTAACATAGAACGGTATCAATACTGAGGTGCTTTATGCATACGCTAATACACCTCCATCTTCCTCCTATACCTAACCCAAGCTCAACCACAAATACTGTGGACAAGTGTGGACTTAGTGTGGGTTCACTGTAGACTTACTGTGGGAGCATTAGGCTTAAATTCAGGTGTGGGCATTCAGCAGTTGGCAGTCGCAGTGGGCAGTCACAAAAGATAGAAAACCGTAAACGGTAAACAGAGAACAGTCGGCAGTAAGCAGTCGCAGTGGGCGGTAAACGCTAAACAGGGTACAGTTGGCAGTGGGCAGTCGCAGTTATCAGTAAACAGTAAACGCTAAACAGAAAACAGAATTCCCATAAACACTACACATCCCATTCTAATTTTGAACTTTAATCTTCTAATCTAGTTTACTTCCCGCTGGTAGGCTTTTCGTTTTAAGAACTGTAACCGCTCCGCAGCCAGGGCTTCTGCTTGTTGCATAAAGCGCACACACAGGTGATAAGCCTCGTTGGCATCAGCATCGGTGACGGTATACGTGCTTCCATACCGCAGGTGTTGCTGGGCGTGGCTAAGCAGGTGCAGACGACGACGCGCTTTAAACGAGGTGGTTTCCAGCAGTGTGCTAGGGAACGCTGTAAAGCTGCGACACAGGGCTAAAAGGTAGTTGAGGGAGGTGTAGGCCGGACTGTACTCCCAAAACAAGCGGATCAAGCCCAGGCAGGTTTGGATCAAGGCTTCTTCATACATCTGCAGTTGCACCAGCGCGTCTTCGCGGGTATCCAGAATACGGGTACTCTCGATGAGATAATACGCCCGGTTGCTGCGGAGGTCCCAATATTTTTGGAGTTTCTCAACCTGTTGTGAATGGTACAAATACCCCTGTTTTAAAAACCCGCGTAATCGATCATCTTCCGCATACAAGGGTTTCCCCTCCCCCAATGCCTTTTGCAGAAAATTACTACCAAAATCCAGCGCTTTGTGCGCCCGCTTCACAGTTTCTAGAATAAAACAGATACGGATGCGCCGCCCGGTTTGATTATAAACCCGATCGGTGAGTTGCGACGGACTGGCCCCAACCGACGTGTACGTGACCAGCAGCACCACCGCGGTGCTTTGATGCTCTTGGATTTCGGTGGCCGAAAAGCAATGGACCGACTGCACCCGGCTGTCCTGCGCGCTGTAGAGTAAATAGGCGGAGTGTACGCGGTAAGTTTCCCGTAAATAATTTAAAGCCTCCTGCAGCGCTTGCTCTAATGGCGAGCGGGTTGCACCCGCTGGGAAGGCTGCCTCTGCGGGAGTTGGTTTTGGGCTACAGGCTTCCAACAGCTCCCGGGCTGCAGTATCTACCACCGTAAATACCCGCTCCATACGCATCTGTATCTGGTAACAGGTATGCCGGTCTATAGCTTCATCAGAAGGGATCCCTTCTACCGTCCAAACATCCAGCAGTTCCAATAGTGTTGGATCGGCATCGGGTGCTTCGGGTGTGGGGAAGAGCCTGCGCAATTGTGGAAGAAACGGACGTACCGCAGCGAGCTGGGCTTCTAAAGAAGGATACTCCATTACCCTACCGGTATACAGCTTGCTCGCAAGCGCAAGACAGGTGTCAAACACCTCAACCAAAGCCAATACCGAAGCCGTATAGTCCTCCCGCTCAAACCAGTATACCGCAGTATCAAAGCCTTTACAGATACATGCCGCGTCCTGCTCCAATTGTTGTTGCGCCTTAAGGTGCAGTTGTTCCAACTGCCGCTCGGAACGATTTTTAGAAGTATCGGCAGGAGCCCGAGGATAAATACGATCACCCAGATAGTACCCCCACAACCCATACACGCTTCCCTCCTGCACCAACCGCTGCAGCTGCTTTTGGGTATACACTTGCATCCGTACTAGCGGAAACAGTACTTGCAGCACCGGGATTTGTTGTTGTAAATCGGTCAAGGCCCCGGCCTCCTGCACCACAATCAGGAGGTTGTAGATCGCATCAGGTGTTTGACGGATTGCGCTAAGATACAGTGCCTGTACCCGAGCAACTTGCTTCAAGGATTCTGTAAGCGGTTCGAGCGCCTCATGCAGCGCAACTTTAGACCGGGGTTGGAGTTGTGGAGTCATAATTAAGTTTTAATATATCATACTATTGTGTAGAAATTCTATACTAATGTATCACAAATAAACCTAATTATCAATTGAAAGTACAAATATTTCATACCATTGTTTATACTTTCTACATTTATGTAGCTAATTTATAAACAAATTTAAGTGACAGATTTAGGTCTCTATCTTGCAAAAAAATCAATAAACAAAGCAGAAGTTGCGCGTAGAACAGGGATTAGTAAATCTCGCTTGAGCCAGTTAAGTGGAAATAATTCTACACAACTCCGTGCAGACGAACTCTACCTCATCGCCTTGGCCATTGACGTGGATCCCGGGGAGATGTTTATGGAGTTGCATCAGGACTTGAAGTTACCGGAGGAGTAGGTTGTATTTCTTATATTCTATCACAAAAGCTCAATGCTAAGTAGCGCCATTACCACTACTATTCATGTTTCCTTTCTTTTGTCTTGATACAAAAGAAACAAAAGATCAAGGCTTACATGAGCTTCTCTAAATTTTATGCTCGCTGCACTGCATGCACTTAACTCGGGCGGTGCACCGCCCTCAAACAGAACCGCCTGCTACGTTACGTTCACTTCAAATTTCACAATACCTTCTTGTAGGCCGTTTTTAAATTAAAGCTAAGAGTAACATTCTTTAGTCTTCCCTCGGTTCAGAATAGATGCAGGAAACTCGGATTAAGCTGGCAGTCACTGTTTTCAGTTTGCAAGAGTTACTACTAGTTTAAGACTATAAGTTATTTATACCCGAAGGGTTTCCAATTCTTTTTCTTCAATAGCAAGAAGGCTCCGTTAAAAATTTTTGAAGCCTTGGTTTTTTAGAATAAAGATTATAGAGAAAAGATCAAAGAACAAGTATTCAAACCCGAAGGGTTACACGCCCTCAAAATTCCCTCGGTTCAGAATAGATGCAGGAAGCTCCGAAGGACAGGAGCGGTAGCGACGCGGAGCTGACAAGGCGGTTTTCGCGGTAGCAAAAAATTCCTAAGCGAGGGGCTCTTTTCTTTTGTTACTTTTCTTTGGAGAGGCAAAGAAAAGTAAGATGCATTAATAGTAAGTTACATTGCTCAAAATGAAGGTATAAGACTCCCTAGCTCTCGTAAACAAAAATTATGCGAGTAAAGTAAGATTACCGGATAGAAATAATCCTCTAAAAATCCTCACGCATTAACCCTAAACCACCGTATACAAAGTCGTAACGAGCCTGCCTTTAACTCCCGGAGCCGGTAGGGACAACAGCTCTTTTGCGGCTTTTACCTTAAAATTAAAAGGTGGGGCCAGTAACTCGACGCCACTCTTTTTTTTAAGGCGGATGCCTTGCCCGGAAATGATATCGATGTTGGGGATAAACTCCTGATCGGGCAGGTGCTCGGTAAGGATCACGTAGCGATAGGCGTATAACTTGTTGATGATGGACGCAATCTCGGCATTGGAGAGGTGTTGCAATACCTGCCGCAGTAAGGCACAGTCGCCTTCGGGCAAAGGATCTTTAGCAAGATCGATGGTGTCAAAACTGAGCTTTTTGCTTTTAAATAGTTCTTTATTATGCGCGATCAACTCCGGTACGATATCTACGGCTTTATAGGCTTGGGTGTAGGGTACCAACTCCTTACCGACATTAAAATCACCACAGCCCAGATCACACACCACCGGTGGGGTTTCTAAGCTTTTAAAAAAGCCAATAACCGCTTTTAGGTAAGCCTGTACCGTGGCTGCATCGTGCGAACCCTCCCCGGAATAAAAGTCGGTATTCCCGCTACCCCACAACTTCTTGGCATACACCTGCTGCATCGCGTCTTTGGTAGGCCAGGGTGTTTTGGAGGGGTTGGTCATTGAGAAATATGGGGTTATTTATAGAATTCTAGTGAATCAAAATGGCATTTCGAGAGGTCATCCTGAGCTCGTGGAAGGAGCAGTCGGGATAGCACAGTGCAATCTTTTAAAAATCTTTCTTCAAGCACATCCCAGATTTTTTTAAATAGGTACTGAGGTAATAGAACAACTGCTTTGATAAAGGTTTGGTTGTCGCTTTTCTTTAATTTATTTACATTTAAAGTTCACTAAATTAATATTTCATGGGGAAATTTGAAGTTTATCAAGATACTAAAAATGAATATCGATTCCGTTTAAAGGCAGGTAACGGACAAACCATATTGGCCAGTGAAGGATATGCTGCCAAAGCGAGCTGTATGAATGGCATTGAATCGGTAAGGGAAAATTCACAATATGATCAGCGGTTCGAACGTAAACAATCGAAGAATGCCAAACACTATTTCAATTTAAAGGCAACCAATGGTCAAATCATCGGTACGAGTGAACTCTATGAAGCTAGCTCAGGGATGGAAAATGGTATTGCTTCCGTTAAGACAAATGCGCCTAAAGCTCCGATAGAAGAAGTCTAAACCCTTAGTTGAGGGGTTCAGCTAACTGACAATCAACCGGCCTCTACAACCCACTCAGGCATCCTTCATAGTATCCCAAAAGTCGGTATCCAGCTTTTTAAGTTCTATGGTTTGTACCGTCTGCATCCCGAGGCCGTAATCATAGATATAATCTGCTAGTTGATTGCCGTCTATTAAAATCACGGTAGCGTGCACCGTATTGGCGTATTCAATAGCCGACTTCGCAAATGAAGAGGTGGTTATAAAAACTCCTTTGGCATTAGCATTACCTGATAAAGCGCCTACAAACTTCTGAATATCTGGTCTTGAAATGGTATTCTTTTCCTCATAGCATTTAGCCTGTATATAAATACGTCCCAATCCTAAAACATCTTCGCGTATAATACCATCAATCCCCCCGTCATTTGACTTTCGAGTTACCAAACCTGAATCTTTAATCTCACCGCCATACCCCATTACTTGTAATAGTTTAACAACCAAAGCTTCAAACTCATATGGAGATTTAGAGCGTATGGTGTTTAAGATCTCTGCCTTACGGGTATCTTTAATATTAGCAAAGGAATTGTACAATTCTTCTGCCGGGGTCAAATCCTTACTCTGGGTTGGCCGTGTTACTATAGGTTTTGAAGGGTCTTTCTGTTTAACCGGCTCGCGCTTGCTTAACTTTTGATCAATATAGCTGTGCACCTGCTCTGGCTTACCGAGCATAGCTTCCCCGGCAGCATTGATTTCGTAAAAACCACGTTTAGGCTTGCTAACCAAATCTGCCATATTGAGGTAACTCAACGCCCAGGTTACCCGATCGTAAAAGATATGTCCGTTACCGGAAGGATACATCTCTGTAACTTCCTCATCGCTTAGCTTAAAATAACTAGCTAAGAGTTCGACAAAATCTTTAAGTTTTAACGTACCGTGCTGTTTTAGTAGTTCTAAAGCAGGAATACGGATCTCGTCGTGTTTGGGTATTGCCATTATTAAGTGCTAATCTTTTTTAATATTACTTTTTTCATAACCTATCTGCCAGAAATACATATCAACCAGTTTCATTAGCGGGTAACCCTGTAGCTTTTTCTCGCGTTTGATAGATTCTAATTCTTGCTTATGCTGCTCTACATAGCCTAAAAGTTTGGTCAATGAGGTTTTACTAAGCGTAGTAAAAGGTTCTTTACATTGTTTTAAACCTGCAATAAAAAAACGGTCATACGCCGGTAAACATCCTAAAGTTCCTAGAATAATTTTAGTCACCAAGGTATTGGTGGCGGTCACTCCAATACTACCATAAACTTCTTTTGTTGCTTGAATGAGCGCTATGATCCTGTCCAGATCGTTTATGGAAACTTCAAACTTTGTAGTACATCTTAAGTCTTGAAATGCCCGTATCACCTCAACCATTTGTAAATGTACTGTATAATCTTTTTGCAGTAATTGGGATGAGTCTCTGTACATTCCCCAACTGGCAAGATAAAAGCCCAGATGTAATGCTAACTCGTCATTGCTTTTAGACAAATCACCAAAAGCTTTATAACAATGATTCCATGAATTATAGCGTTGAAATTCTTTATTGTTTTCTTTAAGGTATTTATCAATAATCTCAATCATTAAAACTACTTAGGCAATAATCTAACGATAGATTATTTTATTTTTTGTTAGTTAATCAACTCAAGTCACCCACGTCTTTAAGAAAGTTGCATTCTTTTTCTATATTCTGTTTAATACAAAATTTTATCTTATCTATAAGATCTTTTTGTAGAATACTACCAACATCCAATTTCTCTAACTCTTTTAAATCATACCTAAACACAAAACCTATACCTGGACAGATATTAATGTTTTCAATTCTAGTACTAAAAATTTTATTTTCTAAATCATCATCGTTATTAGGTAAAAATGATTCTTTGTATAGTGTATTCAGGTATGTCTTCAAATTATTGTGACCTCGTATTTGTTTTAGCTCTTTACCATTGGAATTCCAATATTTAATATACTTTTCTAAATCTTCATCTTTTGGATGAAAATAAACAAGGTTTGAGGCTACTGTCGCCAAATGAAAGTTTCCATAAACAATCCAGCCTTTATCCTTGAAATCAGAAATCTTAACGGGAGTTGGGTAATATGCCCTAGCTTGTCCCTGTGTATCACCAAAAAAGAAACTTAGATCTAACCATTTGTTGTTAGCATTATAAATTAAGCCTATTTTCCGAATACTTTTAAAGTTTAAAGTTTCAATAAAATATCCCCATCCTTGATGATACCTTACAACAGCGTCATCTTTAACAATAGATTTTAATAAATTTTCAGTCCTTTTTAAAATAAGAGAATCATTTCCTTTGCAATAGCTGTATCTATCATACGGATTTAAATATGAAAAATTAGATTGGACTAAACTTAAAAAATCTGAAGCGACTAGTTTCTCTGTATAGTTATGCTTAGAAGATTGAGTAAATTCATTCAACCACTTTATAATAGAAGCCCATGTAAGAATTACAGGTTTTTTTAGAATTCTTATATCTTCCCCTAAATGAGCTTTAGAAGGACACAATTGATTTTCCCATACATTATCCATATTGGGTTTAGTTTCTATGATTATAGAGACACTACCTCCTAATGTAATTATGCCATCGTAAACAGCACCACGATCAATTGGCTCTATTGATTTTTGGGGTGTTAATTTATCATTTGTTATAAGAACCGATAACAATGTTTCAGTTTCAAACTGAATACTACCTACTTGAGTCTTAAATTGTATATCTTCATTCAACAAGCTACTTGATGAAAGTAATTTTTCTTCATCCACCTCTTCTTTAATAGATTCATAAAAGTAATTTAAACACGAAGGTGAATACTTTAATAAAACTAAAAAAGACCTTGTTAACCGATCCTCATGATTCTCTGATTTGGAAATGTATGGATTAAAATAATTTAATCTTTCCATATACTTAGTATCTCTTTTGTTTTAAACTTATATCTCCTTCAACCCTAATTCTCTCAAATAGCTATTATGCTCTTCTCTACTTGCTTTTATCCTGTCTTCCACATCTACAAGCTTGGTATGAACTTCTTCTAAGTCTATAATAGGTTCAGGTTTGGCGGTGCTTACATAACGCGAGATATTAAGATTGTAATCGTTCTTTACGATCTCGTCCATTGAGACTCTACGCGCATAACGTTCTATTTTTTCTTCCGGTCTGTTTTGGTAGGTATCTAGTATCTTTTGAATATCTTTTTTACGTAGGTAGTTTTGACGTTTTTCTTTAGCAAAGTTTTCTTCATCACTTGCATTGATAAACAAGACATCATCTTCCTTTTTACACTTTTTCAAAACTAAAATACACACCGGTATCCCTGTTGAAAAGAAAAGATTAGATGGTAAACCTATAACCGTATCAATATTATTGTCGTCCAACAGTTTCTTACGGATACGAGATTCTGCTCCACCCCTAAACAATACACCGTGTGGTAATATAATAGCCATAGTCCCCTCATCACTTAAAAAGTGAAAACCGTGCAGTAGGAATGCGAAATCTGCGGCTGATTTAGGAGCTAAACCGTAGTTTTTATAACGGAAGTCTTCTCCTGTAGTTTCACTTGGTGACCAACGTAAACTAAAAGGTGGATTGGCAACAATGGCATCAAACTCTACCTTTTTAGCAGGATTCATTTCATTGAGCAACGGCCATTCGTTTTTTAAGGTATCCCCGTGAAAGATATTAAACTCAGAATCCTTTACCCCGTGCAACAGCATATTCATACGGGCTAAGTTGTAAGTAGTTACATTCTTCTCCTGCCCGTAAATCTGACTGATGGTACCGCCTGCCTTCTCTATTTTTGTTTTTACATTTAAGAGCAACGAACCTGAACCACAAGTGAAGTCTAAGACTCTGTTTATCTTTTTCTTTTTACCCAACTTTGGGTCCTGTGCATCTAAGGTGACGATTTCTGAAAGTATGCTCGATATTTGTTGAGGGGTATAAAACTCTCCGGCTTTTTTACCTGAACCTGCGGCAAATTGCCCTATTAAATATTCATAGGCATCCCCCAGACTATCGGTGTCGGTGTCAAAATCTGCGATACCTTCGGCAATCTTTTGAATAATCGTACACAGCTTTTTGTTACGTGCGTCGTAGTTTTTACCTAACTTTTCTGAATCCAGATTGATCTCTGAGAATAGGCCTTTAAAAGAATTACCAAAAGACTCATTCTCTATATACTTAAAGCCCTTTTGTAAAGTCTTTAGGAGATCAGGATGCTGCGTACGTGCCATTTCTGCAATACTGCCCCAGAGATAATCTGGTTCTATCACATAATGCACCTTTTTACGCATCTGCGCTTCGAACTCCTCTATAAACTCGGGGTTTTCATCATACCATATTTGTAATGGCACTCTTACTCCTAAATTTTTCATTACATCTTCCGGAGTTTCAGGATAATCAGAACCTAGTTCTTTTTTTACTGATTCTTGGTAATTATCTGATAAATAGCGTAGGAATAAAAAGGAAAGCATATAATCCCGAAAATCATCGGCATTCATGGCCCCTCTTAAACTATCTGCTATTTTCCAAAGGGTTTTCCCTAGTTCGTCTTGTTTTTGTTTTGCTGTCATAGTATGACTTTATTTTTTTAGCAATTCTGGTAAATTGAATTGGTATTTATCCAAAAAAGCATTTAATATTCGTTCAAATAAGTCTTTATTATCTACTCCCATTTCTACAGGATCATAAACTGAGTATTTGCCGTGGCTTAATAGATTTAAGGCACGCTCAAATAGAATGTCATCTTCATCTATACCATAAATACACTTGCCGAAATCGTCAAGTCCAAAAAATGTTGCTGTTTTTTCTAGGATGCTACGAAGTGAATTAAAATGATAGGTGTTTACTTTTCCTGAAATTGTAGCTTGTTTTAATTCACTTAGTACGGCTACGTGATGAAAGAATGGCGTATCGTCTGTCTTTTGTAGTGTATGGCTTTCTTCACTATTCTTATGTAAAAAGTAGCGATTGTGGTTAAATCTTTTAAGCTCATTGCACATTACATTAAAAAAAAGACTATGATGTGAAGACACTATAATTTTTACTTTCTCTTCTTCATTTTTTGCTACAATTCTTTTCTCTCCGCCATCCTCAATTTCTTTAGTTACTGCCCTTCTTAATAACTTTGCTAAATCACTCGCTACCGCAATTGCATTGTTATCGTCAAGTGATGAAATTGGATCATCAACATATATATATTTTACCCAAGAATAGGAACTATCTTCTTCTGCATCTATTGCTAATTCGCTAACCGCTAAAAAAACACACCATATAAAAATATTTTCTTCTCCTCTTGATATTTTAATATTAGGCTCTATAACGTACTCTGGCTCTTCGTTATTTGGATTTTTGGAATTGTATTTTGGATTTTTAACTTGCTTTTTGAAGGTAATTCGCCAATTATCATAATCTATATCAAAATCAAATGTAGCATAGCGTTCTAAGTAAGTAAATATCTTTTCATCTAATGCTAATTCTTTAAATCCGTTAAAAAATTTAGATTGAGCGTTCATTTGCAAAACACGTGAAGTATCAAACTCTAAATCATTATCCCAAACAAATAAGTCTTCTGTAAACGCATTAAAATATAAGGTATCACCAACTATTGCATCTTCAGTTTTAGATTTACCTTTCTTATCTAGTATTATGCTTCCATTACTATCTTTTAATTCAACTTTTATTTTCTTTTTCCCTTTTTCCTTAAAAGCCATAGATGTCCTGGTTTTACCAGTACCATTATAAGCGTAGAGCAAGATAAAGTCGCTGCTTTTTAAGTCATCTCTAAAGCGAGTTACCAAACCACTTAAGGTTTTGTATGTAAATAACTTACGTTGAGCACTCATACTATAACTCATTTACACTTGGAAACAACTGTTGCAACAAGCCTTCTTTATGCTTTTGTAAGTCTTCTATTTTTTGAGATTGTGCTTCAATTAAATTATCTACAGACGATAAACAAATGGCTATTTTTTGTTGTTCTTCTTTACTTGATTTTGGGATAATAGTATTATAAACAATTTCACTACTTATATTTTGGACAATTCCACCAGCTGCAAGTCTTTTATACTGCCTTTGCAAATTATCTGAATTTAGCAACTGGATTAAAAATTGCTTGTCAAAACCATCTTCATATTCCCTAAGCACAAACCAACCATCATAAATGCACCCATCAATTTGTAATTCATAAGTTGCTCCATAACTCATAGAGTTTGCTAAGATCAATTCACCTTTTCTAACTTTTCTAGACTTCTTTGAACCTTCAACAGAAATTTTTTGTTCAACTTCATATAACTTATAATTAATTGCATTTTTTGTGTCCCCAATTTTTATCCAATTGACACCGTTTTCATCATCTGTTAAAAACAGATTAATTGGACGAGGTGAACTCCCTCTATATAACTTTATATATTTAGAGAACAAGGGCATTTCCCAATCACCATCACCTTTAAACTCTGGAAAGCGGTATTTAGGTTGGGTTTCACCTTCTTGAGGAAATAATTGTTGTAATAAGCCTTTTTTATGGTCTTGTAGTAATCTTAGCTTTTCGGTTTCTGCATTAATGACTTCATCTAAAGAAGATAAGCAATTGGCTATTTTTTGTTGTTCTTCCTTTTTAGGTGGTAGTAAAACTTCGCACGACCTCAATTCATTCATATTGATTTTCTGAGGTGCAGCATTTAACAACGATCTTCTTTTAATTTCCTGTTGAAATCGATTCGACTCAATATAAAAAGCCAAAAAATTTGAATCAAACTTTGCTGATTTTTTTATTACAGCTAAAGTTACATATACACTAAATTCGTATTTCCAATCAACAACTTTTGGTATACCAATTGAGCCGATTCTTGTTACCAAAATATCCCCATACTCAGGTTTATTATTTCGTGTTTCATATAGATAATCTTCGCGCGAAATAAATTTATTATCACTACCACTTACAATATTTTCAACACTAAAAAAAGGAATACCATTTTGTGTATATTTAGGTGTTTGATGTGTTCCATCAAAAATAGAAGGCGATAAGTCATTCAAAAATTTTTCTTTCCAGCTAACATCATTGTAAAACTCAGGAAAGCGCAGTTTAGGTACTAATTGTTTTTCTTCTTTACTCATAAGCATTTAATCCTGCTATTTCACGCCCTTGGGCTTGTTTATTTAATAATGGCACCAGGTCTTCCATTAAGGTTAATTCTTTAATTCGACGATCTTTCCAGCCTAAGTCTAAAGGCGCTAATAAGTCGGTTAACTTTTCACCATCAAAGACCATTCGGTACAAAATATCGTCTATAAAAGATGTTAGGCTTTCTGTACTAATACCGTGCTTATTGGCCAGGATATTCAATTGTTGAGCTGCCTTCTCGTCTTTAAACTGTTGATAGCCTTCTCTAATCTCTTTTTCGGTTAAGCCATTCCCTACTTCTAGCGTGTTGATATAATCTATGATATCATCGCGCTCATCAATTAAATTGGCACTTGAGCTTAATAGACTAATCAGCTGCTGACGCGTCATTTTATGCTTAGAAGGTTTGTCTTGGGTATACTTCGCTATTAAGCCAATGATGTAGTCGTAATCGATAATAGCAGAAGAAAAGAGTACAAATTCAAAATCTAACTGCTCAATGACCTCCGGTGGGTCACCTTTATCTTGCAGCTTCTTTAGTTGCTTAGCCGTCTCCAGGTAATTGCTCTTAAACGAACGAAAGTCGTCTGTAGGTAATAGATTTTCTATCGTATTAACTTGCTCTTCTTCCAGATCGGTATATTGTTCTAAATTGGTTTTAAGCCGTTGCACCTCTTTAAAGTTATTGATAAACTCCGCACGAGCTTCATCACCTTTTAAGTTCGCTACCTCAGAAGGTTTACACGCTAAGCCTTTAGATTCCATAAAGGCTTTTAGGTTGTTTACGGCAACCTGATATTTTGCAATTACCTTAGGCGCTTCATCTACCAACCAAATTTCTTTAGGGTTACTTACAGCTTCTCCAGAAAACCGGATCATTGCTCTATCTACCTCTTTTTCTTGATCTCTAAAAACTAAAATATTACCGTAAGGCTTGGTATCGTTGATTACCCTATTAGTACGTGAATAAGCTTGTATCAAACCGTGATACCTTAAGTTTTTATCTACGTAAAGCGTATTGAGGTATTTAGAGTCAAAACCTGTAAGTAGCATATCTACCACAATGGTTACATCTATTTTATTCTTATGTGGGTAGTCCTGATTGCTGTATTTTTGATCTTTAATGCGTTGCTGTACATCCTGATAATACAGGTCAAACTCAGAGATTGTATGATTGGTTCTAAACTGCTTATTGTAATCTCTAATGATAGCGGTTAAGGCTTCCTTCTTTTTATTGGGTTCTACCTCATTATCCTTCTTCTCTTGTTCCAGATCTTGCTGAAGCTGCTTGATGTCTTTATTACCTTCTGCCGGCGGTGAAAAAACGCAAGCGATATTCAATGGACTATACTCTTCATTAAAGGCCGCTAATTCTTCTTGCTTTTGCTTGAAGTAGCCGTAATATTCAATAGCATCATTAATAGAAGATGTCGCAAGTATACTATTAAAACGTCTGTAGTGTGTTGCTTTATCATGTTTTTTGAGTACTGCATCTACTACCGCCATCTTATGACTGAGTTGGTTGTAATTCGTTTCATCTTCCCCCTTAAAGTAATCGATATGAAACCGCAATACATTCTTATCTTCAATAGCGTGCGTTATGGTATACGCGTGTAATTCGTTTTGAAATACATCCTCGGTGGTTTTATAGGTTGCCTCGTTGCCCTCTACCGTTTTATACGTTGCGTTCTCTTCAAAAATAGGAGTCCCTGTAAATCCAAATAGTTGTGCTTCAGGAAAGAATTCTTTAATTGCATCGTGATTATCCCCAAACTGCGAACGGTGACATTCATCAAAGATAAATACCATACGCTTATCTCTCAAGGGGGCTAGTCTATCGTAATAGGTTTCCTTATTTTCTTCTCGTTGCTTTCTATTGCGTTTACTGTTTTGATTAAGCGCTAAACCAAGTTTCTGAATCGTGGTAACAATGATCTTGTCGGCATAGTCGGTCGAAAGCATACGACGCACCAGTGTTTCCGTATTCGTATTATCCTCTACACTGCCTTCCTGAAACTTATTAAACTCTTCTCTTGTCTGACGGTCTAAGTCTTTACGATCAACTACAAATAAACACTTCTCAATGTTGGAGTTCTCTTTTAATAAGGTAGAAGCCTTAAAAGACGTAAGTGTTTTACCACTCCCCGTAGTATGCCAGATATAACCATTACCTCTATTTTGATCAATACAATCTACAATCGCTTTTACCGCATAGATTTGGTACGGGCGCATCACTAATATTTTCTGCTCACTTGCCACTAACACCATATAGCGGCTAATCATCTGCCCAAGATTACACTTAGCTAAGAACTTATCGGTAAAATCATCTAAATGGTTTATTTTTTTGTTGTCTTCACTGGCAAGAGTGTACACCGGTAAAAACTGTTCATCGGCATTGAAAGCAAAGTGTTGGTTGTTATTGTTTGCAAAGTAAAACGTTCTCGACTTGTTACTTACAATAAACAACTGCATAAAACACATTAAGGTATTTGCAAACCCGTTACCTGCATCGTTTTTATAATCAACGATTTGTTGCATCGCTTTACGTGGACTTACCTCTAGCGTCTTTAATTCAATCTGAACAACAGGAACTCCGTTAATCAATAAGATCACATCATAACGATGATTACTCGCATCGGTATTCATCCGTAATTGGTTGATCACTTCATACTCATTCTTACACCAGTCCTTAATATTTACCAATGAGTAATGCAATGGCGTACCATCCTCTCTTGAAAAGGTGTTAGTCTTTCTTAGAAAATTAGAAGCTTTAAAAACGTCAGCATGGGTGATCTCAACAAGTAGTTTATCAAACTCTGAATCGGTTAGATTCACTCTGTTTAATTGTTCAAATCGTTTTCTAAAGTTTTGCTCTAAGTCGGCTTGCGTTCGTATTTCAGGCCGGTAAGTATATTTTAAATCTCGTAATCTTTCGATTAACTCGTTTTCTATTTGTTGTTCTTTGGTCATTTAGGATAGGTAAGTCTTACGATCTAAAAACAGTGATTATTGAACATAGATAATTAAAAATTAAAAATAGGTAAATCAAAGCGTTTAATCACTTTTTAAAACTACAAGTAATACACCAATTATTAATGAGGAAATCCTCATTTTGAACATAACCTGTTACAAAACAACAAATTAAAGTTGCTATCAAATACCAAAATATCAATATAGCATTAGTAAAAACCTGCAAATCATACTATCTTGTACTTATCTAAAACCCTGTAAAACAAATCTTAACAAACTGATCACTGCTTACATGTTATACACGAGCTATGGATTCTACAAACGATCACAACCACAAGGGGCAACAGCCACACGACGCATCAAAGCAGGCTTCTTATGACGCCAAAAAGTACTGCCGTGTCGATAATGAGCAACCCAAACAACATCTTTCTTATGTGCGCTTAGGGCATTCCATTTATTATTTGCGGAGTTGCAGTGACCTCGCATCACAGAATTAGGAGGTGTAACTCTTTTGCTAAAGTGGTTGGGGTTTGCTTCTGCTGTAAAAAATTCAGTCAACTCTAATTACCTGTAACTTTTGAGGCCTTATATTTTAATAAACAACTGCAAAAACTTAAATATCATTAATTCTTAAAGCAATACTTGTATCTTGTGTATCAAGCAATTCTTCAATTTGAAGACCTGCATTTAAAGCATCAAGATACGCTGTACATAAACTATATGCTTTCATATGTTCACCATCTTATTTTGTTCATGTAACATGAACATTTATATATTATGAACAAAAACACTAATAATAACTGTACCTCAATCATTTAAAACTACAAGGAGTTCTCCAATATTTTCTTCTGTAATTACTCCCCTTCAACAAATTGCTGTTCTACTTGCTCTTGCAGGCCTTATATGTTTTCCTCAAAAGCGATACCCTCGTCTTCTTCTGCTTCACTACTTACATGAATATCGAGAGTGAATATATAGTCTTGTTTTTATACTTCATCTAAGGTGGCGCTGTAGAAAAGTCGTATGGGTTCTCGACTGCGCTCGAACTGACATTTCTAGGATAACGCTGTGCTTCATTTCTCTAGGCGTGGTAGGTGTTAGGTACTTTATTAACTATCCTTGTCTTCATACACACGTAGTTTTACAACCCGGAGCTGCTTCAGTTGCTTGAGAAACGCGTTAGCCTTTGAGTTTACTATTATTTAAAAGGATTTTTATCTAAGCGTAATGCCAAAGAAATAAACGGATTGATACGGTAATAGCCCTCATGAAGATCATCAAAACTCAGTGCGTTATCTAGCGTTTGGCCCGGTACAAACTGAGCATCAAGTTTATCCTGTTTATGCAACGCCAGTCCTGCTGTAAGTATAAAGTTCTGTCCAATGCCTAAGGATGCCCCGCCAAATACAGAAATATTATCAAGGTCAAAACCTAATCCTGCTGTGGGACCAATTGCAAAGTCATTCCCAAACTTGGCATAGGTAAACATAACACTGGGTACGAGACCCATAGTTTTTTGTCCGCCGTCCTCGACAATGCTGATCGTTCCATCACTGTCTAGGCTTCGGTAAAGTGTATTATTACTTAAAAAGATAGCATTAAAACCAATGGTGGTCGCCCAGCTGAAATCTGATTGACTCATTAAAATAAATTCTAAGGTTTCGGTTGATCCATCACTGGTATCTGTAACCAAGACTTCAAAGCTGTATTTCGTGTTGTCTTTAAACTTTAGAGTGGTTTGGTA
The DNA here is from genome assembly GCF_037029365.1 of Leeuwenhoekiella sp. CH_XMU1409-2. NCBI lineage: Bacteria > Pseudomonadati > Bacteroidota > Flavobacteriia > Flavobacteriales > Flavobacteriaceae > Leeuwenhoekiella > Leeuwenhoekiella sp. CH_XMU1409-2. Next base: position 158,249 of record NZ_JAYMEI010000009.1, on the reverse strand, counting down.
AACCGAATCTCCACCAACAGTTACAAAACCCGCAGCTCCTGAAGGATCAGGAATAGATAAACTGCCTAACAGATTGGTTTCCTTTGTCATTTTTATGGCATACGTAAAGCCACCTTCAGGTTTAAACTGGATAGTTTGTTCCCCTCGGGAAACCAACTGTTCCTGAACAAGTATAGGTTGGCTAAAATCTATAACAATGTCCTGAGCAACTACAAAACAGGTAAACAACAGGAAAAGTGAGGTAATAGTGGTTTTCATGGGAGTAGGTTTAAGGTTTTGATAAAACTAACCTTCCTTTTCACCTCATAAAATACCGTATATCAGGTATTTTAATTAAAATTCGTTGTGAATTAAAAGCACTATTACCTAAAGTAGATTACCCGCATTAGAAAAATACCAAGTATCAGGGATTGTTAAAGAATGTACAAATCCCGTTCTTTAAAGTCATTAAACAACTAACCTTCAACTTGCTGTATTATGAAGAAAATTAAGATCTTAGGTGCGTTTCTGCTGGGTATTAGTCTTTCCCTTCAAGCGCAGGTCACTCTAGAACAACCCAAGCAACCGGTAACTCGCGCAGCCTTTAATAAGCTAGTCTCGCAAAACTTTAGCTATTTACTTTTAAGTGAAAACAGTCCGCAACAAGGTATTAGTGCTACGTTAAACGACAAAGGCAGTAATTTAAAAATCAATGGACTCCTCTATACCGGTGCTTTGGGTACATTTACTATGGAAGCCGACCTGGGCAGTACAGATGGTGTGTATTTCTTTGATCAGGAAAAGGGAGGCAGTCAGGCCAAAGTTTCCTTTAGCTTTTACCGTAGCTTACTCTCACTTTCAAAATACAATAGCGCTGACGCGTTAAATACCACCGCAAACCGTCTTGCCTTAGTAGAATTGATTATTGATGCTAAAAGCAAATATGATACCTATTACAACTTGCTTAGTGACCAAAACGTGTTACACACTGATTATAGTCAACTTAAAACAGCGCTTCTTGCATCACGGCCTGAGGTCATTCAAAAACTCCAAGAACTAAGCGCGCGATATATAAATGAAGAGCAACCGGTTGATCTTACCACCTTACCTACCCGAAGTATTGATACAAAATCTATGATACTTTCTAAGTCAGAAGCGCTAGCTTTTGAAGCAGATTCAAAAACCTATACGCTTAAGGCTACAGGGTACAACTTGAGCGAACTGCTTTCAGCCTTTAGAATCAGTGAACACTACATATTAGAGCAACTGGAAGATGACCTTATTGATCTTGAGCTTAAAAATGCGGAGTCCCAATGGGGAGCTATGCACAATACGTTTTTTAGCCTTACCGGTTTTTATGAGCGGGAAAGTTTTAGACGCTTTACCTTGAACCGTACGCAAAGTTTTAGCGATATGTTTGACGACACCAAAGGAGATCTTTTTGGTCTTACCGCCTCTATCAATTACAACTACGAACGCAAAAAGGAATGTGGTTCCTGTATTCGGCCTTATCGTTTTTTTATAAAAGGAGCAGCTACAGTGGGTAGAGCATCAAACCGCTCTAGTTTTGCCAACAGCACATTAAATTTCACAGATGCACTGGGTACAGATGTCAACGGCAATCCTATTGTATTTACTAAAGAGGATGCGGCTTTTATAGGAGATACGAGTTATGAATATGCACCTAATGCTGCTTTTCAAGTAGAGGCTTATTATTATCCTTTTAAGCTTCCGGTGGGCTTCTTTGGACGCTTGGGCTATAGTTATGTTAATTTTGGTCGGCTTAAAAACATCAAGGATATTGAACTTACCCCTATGCGGCTCGGGCTTTTATTCAACCTCAAGAATAAAGAAGAGAACAAGCCTATTGTTACCGTTCAAACCTTTCTAGACCGAACCGATCTAAGCTTGAGCCCAAACGGCAGGGATAACGATCTGCGTTTTGGTCTTGGCGTAGGTTTACCAATCAACATACGCTAAGCTAATCATTAAAAAACCCGCTAACTCCATAGCAGGTTTCTTTCTTTTCTGTGTCGAATACCCTTAATCTAAATAACTAAAGCTCGCGGTGTAAAAATCTACCGCCCCATTATGCTCATAATTTGTGGCTTTAATAGTAGCTTGGGTGGGATAGTTGAGGTCGTTGTAGGTATAATCAACCTTGATGTCGTATAAGGGCTCCCCGTTTTCATCAAAGTATACCACTTGTGAAGGATTGTTATTAAACAAGAGCGCTCGTGCTTTAACCACTTCTGAAGCCTGCGGGGTCATGGTTAAATGAAGTTGCACACCGTCGAGCACGTCTATGATGCCTGCAGCTTTCAAGGTATGGAAATACGGATTAGGAGCATCATCATAGGTTACAACGGCCATATACTCCTTATCTATAGTTGCGCCAGTAGTAGGATCATAATCTTCACTGTAAAAAGCAATACGTTTAGGATTTCCATTAGTATCATATTCCCGTACTTCCCCCACTTCAAAGGCATTATAGGGCGACTGATACAGTTCTTCGATATCTAAATTATCGTTCTCACCGGTCACATTCACCAAGTCATCATCTTCGTAAATAAAGTAATCGGTATCCTCCCCGTTAGAAACTTCGGTCAATCGGGTATTGGCGTCATAACTTAAAAATAAGGTCGTACGGTCTGAAGCATCGGCGGTTGACGTTACGATTGTCGAGGTGATGTATTGCGCTTCAACCTCCCCGTTGACTTCTTCAAATTCGTCTGACGCAGAATCAGAACAGGATAAGGCGGTTAAGGCTGTTGCTGCTAGTAACATGATGTACTGTTTTCTCATAATAGATTTGGTGTTCATTTCTTTCGGTTAAGCAGACAAACCTAAACTTCTCCGCGCTATCTGTTTTACAGAATTCAGTACTTTCTGAAAAATAGGGGATTTTTCCTGTAGATGTTAGGAGTAGGCAGTGGCAGTTTTCAGTCGGCCGTTTTCAGTCGGCAGTCACAGTTGGTAGTTGGTAGTTGGTAGTTGGTAGTTGGTTATTTATGATTTATTATTCAACAGTAAAGTACAAAGTAAGAAGTACAAAATACAAATATGTAACGCCCTGTCACTTCGAGTAATTCTCGAGCGCCTTAGCGCAAGAGGATTGTATCGAGAAGTCTTATGAAATCAGTAGTCTCTGTTGGCAGTTTGCGGTTTATTGTTTATTGTTTATTATTTACCGTTTATTGTTTCTAGTTTATGATTCCGCATTAAAGTACAAAGTCAGAAATACGAAATGCAAATACGCAACGAGCTGTCACTTCGAGTAATTCTCGAGCGCCTTAGCGCAAGAGGATTGTATCGAGAAGTCTTATGAAATCAGTAGTCTCTGTTGGCAGTTTGTTGTTTTCAGTTTACGGTTTTCTGTTTGTTGTTTGCTGTTTGCGGTTTGAAATACGAAAGTAGAAATACGAAATACAAATACGCAACGAGCTGTCACTTCGAGGGCAGTCGAGAAGTCTATCTAGCAAGAGTCTTTTTTACTAAAAAAACTTCTCGATACTACTGAATCCCTGCTACCGCAGGTTTTCAGTCACTCGAAGTGACATTGCACATATCCAAAGTGTTAAACGAATCTAAAGCTCCCTCGGTTCAGAATAGACGCTGGAAACTCCGGATTAAGTTGGCAGTTACAGTGGTCAGTCGCAGTAATCAGTGAGCTATTGTTATTGTTATTGTTATTGTTATTGTTATTTATGATTTATAACAATAATAATTATGGATTGTTCTCGCACTACCTGTCCCAATACATAAAGGGAGTTGTATCGCGTATTGCGTCACCCAAATACCATTTTAAACCAAACAAGTAACTCCCTTCCTCCCGAAGGAAGGGTTGGGGAAGGATGTTATAGCAAAGACTAAAACATCCCTCTAAATCTCCCTTCAAAGGGAGACTTCCAAGACAAGTACTTTGTTTATTTATAAATTCTGGTTATCGCGTGGTTAAAATACGCTAGCCTCTCTCATTCCAACCCTACAGAACATCACTCCATGTGTGGTACTATCAGCTCCCCTCCTTGTTGAGGAGGGGTGGCAGCGAGGCGCACGCGTTGCGCAGCAGCTGACAGGGTGGTATTGCCGCAAGTGTACCAAAAACCACCCCTGCCCTGCTGCGCGGGCTTTCCCCTCCTTCAAAAGGAGGGGAGCTTTTGGTTTACTTTTTTAAAGTGTAAATTGATGTATATAGCATCACGAGCTCATTTCAAGTAAGATATCACGCCAATAGAAAAATTAGTTAAACACGTTACATCCTTTTGCTTTTTTAATTAATTCCTCACATAGGACTTTGCATTTTAGCAGAAATAAGTATTTTAACAAAAATTTTAGTCTTTGAAGAAACCGTTACTGCTGCTTTTACTTTTTGTTGTTTTTTCCCTAAAAGCTCAAATAACCCTAACCCATAATATTGGCAATACCCTTATTGATTCTGGTGTTTCTTCTTGTGAAGATGATGAATCATGGGCTCGTATTTTTAAGCTTTCTGATTTTGGTGTAGGTCCGGGGGAACAATTAATCATACGTTCTGCCGAAATAGGACTGTTGGAGACTAGTCCCGGAGCTTATATGTATTTTAGCGTAGGAGGGTTTATCGATTATAATGGTAAAACACCTGGCTACGAAAACCCCTATAATAACCTGGGACAGCGCGGTTTTGGCAGACCTCCTATTATTACCAATGGTCCGGAAATTGTATCATACGAATTCGATGAACCCATTGTGGTTCCTGCAAACTATGAATACATTATTATCATCTTCCATAAACCGGATGACCATTACAATCCGGAATCTTCTCTATTTAAAGTTGCAGGTACTGCGACCGATACAGGAGCATCCTGGTATAAGGGGTGTGATCAAAGGTATCTCTGGAGAAACACTACAGAGTTGCCAACGCCGGCACCCAATGCTAATTTTTATATCAATGCAACAGGTTCTGTTGTTAAAAGATCAGGATCGGGTGCTGATGCATTTCTCACCCATGCAGTATGTGATGATGTAATTGAGACCAATATACATTCTTGTAGGTCTGCATATTTATATTGGGCAAGAGATTTTCAGTTAGCCAATTTTGGAATTTCTGATGATGAAGAGTTTATAATCGAATCGGGGCAAGTAGGTATTAATAAAACGGGGTGGACGGCTTCCCTACAATTCAATATTTATAAGATTGATGAAAATTTCCCTGCTACATTTTCTGAAAACGACCTGATTGGAAGCAGTCAAACCATACGCTTACAGCCCGATATAGGGCGACAATCTCAAATAATTCAAATTGACTTTGAAACTCCGGTAGTCGTCCCTGCAGGTACCAAACGCATTTTGGTAGAAGTATTTAAAGGAATTCAAAGTGGTGACGGCCTTGCATTCATAGCGGGGAGTACACAGTCTACAGGCGTGTCCTGGCAGCGTCGCAATTGTATAGGAATCACCAATCCAGATGCTATTTATGAATACGTTTCTACTGAAGACTTTGGTAGACCTGATTCTAATTTCTACATCAATGCACTAGGTCGTGTGAGGCATACAGCCCATACATTCGCTATGAACATCTCCAATATCTGTTCCGAATTTTTAAAGGAATTCAGTATTACCGATCCAGCAAATGTAGCAAGCGTACAGTGGAATTTTGGGGATCCGGCTTCAGGTGCAGATAACAACTCTAATCAACTTTCACCATATCACGATTTTTCTCAGGATGGCACATATACCATAACCGCGCAGGTTACCGGTAAGGACGGCCGCGTAGAGACTTTGACTGAAACTATTGACGTAAAAGAACCTCCTACAGCTTATGGTATTGACGATATATATGCTTGTGAAACAGTAGCAGGCTCAGGAATAGCTAACACTTTTGATTTAAGCACTATTGAACAGCAAATACTGCAAGGTCAAACAGGAAAGGTTGTAACCTATATTGATGGTAACGGTACTAGCTATGATGTCTTACCCAATCCCTTTACCAATACAGTTAAAAGCCGAGAGACCATAAGTGTGCGGGTGGCTCATGCAGAAAATCCCTGTTGCTACTCAGAAACCTCTTTTGATCTCATCATAAACCCTTTACCTCAGGTCAATGCTGTAGCTGGCCTAGTTTCCTGTGATACGGATACCGATGGCATTACCACTTTTGATAGTTCCAATCTAAGAAATGATCTTATAGGAAGTCAGCCCAATTTGGAAGTCCGCCTGATACATGAAGATGGTCAACAACTCACAGAACCCTTACCACAAACACTAACCAATAAAGTGCCCCACGAGGAAATGATCACAGCACAAGTGACCAACACGCTTACGGGATGTACTGCTGCCACTAGCTTCAAACTTATAGTAAGCGCGATCCCAAACGTCGGGAATCTCCCCGACCTCATAGGCTGTGACGACAACAACGATGGCATTTCTGAGTATTTTAACACCGCTCAGATTGAAACCCTGGCGCTTCAAGGGCAAACCGGAATGGAAGTTACCTATTATGATGCTTCGGGTAGCCTGCTCCCCGGGCCCTTACCCGATCCTTATACCAACAGCCTGCCCTATAACGAAACGCTTACCGTACGCGTAAGCAATACCCAATCGGGTTGCTATGCGGAGACGACTTTAAACCTGATCACCTCCGCCCAACCCCAAATCAATCAGCCCACCACCCGCTATGCTTGTGATGCCGGTAATGGGTATTCCAGTTTTGATCTCACCGATGTAGAACAAGAAGTGATAGGCTCTCAAACCGGATTAACGGTGCAGTATTCGGATGAATCCGGTAATGCATTGACCACTCCTCTGTCTGCCAACTTTCAAAATACGACGGCTTGGTCCCAACGCATCAACATACGCGTAGAAAACGCAGACAATGCGCGCTGCTTTAGTGAGACCTATCTCGATCTCAAGGTTAATGAACTCCCTCAACTCAGCATAGAGGAAGGCTTTGTGATCTGTGATAATGAACCGGGATTACAACTTTCACGTTCGGAACACTTTGACTTCTGGCAATGGGAAGATCCTGCAGGCACAAGCATTTCCTCTAACGCAGAAGCTTACCTGACACAGGAAGGCAGCTACACGCTTACTGTAGGCGAACTCCAAAATGGTATTCTGTGTACCAACTCCTATTCCTTTACGCTGGAACGCTCTGCTCCTCCAACGATCACTACTGTGGATTTTGCCGACTGGTCAGACCACAACTTTATTGAAGTAACAGCAACCGGAGATGGGGTTTTTGAGTATAGCATCGACGGTGAAGACTATCAGGATTCAAATTATTTCCCCTTTCTTAAAGGCGGTGTTTATACCGTAAGTGTACGCGATAAAGCCGGCTGTGGTTTGGCTATTACCGAAGTGGTTTTAGTCGACTACCCCAAGGTATTCACCCCCAATGGAGACGGGTACCACGACTATTGGCAGATCGAAGGTATTGAAGCCTTCCCCGATGCTCAGATCTTTATTTTTGACCGCTACGGCAAACTCTTAAAACAGCTGAGTCCGCAAGAGACCGGATGGGACGGCAGCTTTACCAACCAAAACCTCCCCTCAGCCGACTACTGGTTTGAAGTAGACCTAGGCAACGGGCGTATCTATAAAAATCACTTTACGCTTAAACGCTAAGCTTTTTAAAGTTGGCAGTGGCAGCTTTCAGTCAGCAGTCGCAGTAATCAGTGAGCAGTTGGTCTCTTGTTGTTTGTTATTTTTGATTTATGATTCCGTATTAAAGTACAATGTAAGAAGTAAAAATACAAATACGCAACGAGCTGTCACTCGAGGGCTGTTTTCAAATAGTATTCAGTAAACAGTAGCAGTAAGCAGCATACCTATTTTTACACATCAAAACCTAGCCTTTTATTCATAAGCGTTATACGCATTCATACCCGAAGGGTCAACGCGATCAAAATCCCTCGGTTCAGAATAGACGTGAGGGCAGAGCGTTAAGAAAAGGTCTAGTAGACCTTTTTAGCGAATGAGCCAGGTGGCGCGTTGGCTTTGGAATGAAATATTTTACTTCAAGTAAGAACCACTCTTAAAAAATATTGAGCAACGACGCGGAGCTGACAAGGCGGTTTTCGCGATAGCGAAAAATTCCTAAGCGAGGGCGTCGTTTCTTTTCTGCATCCGACGACCGCAGGGAGAGGAATGCACCTGTTGTGCTCTGTAAAAATGCTAGTCGAATTAGTAATGGTAAAGAAAATGAACAGAACATGAATTGAAAAA
>NZ_JAYMEI010000009.1:0-149969 GCF_037029365.1 Leeuwenhoekiella sp. CH_XMU1409-2 | reverse complement strand
AAAAATAAACTTCAATTCATCTTCCCTTTCTTTTGTCTTGATACAAAAGAAACAATCCCGAAGCTTCGGGACAAGGCTTACATGAGCTTCTCTAAATTTTATGCTCGCTGCACTGCATGCGCTTAACTCGGGCGGCGCACCGCCCTCAAACAGAACCGCCTGCGGACGTTCCGCTCTCTGCAAATTTAACGAGAACCTCATGATAGGCCGTTTCCTAAATTCAAACTAAAAATTGTATTCTTTAGTTTCCTTTTGGTCAGTGTAGTAAGTGCATCCCGTTAAGAATTTCTGAAGCCTTGGAAGAAATTTAGGGATGTGCTTGCGGTTTTTGCGATAGCAAAAAACACCTATCCAAAAGGCGTCGTTTCTTTTGGTTCATTTTCTTTAGACGAGTAAAGAAAATGAACAGAACATGAATTGAAAAAATAAACTTCAATTCATCTTCCCTTTCTTTTGTCTTGATACAAAAGAAACAATCCCGAAGCTTCGGGACAAGGCTTATTTTTAGATCCTTGAAAACTACGCAAACACCTTATCCTGCGGATAGCAAACCGCTGCGCTAGGCTATCCTCCGCTGCCCACCGCTGCGGCGCCCGCTTGTTTTACTACAGCTCTAAAAAGTAGGCCGATCTTCAATTATCAATAAGCATTCAAATGATATTCATACCCGAAGGGTCAACGCTATCAAAATCCCTCGGTTCAGAATAGATGCAGGAAGCTCCGAAGGACAGGAGCGGTAGCGACGCGGAGCTGACAAGACGGTTTTTGCGATAGCGAAAAATTCCTAAGCGAGGGCGTCGTTTCTTTTCTGCATCCGACGACCGCAGGGAGAGGAATGCACCTGTTGTGCTCTGTAAAAATACTAGTCGAATTAGTAATGGTAAAGAAAATGAACAAAACATGAATTAAAAGAAAACTCATCAAACTGACCTCAGGAACTTAACGCAATTCAATACAATCTAAACCCACAGACACCATTTTACCAAAAAAAGCAATTCCCTTCCTCCCAAGACTTCGGGAGAAAAAAGGCTTGGGGATGAGGTGAACCCATGCTTTAGCTTCAGATACTAGCGAAACCCATTTTCTTTAAACATCTTTGCACTTGCTTTAATAACTGAAGTAATTCTGAAAATTCTAATGAACACCCCCACAAGCCATACCGCCTGTCCCGATTGTCAGGGTCTCGGAAAACAGAACCGCGGACTCTCAAAACGTGCCAAACAGCGGTATCAAAAGGCTTTGGAGGTGTACCAACGTTTTCCTGATAATCCCAAGCCGGTAAAGCCTAAAGCGCATTTGCAGGTGTGTCCTACCTGCTCAGGAAGCGGACTCCTCCCTGCTCTACAACCGCCAGTGCCGGATACCACACGCTTTCCACATGTGGCGATCATTGGGGGTGGTATTGGGGGAGCAGCGCTGGCAGTAGCTTGTTTACACCGGGGAATTCCGTTTACGTTATACGAGCGGGATACCGACTTCGCAGCACGCGCACAAGGTTACGGACTTACCCTGCAACAGGCGCATACGGCGGTAAAAGGTTTTGGAATAGACACGCTGGAACAGGGCATCGTTTCTACCCGGCATATCGCGCATACGCCAGACGGTAAGGTCTTGGGCGAATGGGGCATGCGCAAATGGGACACCCAAACCAACGCAACGCCTAAACGGACCAACATTCATATTGCCCGGCAAAACCTACGCCTGGCCTTATTGAACCAACTTTCGGGTGCAGACGCGATACGCTGGGGACATCAGCTTAACGGGTTCAAACAAACGGAAACAGGCATTGAACTCCAATTTGACATCCAAGGAAAAACCTCCACAGCACAGGCCGATCTGCTGGTGGGTGCCGACGGTATTCGCAGCAGCGTACGCGCGTTGCTGTTTGAGCAAGAGCCGTATCCCTTGCGCTATCTCGATTGTATCGTGATCCTGGGAATCTGTACCTTAAGTGCGTTGAAAAACACAGCATACGAGTTACTGGATCAGAAAACCGTATTTCAAACCGCCAATGGTAACGAGCGGATGTATATGATGCCTTATGATCCCGAGCATATTATGTGGCAATTCAGTTATCCGCTGGCGGAAGCCGAAGCCAAAAGCTTAAGTGCTCAAGGTGCTGAAGCTTTAAAAAAAGAGGTACAAAAGCGCACCGACTGGCATGCGCCTATTCCGCAGATCATCAACGCCACACCGGCTGCTTTGATCTCAGGCTATCCGGTGTATGACCGGGAGTTGTTAACTCCACAAGACTTTGCGCACAGTGGCCCCATAACTCTATTGGGCGACGCCGCCCATCCTATGAGTCCGTTTAAAGGTCAGGGTGCCAACCAAGCTCTGCTGGATGCGCTGGCACTTGCCCGACGCATCTCCAAAGTGTGTAAACCCGATACTTCATGGAAGCAGACCAACCTCCGCAAAAAGATCTTAACGCCCTTCGAAACCGAAATGCTTGACCGCAGCGCCACTAAAGTCAAAGCCTCTGCCCGCGCCGCCCGCGTATTGCATTCAGACCAGGTCCTTCAAGAACGCGACGGCCCTAGAGGGGGAGGGAAACAGTAGGCAGTGGGCAGTCGGCAGTCTCAGTGTACAGTAGGCAATTGTAGTTTACAGTAATGAGTTTATTGTTTGTGGTTTCTGATTCCGTATTAAAGTACAAAGTCAGAAATACAAAATGCAAATAAATAATGCTTTGTCACTTCGAGTGATTCTAGAGCGACCGAGCGCGAAAGAATTGTATCGAGAAGTCTATCTAGCAAGAAACATTTTTACTAAGAATACTTCTCGATACAGTTGATGTACTGCTAACGCAATACTTCAACCACTCGAAGTGACAAGTACGCCTATCCGAAGGGTCAACACGATCAAAATCCCTCGGTTCAGAATAAACGTGGGCAGCTCTAGATTAAGTTGGCAGTTGCAGTTTGCAGTAATGAGTTTATTGTTTGTGGTTTCTGATTTATTATTCCGCATTAAAGTAAAAAGTCAGAAATACAAAATTCAAATAAAAAATGCTTTGTCACTTCAAGCGAATCCCGAAAGTCTCCGGGAGAGAAGCCTAGGTGATGAGATGCTGAAACACGTTCAGCATGACGCTTTTATCAATATTGTCGCGCAGCCTATCCCAATGTTTCCGCGCGATTGTATCGCGTGTTGCGTTCACCTAAATATCATTTTAAACCAAACAAGTAACTCCCTTCCTCCCGAAGATTCGGGAGAAGTAAGGGTTGGGGAAGGGTGTAATAGCAAAGACTTAAACATCCCTCTAAATCTCCCTTCAAAGGGAGACTTGGTTTTATTGACTGATGTTGAAACAGACATTCATTTCGACTATCGGGAGCAATCGCATCCTATATCCCTCATCCCCGACCCTTCTCCCAAAGGAGAAGGGAGTTAGCTTTCCGTGTGACCTCTTCTATCGTCAAGATGACTTAGAATACTCATACCCGAATGGTTTCCAATTCTATTTCTTCAGTATAGCGAGAAGTACCCGTTAAAAATTTTTGAAGCCTTGGAGAAAATTTAGGAGGCTTCTTGCGGTTTTGCCTTCAAGGGCAAAAACACCTAAGAAATGTGCCTTAACTAGATCAAGGTAAGCATTCGAATTGCTGTAGGCACATTCAATCTGACCAATTGAAATCAATAAAAACTACAGATCAAATAGGATCTTTTCTTTTGTGTAGCCTGTCCTGAGCGATAGTCGAAGGATTTCTTTGGACAAGCAAAGAAAATGAATGAGCTTGATTAGTAGTAAACATTACTCAAATCGCCGCTAGGAGATTCACCAACTGCTGTGAAAATTGAAATCACGCGAGTAATGAATATTGATAACTATTTCAATTCATATTCCTGTTCTTTTGCCTTGATGCCAAAGAACCAAAAAATCAAGGCTTATTTTTAGATCCTTGAAAACTTCGCAACCGCCTTATCCTGCGGATAGCAAACCGCTACGCTAGGCTATCCTCCGCTGCCCACCGCTGCGGCGCCCGCTTGTTTTACTACAGCTCTAAAAAGTAGGCCGGTACTGACGTTTGAATAGACTTGAGATATTAGAATTCAGACGTTAGATGTTAGAATAAAGAGAAAAGACGGATCAACAGTTCGTAGTAGCAGTACGCAAATAGCAGTCTTCGGTTTGCAGTATTGATTACTCATACCTGAAGGGTTTAGTATCCTTTTGGTCAGTATAGCAAGGGCATCCCGTAAAGAATTTCTGAAGCCTTGGAAGAAATTTAGGGATGCGCTTGCGGTTTTTGCGATAGCAAAAAATACCTATCCAAAAGGCGTCGTTTCTTTTGGTTCGTTTTCTTTAGACGAGTAAAGAAAATGAACAGAACATGCTTTGAAGCAAAACTCATCATACTAACCTTAGGAAGTCAACACCCCGTTTGCGCAAGCGTTCCCCAACACATTCTTATAAACAACTAGAGTATCTCAAAAAATGTTAATATATTTAACACTACGCTTGATCGTCTCGCGTAGTATTGTCCCTAAACACCTTGTGTATGAATAAAAATTACCTAAGTCTGGCTTTAGGCCTTCTCCTTACCGGTTTATGTTATGCTCAGGATAAGTATCGTATTGAATACGATTACAATACCGAGACTGCAACTTACCTCAGCTTGAGCAGTACCAATGTGGTTCAGGATACCCTGATCAAACCGCGCATCAAACGCAACAGTCTGGTGGAGATCAAGCTGCTCAATGTGAATCCTTTTGCGGTAGATGTACTTACCGAAGTAAAAGAGGAAGACCTGCAGCCCGCAGCCTCCGGTTTTAACTTCAGTTCCTTGCTGGGTGGCATCAGCGGAATGAGTGGCGACAATCTGGGACTGAATGTGAGCCAATCCTCCCTAGGTGATCCCAACTTCTTTACGGCCGGTTCCCGGGGTGCAAGCGTGAGTAGCGGCGTTACAGAACTGACCAATAAAATGGCTGCCGTTCGTGCATTAGACAATACGCTTAAAGCCAATTTAATCAACCCCAATCTGGATAAAGATGCCATACTCGCCAATGCTAAAGCTTTGGCGCGCCAACAAACCGATGCCCGGTTGAGTGACCCGGACGCTAATTTCTACAATTACCTCGCAAATCTCGATAAGATCATCAGCACCGATACCCAGGAACTGCAAAGCAACCTGGATGCTATGCTGCAGGAGGTTGAAACCAGCGCGCCGCTGGAAACCGGAATGTCTCGCGGACAATTGGTAGAACGCAACCGCAGTATGAATAACCTGAGCGCTATTAAAGCTTCTTTAAATGATGCCGTATCTGAAACGCATACGACCATTGATGAAATACGCTCCCTCTTTACCCGGTTGGAAGCGGCTTCTTTTGAACGCACCTATGATTACCAACTCGAAGCCGATGCGGTAAACATCAACCTGCAGTTTGTACAAAGTGCCTTTTCTGAAGCGATGGATGATGATTCAGAAATTGCAACCCTCAAAACCCGTAACCTTAAGCTTTTTGCTACCGGCGGTTTTAAGATCAATACCAGTATCGCGCTTACGCTGAATAATTTTGGTGATAAGTCTAAAGACTATTTTATTTCTGAAGAAGGAGTGATTGGCGGTACGCCCAACGATTACTTCATCCCTAACCTGAGTACGATGATCAACTTCTACCCGGTTATCGGAGATAACTTTAATGTAGGAGGAAGTTTTGGACTTTCCATTCCTATCGCCGATGATGTAAACGGGGTGAATTTCTTGTTAGGTCCTTCGGTGTTTTTGGGACGTCAAAGCCGACTCTCACTTTCGGGAGGTGTGGCTTACGGCCCGGTAAACCGACTCACCAACGGCCTGGAGATCGATCAAACCACCACCTTAAGCAGCCTGGATAATTTCACTAAAAAAGTATACGACTTTGGGTATTTCTTCGGAATCTCCTTCAGTCTGTTTGATATCAATTAAATCCCTAATTATGAAAACCCGTATCGCACTTGTACTCCTCGTGCTGTTGAGTTTACCGCTTCAGGCTAAAAAGATAGCGCTCATCATTGCGGTAGGCGATTACCCCGCCAGTACCGGATGGAGTCCCATTAGTTCGGCTAATGATGTGCCGCTTATTCAAGCTGCTTTAAAACACCAAGGCTTTAAAGAAGAGCACATCACCACGCTCTTGAATGCCGAAGCTACCCACGATGGTATCATCAATGCGCTCAATACCTTGAGCACACAGATAGAACCCGGGGATATAGTGGTGATTCACTACTCCGGTCACGGCCAGCAAATCGCTGATGATAACGGGGAAGAAATAGATGATAAAGACGAAGCACTCGTGCCGTATGATGCGCTCGTGCGCCCCACCTACAATTACAGCGGACAAAACCATATACGCGATGACGCTCTTGGAACGCTGCTCACCAATTTTAGAAACAAGCTGGGAGCCAAAGGCCAATTGCTTGTATTGCTAGACAGTTGTCATTCGGGCTCTGCCACGCGTGGCGGAAAAGCCCGTGGTGGCGCAGCGACCTTTGCTCCTGAAGGCTGGGTGCCTAAAACCAACACAACCAACAAGGGCAGTGATATGTTTGAAAAAGCACAGGTACAGTCCGACGCAGCTCCTTTTGTGATGTTTAGCGGAGCTTCGGCCAACGAACTCAATTATGAATATGAAGGCGTAGGCTCTTTGAGTTATGCCTTTAATAAAGCCATGACCGAGCTGGGAAGCGATGCGACCTACCGCCAGCTCTATACCAAAATAGCGGCGACAATGAACGTCATCTCTCCCAACCAAACCCCAACGCTTGAAGGAGACCCCGACTATAAAGTCTTTAAAGGAGAATATGTTACCCAACAGCCCTATTTTGAAGTACAGTCGGTATTGCGTCCGGATGTGGTTAAAATACAGGCAGGTAAACTGCAAGGCCTGTTTCCGGGAACGACGGTTGCCGTGCTTCCTGCCGGAACAACGACCTATGCTGCAGATAAAGCCCTTGCTACAGGAACCGTAAAACTTGCCAAATTTAACGAGGCCAATATCGTATTAGATCAGGCCCTTGAGGGAACCAACCACAAGGAATACTGGGTGTTTGTGCTCGAAAAAACCTACGGCGACCTGGATCTTAAAGTATATCTGGATGCTTCGGTTACCGAAAAAGCCGTAGAAAATTCCTTAGAAGAATTCTTAAGCACCAACCAACTGGGAAGCCTGGTTACCGATTCGATCGCCTCGAGCGTGACCATCACCCAAACCGAAGGCGCGTATCAGCTTAACGCAACCCACGGTACGACCACCATCAATTCGGTAGATGCCAGCCGGGGTGCTGCAGCTTTGGATGCGCTCCAACAAGACCTGTTCAATTATGCACAAGGCCAATACCTCAAAGAATTACAGCTGAAGAATATGGACTATGAGTTTAGCTTTCGGCTGCTGCCGGTAGCTTATGATGTGGTGATGGAAACCTTTGGCGAACTTCAGGAACCCGAAGCTTTTATAGATGCTAACGGTACCTTTAGCGTCGTTCCTGAACAAGATCACGTGGTGCTTGAGGTGACCAATGAAAGTAAACAACCTTTGTATTTCAGCATCATTGAGATCAACAGCAAAGGAGAACTCAATACGTTTATGCCCAACGATGCCTGTACCTTGAACGACGATGAGCGCAGGCTGGCGCCCGGGCAAACCATGGTTTTTAAAGACTGCGTGTTCTCTTTTGGTCCGCCGTATGAACGCCTCATGCTCAAAGGCTTTGCATCTCCCAAGCCCATCAACTTTAAAGCAACCGTACAAACCCGTGGTGCCGGTACCCGCGGAACCACCAATCCCTTAGAGGCCTTTATTGCCAATACCTATACGCAATCGCGTGGCGGTGCAGCAAGCACAGCCTCTGGAAAAGTTGACGGTTATGCCACCGAATTTATTTATGAAATCGTAGAAACTAAAGAGTAAACCTATCATTCTGCCCACCCTAAACCGCAGTATTATGAAAAAAACTACAGCTATTTTCAGCCTTGTATTCGTCCTGGCTACCACACTTGTTGTACACGCCCAGGACAGTACACAGATCAACGTACAATATCCTTTTGGAGAGCCGGGATCTACTTCCCGCGGGGTCTTTGGTCCCGATGATCGTAAAGAGGCACAGGATGCTATAGGCTATCAGGATTTTGTGCGGGCAACCGCTGTAATGGTGAGTAAGGAGTCGATACGCAATAACGTGGCCTATTCCTATTCGCTGCGCGAACGCCTGAGTATGACCTTTAATACCGATAATTTTGACGACAACGTCATGTTCTTAGAGCAGCCGGCACTCGCCAATTGTACCGGATTTCTTATCGCTCCCGATATTCTGGTGACCGCAGGACATTGTATTAAAACCATAGAAGATGCCGAACCTTATGTTTGGGTCTTCGATTATACCAGTACGCAACAGTTCAATACCAATACGCATGCGATCCCTTTAGATCCTGATGATGTCTATGAAGTTGCCGAAGTACTAAGTGCTGCTTTAGACGATGAGACCAGTGATGATTATGCGGTGTTACGCCTCAAGCGTAAATCAGACCGACGTCCCTACCGCTTTAGAACCAGCGGTACCATCACCGAAGGCACGGGTGTAAATACCATAGGCGCCCCCACAGGATTACCCCTCAAATTTGCAGAAAACGCCGAGGTGGTTGACGCCTCGCCTACCAACTGGTTTAAAAGCGATATTGATTCCTTTCCCGGAAATTCCGGAGGTCCTGTCTTTGACGACTATGGCTGGATCGAAGGAATCCTGGTACGCGGAGCCGTAACCTATAGGAATGGGGACTATACCGGGGATTACTACTATGATGAGACCTGCGACTGCATCAAGACGGTAAACTTTAACAGCGCCAGCTATACTGCAGGTTGCCAGTCGCACAAGATCACCCACGTCCCTTCTGAGCTTTTAGTACGCAGTATTTACGAGAACCTCGCTTATGCGATCACAAAGGGTTTACAAGACCGTTTTGACGACTGGGCCGTATATCAATGGATCTTTACCCATCAATATGCCAAAGAAAACGGACTCCTCGAAGTCTTGGCTTTAAAAGAGCAAAACTATGGCATGTATGCTCAAATGCTTGACTACGCCTTCCCTACGTATACTGACAGTCAGCGCCGGGAACTTTTAGACTATACCATTAGCACCAATAACAACACGCTCTACACCCTTTTACTCGAGCAGGGTATTTATGCCGATGCCGGCGCAAACAAGACCTATACCGCCTTACAGGAAGCGGTTAAAGAGGCTAATACGGGCTGGGTGGTCAAACTGGTAGATGCCGGAGCCGACGCACAAGTTAAAGATGATGGGGACAATAACCTCCTACATCTCGCCGCAGCTACCGGAAATACAACGCTCATCAATTACCTCTACGGCCTCGAACCCCAGCTGATCGATTCAGAAAACCGCGCAGGGGATCTACCCGAACGTGTGGCTAAGGATAAGGGGTACAAAAAAGTATTTAAGTATATGAAAAAGATGCGCAAAAGCAGATAGTACCCCCTAGCTGCTTGCGCTCAGTAAAAATCCTTTGCGATGAACGCTTATCTCAACTACCTGATTTTTCTTACTTTTCTTGGCGCTGTAGTGCCCGGGAAGGCTCAGGAATACGGTAGAGGGTCTAAAGCCAAAGCGACTGCAGCAACTACAACAACGACACACACCAAAGCTTTGGTGATTGGGACCAGTGCTGCTGCTGCACGGGATGCAATACTATTTTCAGGATATTTAGAACATGTAGCTCAGGTTCCTGTTGAGCAGCTCATCACCCTCTCCGGCAAAACAGCCAAAGCGGCACAGATCTATACTGCCTTAAAAAAGCTTACCGACAGCATTCAGGAGGGAGATCAAGTGTACTTCTATTTTTCGGGAACGAGTGTGTATTCAGACTTTCTGGGAACGCCCGAGAGTCTGTTGCTGGCTGCTGATTTTAAAGCCGAAGAACCGCTTTTAAGCAGTACGGGCATCGTACGGCTCAGCGACATCCTCAATCTTTTAGGAAAGGCTTCAGCTGAAGGCGCAAGCATACAATGTATCCTAGACACCAACAAAGCTGATGATCCTCTTGTCTTTCAACAGACCGCAAAGCGCAATATGCAAACGATTCAGACCCGTACCCAAAACTATACCTGCTTTTTAGCTACAGGACCCGAAGGCACATCTTACAATTCCGCCTCTAATTCCTTAGGAGTCTTTACCCACAATCTGGTTTTAGGACTTATGGGCGCCGCAGATACCAATGCAGATGACAGGATAACCTATAGCGAACTCGATGACTACCTCTACACGCAGGTGCAACAGCAAACGGGTAAGCAACAGCAACCTGTATGTCCGTCACTACCGGGAGAAAGTGTTCGGGTGCTTCCGCCGGGAGCTCGTGCTCAAGCGCTTAAGCTTGCCCAACAAGAAAATGCAAAGGCGCTCTTTAAAACACTGGTACACTAGATGGTTTTTTTAAGAACATACACGTTGGTTGCACTCTTGCTAATGCTGGCTAACGCTGCTGCATCACAACCTGCGGCTGGTGAGTTTCCTGCCGTCCAGGGAACCCGACGTGCATTGATCGTAGGGATTTCAGAGTATAACGAGCCCAGCCTCAAACTGAACTATGCCGCTTCAGATGCTGCCTTATTTCGCGAATATCTGTTGAAGATCGAAAAGTTACAAGCCGAGGATATCACCTATTTAACCAGCAATGATCCTTCCGCAGAAACCTACGCCGGGGCTTTAGGGGTTTATAATGCCTTAGACCAACTTTTAGAAACCACACAACCTGAAGATCTGGTCTACATTTATTTTGCAGGGCACGGAGATGTGGTTAAAAAGATCACACGTTATGAAGGCTATTTGCTCGCTGCCGATGCCAATGCCAGTCAGAATTACAAAGGTACCGGTGGCGTGGTCGCCCTTCAGGACCTCAATGAATATGTGGGCGCGCTTACCGCTTCGGGAGCTAAAGTGGTGCTAGTGCTTGACGCTTGTCATTCGGGATTTGCCTATAAGGAAGGTGCACAAAGGAATATGGAAAGCCTGAATGAAAGCTTTCTCAATACAACGCGCTATCTGAGCTGCAAACCCGACCAATTCTCTTACGAAAGCGGAACGCTGGGTCACGGTTATTTTACCTACTATCTCGTCTTAGGCCTTATGGGAGCTGCCGATGTAGATGATACCAACCTGCAGTATAGAGAGCTTGGTGAGTTTCTCTACACCAATGTCTACAACGAATCTGAAGAAAAACAAACCCCGCTGGTGGTCACGCAAAATCAGCGGGAAGTACTCAAAGCCATCGATCCTCAGGAAAAGAAAGCGTCTATGGAGATCGTAAAAAAATCGAGTTCGATCAAAGACCTTTTAGCCTCGCGCAGTAGCACCGGTTCTACCCAGACGACTGCAGGACCTGCAAACGACAACCCTATCATCAAAGCCTTTAACAAAGCCCTGGCTGCCGAAGCTTATTATGAAGGCGATAACAGTGCACTGGCGCTTTACAACAACGCAAAGCAAACACAGCAACTGCCTGAAAAAAGCCTTAAGAAAATGCAGTTTGCGCTTTTAAAAGCCCTTTCATCTACTGCGCAGATGCTTATCAATTACTATATTGAAGGGCATGAAAAGCTTCCGGGAGGTCAGGTCTTTGTACGACAAGCGCAGCACCTGGACGTATGCCTGAGCCTAATGCCCGCCAATGCACCGATGCGGGAACGCCTGGTGACCAGCAAACTCTTTCTGGAAGCCTACAGCATCATTCGCACTAAAAATTATTCTAACTATCCTCAGGCAAAAGAAAAACTGCTGGAAGCGCTAGAGCTTGAGCCCCGGGCGGCATATATTCATAATGCTTTAGGCGTTTTATACAGTCAGGAGAACAGCTTTGACAAAGCACATATTCACTACGAAAAAGCAAAAGAGCTTATCCCCAATTGGGCCTACCCCATAAACAATCTGGGCACCAATTATTTTGATCAGTATCAGTACAAAAAGGCAAAATATTGGTATGAGGAAGCTTTAGCGCGTGCTCCCGAATACCACACCGCCTTGCAAAACTTAGGCGCGCTCTATAAATCTCAAGGAAAATATCAGGCTGCAGAGCAGTATTATTTACGCTCAGCAGACACTTCTGGAGCACTACAGGCGATTACGCTGCGCAATCTGGGCGGACTTTATGAGGATCGGGGCAATATCAAAAAAGCCTTAGCCTACTATAAACGTGCTTTAGAACAAGATCCTAAAGATGTAGACAACTATTACAACTACAGCGATCTGCTCATCGATGAGGCTATAGACATTGCACAAGGAGAAGCCCTGCTCCAGGAAGCCATCGCTATTGAGCCTTACTTTTCAAAAGGGCACGCCACCTATGCCGACCTGTTACGACGCTATCCTAAAAGCGAAGCAAGCTATACACAAGCGCTAGAGCTGTATGACTTCGCAATCGCTAATGATCCTTTTTACGAGTGGGCCTATGCCGGGCGCGGCTGGCTTTACAGTAGACAGGAGCAACCCGATAAAGCCCTGGCATCCTTTAAAGCAGGAATCACTGCAAATCCTGAAAAACCAAGAGCTTACTACTATTTGGCACAGTATTACAAAAGTGCTTTAACCGACTTTGAAAATGCAGAAAAACAATACCGAAATGCTATCGCCAAAGATAGCTTTTACCTCCCTGCCTACAAGGGGCTTGTTGACTTGTACAATAAAAATGACAAGCAGGAACAATCCTTAGCCTTGTTGCACAATTTGGTGCGTATAGATGACGAAGCCCCCGACAGCTACAATCTGTTGGGCAACACCTATTATTCTCAAGGCAACAATGAAGAAGCCATAAACGCCTACCAACGCAGTCTTGACGTAGATTCTACCTATGCTAAAGGTTTTGCCAATCTCGCCTACAGCCTGTTACAATCTAAGCGCTATAAAGCTGCAGTGGCTGCTTACCGCAAAGCGATAGACTACAACCCCTATAAGAACAATGTAGAAAACTTCACCCTGCTTTTGGTTACCGAAGGAAGAAAATTAAAGCGCGAAGGCGAACTCAAAGCAGCTGAAACCAGCTTTAAGGAAGCTTTACATCTTGACGCCAACTACACCAGTGCTACGGCACTGGCCGAACATTATTATTTTGCAGATCGCGCTCAGGAAGCACTCGAGGTGTTACAGCTCTTGGAAGCAGAACAACTGTCTAAAACCCGAAAAACCAAATACTACGAACTTTCAACAAAGCTCGCCATCGATCTGGAAGAGGTTACTTTGGCTACAGCTAGTTACAACGCCTTGACTCGCTTGAGTCCGCGGCCCGACAAGATCCTGGGTGCTTTAACACAAGCGCTTGAGGGGAAAACGCAAGAAGCTAAAACCACGCTTACGAGCCTCAGTCCTATGTATTTTAATGAGCAACTGCTTGAAACCAAATACAGCCCGGCAACGATACAACGCATTAAAAAACTGAAACCATGAAACCGGTAAAATCCTTTAAACTCACCCTGCTGCTTTTACTACTCAGTCTTGCGCTACAAGGCGGAGTCAATCTTAAGAATGGTAATTTTTACATTTCGTATACCGACATTCAAATCGCGAAAACCCGCGGTGCTCTTGAAGACATCACCCGTACCTATAATTCCAAATCTATTGAGGTTGGTTTATTTGGTTATGGCTGGGGAACACTTATCGAATCACGCCTCTATGCCTATCCTGACGGAAGTCTGGTAGTCGCCGAACACGGTTCTGGAGGAAAAACTGTTTATCTCTCACCTTTTGCTACGCAGGATATGCTCGACCTGATGATAGACCAACTCCTTGAAGTAAGTCTTGCTGAAGGAAGCTTGCAGAACACCCCCAATGCATTGGCCAACAAGCGTGAAGAACTACAAAACAATCAGGAGTCACGTCACAGCCTCTGGAACAAATACCTCAAAAAGGGATTGGTAGCCTATCAATCTACGCTTCCTGTAGGCGCCGAGTGGGAATCGTTTGAACGCGGTCGAGAGCGTATCGTAAAAACCGAAAACGGTTATTCACGGATTAAAAGTTCGCGTATCGATGATTTCAACACCGAAGGCCTTTTAGTGAAGATCGATGAAAAAAATGGCGATTATACCCTTTTGGAATATACTAATAGTCACCTTGCCAAAATCAGCAATGCCGATGGTACCAGTCTGGTGTTCACCACCAATGAAGACGGTTTCATCACGCGCATTACTTCAGGAGCTAAAGAAGCTACTTTTAAATACGACGGGCTTGATCTGGTATACGCCAAAGATGCCGGCGGTAATCACTATAAATACGTTTATGATGAAAAGCATAACCTGATCAAGATCGTATATAACCCTGTTCGGCTTAAGGGACAAGCCGAGGATGCGCGGTATATTTCGTACGAACCCAAAACCAGTTTTGTTGCTAAGATCATTGATCGTAATGGAGAAGAAACAGCCTACACCTATAAGAAATTCTTTAAAGAAGATGGAACGATCGATGACGACCACTATGCGACTACGGTGCATAAAACCGGTTATAATGGGCAGCAGGTGACCAACGAATATGAATATTATATCGGGGTAAAAGAAAATGGCGATCGCTTTAGCCAACAGATCATCACAACGGTAAACGGGATCAAAACGGCAACCACCTACGATGAAACCTGCGAACTGCCTATAAACATTACCCGAGGGACCAATACCACGGTATTTAAATACAACAACCGCTGCCTGCTTACCGAAAAACTGAGTAAGTACGACTCGGTGTATATGCGTTATCATCCCAAACTAGAAAAATTAACGGAGGTCAAAAATGATCAAGGCCTCTTTACTTTTGAATACGATACCAAGGCAAATCTGGTTTATGCTTCTAAAAATGATGATACCTGGGTAAAGCTGCATTATGATGAACGCTCGAAGATCACCAAAATGGAGCAAGCCGATAAAACCTTAGTTTTTGAATATGATGAACGCGGGAAACCCGTTAAAATACAAATGGAAGGCGCTGAGGAGTCTGGTGCGATCCATGTGACTTATGATGACTATGGCGAAATCACACGGGTAGACAGTGAAGACGGGCACAGTATGGCTTTAAAAGTCACACAAGCCTTTCAAAACTTACTGGCCCTGGTTAAACCTGCGGGTGTTAATTTAAGTATGTAAACCCAAATTGAACATCTTTTACGCTGAACGAAATCTCGGGGGTTTACCACACCTTAAAATCGTATTCTAAATTCTCTTTACGGGAGGTTGGATTTTGTTTGCCGTTTGTAAGTTCTGAAACTTTATCAAAAACATAGGTTTTGAGTTCAGAGACCTGCACACTACCGTCGCCATTTAAATCACAGGCGCCACTCTTTAAGCCTTCGAGCATCGCATAGGTAAATACTCCATTCTGCCAGGCTTCCCCTTCATAGGCATATTCTAGTCCGCTGGCCGAGCTGATCACTGTAGCACCTGTTCCCCTTCTCAGATCGGAAAACAGCATTTGCATCAGCTCAAAAGAATTCTCAAGACCAAGCTGCTTGCTTTTAGACTTTACAACGATAGACCCGCGTTTCCCGCTTACTTTAGCATTGGTCAAGCCACTGTCTATAGTCGCATCGTCCTGATCGACTTCCCCTGAGTGGCACGCATCAATGATGAGTAGCTTATTGAGTGCGGGGATTCCGTCTAAAAGATTTTCTAAACCATCATAAGCGAGTCCGTTCTTCTTCGGATTATCAAAATCGATATCATAGGTTCCCAGATAATAATTCATCTCTTCGTCCAGTACCCCGTGTCCCGCAAAAAATACAATAACCACGTCATTGGTGCGCGATTGCATCAGCCGGGCTTTCAGCTTTGCGATCTCAGTAGTGGTGACCTGCTCATTGACTAAATTATGCGTGTGGATCTCAGCATAAGCTTCAGGACGCTCGTTTACATAATCCATCAGGTCTTTAGCATCCTTTGCTGCATATTTTAAGTTATAGTCTTCATTTTGGTATTTGGAAACTCCAATGCTCACCAGATACAGATCAGGTTGTGGCATTGCAGCCGTAGCATTGATCACAAAAGTGCGTTTAAGGCTTTCTACTCCTGAGCTGTTCACCACCGAAACCTGCACTTTGTTGGTGCCACTGGCTAAATTTACGGTGAGCGTTTCTCCCAATTGCTGAATGTTGCGATCACGGACACTTTTACCTTTAGCCCCAAAAACCGGAACATCATTTACCCAAACCAAAATACGGTCGAGGTTCTTCGCTCGATCTTCTGCTTTTATGCGAAAGCTGATCTGCGCATCATTTGTGGTTGCCGGAAGGTCTTTAGTAAGCAATTCGAGCGTAGGCAATTCAAAAGCTCCGGAAAGCATCCCCTCGTCAAAGCCCATTTTTGACAACCGCTTTTGATACGCCATCTCATAGCCTTTTTGCAGTAACGAATCGGTTATGCCTAAAGAAACCAAATTACGAATCGCTTTATCCGGGCGGTTATAGAACATATCAAACTGCTCAAAAGGATAGACCTCATCCCCTTTCTTAAACGCCACCGCCTCCCGTGCTGCCTTAGAAGCATAATAAAACCCTTCTTCGTCAGAGAGAATAAATTCGCCATCCTCTAAAAACGCACAGGAATAGAGTAATTTATAATCCTGATCGCGATCAAAAACCTTAATGAGGTTATCACCGCCCAGGATCACCAGAAAATGATTCTTGAAATCCATATCTGAAAGCTGACCGGTACTGCCTAGAAAAGTGTGTGTAACCTTGAATTCCGGCAAGCTCATGATTTTAACAGCCCCATCTTCAAAAGCCAGAATAAGACTTTTACTGTCTTCGGTAAACACCCCGTCAACAATGCGTACATCTTGGATGTACTGGTCATAAAGAAGTTCTTTACGCTCCAGATCTTCAATTTTTAGATGAAAATCCTCCAGGTATGCGTAGTATTTACCATCATCAGAATAGGCATTGAGCTTGGTATGGTATTTAATTTTATAATCTAAAAACTCTTTGTTTTCTTTCAGATTGATGAAATGTTCTTTAGAGTTTACGCTGAGCTGCTGCGTAGAAGGCGTATAGTTTACTTTATTGAACACCAATAGCGAATCTCCCAAAGTTTTGAGCGCTGTTCCCTGAAGCTGTAACTTCGTATTAGCTTCCCGAGTCACCGATGCGACTGTCAAAGAAAGATACCCCGGAATTTCTTTGAGTTTGATTTCGCCCAACAAGGCTTTATTGTGAATATCGTAGGAATACATCACATCGGTCTTGGTATTTTTAAAACTCAATACCGACCCATCTTCAGAGAGCAGACTTCCGCTCGCATCTGCGGCAGCTACAGGTGTTTTAAACAGCAAACCACTTTTGTCATTTTCCGGGCGGTACACGTGATAGTCCTTTCCGTTTCTATAGAAAAACAAACTTCCATCTTTAGAAAAAGCGCCATAATAGGGATAGTTATTACCTTCGAGCTTTTTGATCTTAAACTGCTGAAGATCAAAAAGAAAAAGACCACTCTTGGCATTAAACGCCATCACATCCCCTTGGGCATTGAGGTCTACACTGTAAATATCATTAGCAAAACGGTCTAACTCCCAGAGTGGCGTTTTGGTTTCGGCATCCCATGTAATGATATTCCCCCAGATGTCTGCACTGGCATACAACGTATTGATGGGGTCATAAGCCAAACTTGAGATCAGGTCCATATGCTCATGTTCAGATTGCAGCCGCTCCCAGGTTGTTGCATCCTGCTTCAGTGCTGATAAACGCACATTACTGTTGACCATGCCTACCAACTCCCCGTCATATCCGAATACCGATAACTTCCCGGTAGTTTCATAGCTGATGCTTCCACTTGCTATATCGAGCACTTTCAAGCGATTGGGGCTTCCCATTTCTACATAAGCCAACCGGGTTCCCTCAGCATTAAAATGCATCAGATCATTCCAGTATTGATTGCTCACATCAGGAGAATCCCGCGGTATGACCGCCACTTGACGCGTCTGCACCTGCTCGTTAATCTCAAAGACTTTGATGTACTTATTGCCGTAAGTAGCGATGCGTTTACCATCTGGCGAAATGATAAGATTGATGATTTGCTGGTCTTTCTCTTCTGCAGGGTTTACCTCAAGCGTTCCCATCACCAGGCCAGAATTGCTGTGTATAAGCAAAGGGTAATGCCAACCGTGAATATTGAGCCCCACTACAATATTGAGGTCAGGAAAACTTTCAACCTGATGAATACTGCGGTTGCGCGTATTGAAATCTAAAAACTTTTTAGACGTCCCGGTATAGGCATCTATAAACTCTACCGAACTCCCCGAAGCCACAACCAGCGTGTTGTTATCTTTTAGAAAAGCGAGATCGTTCAGGGTATTATCTTCAAGCGTGATCTCACTAATTAAAAAACCGGTTTGTACTTCGCGTACTTTGATAACCGAACCATCATCACTTGCCAGTAACTTACCGTCCCTACTAAATACCAGCTTACGAATCGCATTGGTATTGGCGCGCTGCACCAGAAGTTCGGGTTTGGGATCGGTGATCTTTTGATACACCAACGGATTATAAAAATTACCGGTAATCATTCCCGGTCCGGAAGAACTGATGTACAGACTATCGTGTAAGCTTAGATTTTTTACCCAAGCCGAATCCAAATGAATACGATGTACAAGACGCTGTTTGTCTGCTTCCCAAAAGTGGATGTCCCCGTAGGTATCTGCACTCGTAAGATAAGTTCCTGTAGCATCGTAGGCGATACCGTGAATAAAGCCCGAATGCCCTATTAAAACATCTTCGGCGGTTACTTTAGCTTCTTGATCTAGCCGTAACTGAAGCATTCGGCCTAAGCTTGACACAGCTACCTTAGAACCCGAAATACTTACTCCGGTTATCGCATTAGACAAAGCCGGAGCATAGTCCCGCTGAAGCTCAAATCCCGAAGAACCCAACTGATAAAAAGCATAAGCTCCAGATTGCGTGCCTACCACAAGTTGCTTCCCATCAAAATCAAGCGCCGTTATTTGTTCTTCCTGCGGAAGGGCTAAACGTGCTTTTTCCTTTCCGGTTCTGACGTCATATACTACAATTTTATCTGCCCTGGGGTAGCACGCTAAAAGAAGTTTTCCCGAAGGATCAAGCTGAACGAACTGCGGGAAAGTGACTTCCTGGGTTGTAATCGCGACACGTTCTTTTGCCGACTTCAAGTCCCAAAGCCTAAGTTTTTGATCACGCGTAGCAAAGGCTATGAGGTCTTCTGCTCCCGTCACCGCATTGGCCAGACCGTCATCCAAGCTGATTTGCTTAGGCTGTCGCGTAGCAGCATCTCCTAAGAACAACACGCTGTCTACGACCAAAGCTACCCGTTCTGAATCGGGATTTACATAACTCCCACTATTCATAAAGGATTTGGCATACAAGCGCGTAATCAAATTGCCATCAGTATCTAAAAGATCCAATCGGTTTTTAAAGTTTACCGCAAAGCCTACATTTTTGACGAATTTAAAATCCGTTAAATCCTCTTTAAATTCAAAGGTGTCTTCTCCCCCGTTACTGTTAACCACAACCACCTTATCAAAGGATTCATAGAATAAAAGTTCGTCGTTAAACAAATGCATTCGAGCTGCAAACGTCTGAAATGCCGTCTTGGGCTGAATTTTTTCACTTTTGGCCGTCCCTGAAAAGTCATAAAAGCTCAGCCGTACATCAGACCCCTGCGTATTGGCCTCAGTTTGTTGAATGGCTATACCGGCATCTCCCACTACAAAATTAGAAACCTCCTTAATATCAAGCGTTTTTTGAGAAGTGTTTCCTTGAACGTCTACATAGCGTAATTGCCCATTGCTCAATCCAAAAAGTGCATTCCCGTTTTTAGAAAACATCAAACGCGCCGGAGCATCTGCATAGGGCAATTCTTTCACCACTGCATTATTGAGATCTTTAAACTGAAGGCTGTTGTTTTGGTAACTTACAAAAGTTGCAGTTGCAAAGGAGAAATCCCGGGCTGCATAAAAGTCGGTAGCATATTCTGCTTGTTTTTGAAAACTGGTTATATCCCACACCTGTGTTTTATCTGGATAGTGAATGACCATGCGCGTTCCGGCTGCATCAAAATGCATCGCTGTGGCCGTAAAGGTATTGCCGGTTACGCGAAATACTTCATCGGCAGTAAACAGATCATACAGTACCACATCGGTATACGGGTAAACTGCCACCGCAATAAGCGAAGCAGAGTAAGACGCATCAAACGCATTTACAGCTTCGGCATGCGTTTCAGCATAGATCACATCTTGGTTTTGAGCCACAGCAGTGGCCGGAATACTTATAAAAAACAAACAGGCCAACAGTCTTTGAAGAAAATGCATAGCGATCGATTTTAAAGCATTAATTACACAAGTTATACCGTGCGCAGAGCCATGTTTCTATCTCGCGTCTGGACAACGTTTTCAAGTTTGGATTTTGAAGTTGGCTGAGTAGTTCTTCTTTTTTTAAGGTGTAGGCTTCTTTAGTGATCAACGTAAACGTATAATACTGCAGGTTGTTTAAATTGGGAAATGCCTCATCGGTCACGCTCCATTGATACGTGCTTCCTTCACTAAAAAAGGGATGCGCGTACAGCCTAAGCATGCTTCCGTCTGCAGCCATCTTGAGATATTCTTCAGTTTCGGTATTTTTTATAAAGATAAACATAGGCGAAGCAGCCGCTGCGGTATCCCATTCAAGGTGCAGCGTAGTCCCGGCAATATAGGTGCTATCGTCCGGGAAGCGCATAAGTATATTTCCTCTAAACACGCCTCCGATCTGTACTTTGGCTTTTGTAGCTCCCAACAGTTCAGACCAAATAAATTTGAAATAATTTACCGAAAGATTTCCCGGATAGTTTTGAGTTTTACGCTTGAGCAGCATAGGTTGGGTATATACCCCGGGATCTGCGGCTTTAAATAATTCGCCTGCTTTATTAATAGCTATGATCGAAGCTCCCGGTTGCAGTTCTATACGCGTATCCCTTAGCAGGAGTGCGCCCTTTTGTAATCGCGTTTTCTGGGTAGGTTTACCTTGCAGCACTACGCCTTCGGCCTTGTACACATAAAGGCTGTCTTGCGCATGCACTGTTACGGCAAGCAAACAAATTAATCCAACAAATAGCTTTTCCATGGATACTTCTTCCGGATAAATTCCTGTAAATAAATATAAAAATCAATACACTCTAATCCCAAGATAACCAATAAAATAACGGGTAATACATTAAGATAGATTTGCCAACTCAACAAATGCAACACCAGATAAAGCAACACAATAGGCACAAGCAGCTGTAAGACCTTGACGCTGATGTCAAATATAAAATTGCTCTTTTTGTGTATATACATCCCCAAGAGAATGCTCCCAAAGGCGATCAAAAAAGCCAGCGTTAAGGTGAACATTTTAGGAAGCGCCGTAAAGGTTTTTCCTGACTTTAAGTTTTGTAAGATAGTCGCGTGTATAAAAACTCCAAAAGTATCTGGAGTGGCACGCCCGGTAAAGGCAGCATTCAACGGAGTAAAATGTTTGTCTTCAATATCAAAAGGATTACCCGTAGGCGTACCGGCATACCCCAGAAGCACCACCGCATCGGTAAGAACATCTAGCCGCTCCCGGCTTAAAAGTTCGTCTACAGAAAGCGTCAAAAAAGCCTCAGAACCTCCCGTATAACGAATAGGTACCGGCGTAGTATAATTTGTTTTCAAGGTTGCTGTACTGATATATCCTGCAGCCACAGCGAGCGCTCCTGCCAAAGAAGGAATCTCACGTTCCTGATACTCCAGCACTCCGTTAAAATCACGTACTACAGAGGAACTCCCGTCCAGGTTAAAATTAATGAAGCCCTGCTGCTCGGTTGGAGTTTGAAAATAAGGAGCTGAAGTGATAAGTGTATCCTGATCAAAATATACCGCCTTCACCAAATTAGGCACCTGCTGAAGTGCAGCTTGCAAAGCCTCATCTTCAAAGGCAGTTTTACGTTCTTTAAAAAGAAGGTCAAGACCAACGGCCTTAGGCTGATAGGCGCTTATTTTTTGTAACGCCTGAGCAAGCATATAGCGATCGGCTTGTTCTACGTTGATGACAATAATATCTGCTGCCGCTTCCTTTTTGTAAAAGCCTTCGGCATAGTAAATATCGGTAAATTCAAAATCCTCAAAAGCCTTCTCAAAAGGATCTAAGATCGAAAGATTCAGTATAAAAAAATAAAGCAACCCGCTCACGATACAGGTAAAAACGGTGCAGAGAAAAGCATCTGCAATCAGTAAAAAAGGAAATTTCTTATTCGCCACTATTCCTTTCCTATAATTTTTTGAATGGTGCTTGAGCCATTTTTGATGATGGCGTTTTTGTTGTCTGAAAGTATACTGGGCAGTTGGTTTATGTATTTGCTTTTACCACCTTCGTACTCCTGCAACTGCACATTAACCTGAACCACTCCGTATTTAGAAAAGTCGGCATCCTCTGCCAGATAAGGAATATCATAATACCAAGGGGATAGAATAGGTGTCTTGATCTGATTTTGCGTACCGTATTTCAAATCCTGTAAATCATATTCCTGCTCGATCAACACCGCGTGCATAGGCGTATTGTCTTTATTACGCCAATGCCCTTCTATAGAAACCGATAAACGCGCGTTGAGATTTTCATCGGTATATACTTTGGTTCTTGAAAACAAAATACGCAGTTCATTAAAACTCAATCGGGAAACCCCGGGATTTTCAGGATCGCTTAAGATCTCGATGACTGCTTCAAAATTCAGAAGGTCTTCTTTTTCATCCTGAAGGCGTATCACGTCATTCATAGTAAAAGCACTTGTTGCGCCGCGCGATTTTGGCATATCCTGAATATCGTTTTCAATATAGCCTTTCAAACGCTGCTCATCTGTTTCCTGTTGAGGCGCCGCATATTTCTTTATATGAATTTCATTATAGGTTTTCTCTACCTCACCAAGATCTGTATTGTAATAATCATTAACCGAAAGACTCTGAGAATAGGTACTGGTTAAGGATTTTGCTGTTTTGTCGGCCAAATAATCTGCTCCAAAAAACAAGCCTTGCAGCGCAACTTCTACGAGTCCGCCACGTGTGGCCGGCTTTCGCAACTCCACCACAAATTCTTCTTGAGCTTTGATCGCCGCGCGCTTATGCACACTGCAAGAGGTTATTACGATAATGAAACCAAACAGTAGGGTAGTTTTTTTCATAGTGCTAGAGCTGTTGCTAATAAAGTGTTAAAATACATAATTTAATGTATTTTAAAAAAAGAAGCGAAGTCGTTAAAAAATGAATACATTTAAAGATAGAAGTCAATTATCTTATGAAATTTTTAAAAGCCACAGGACTCTTACTCCTCATTTTATTTACTGCCTGTAACACTAAAAACGCCGAAGAAAACGAATGGATTACCCTCTTTAACGGCACCAACCTCAACGGGTGGACGCCCAAGTTTTACCATCACGAAGTGGGCGAGAATTATGCCGACACCTTTAGGGTTGAAGACAGCAGTATTGTTGTAGCCTATGATAACTACGATTCCTTTGATGAAACCTACGGACATCTGTTTTATGACGAAGCTTTTGCCTCTTTTCATTTAAAATTCAAATACCGATTTACCGAAGAGTGGATGGAAGATGCCCCGAGTTATACCTACCGCAATAGCGGTGTGATGTTTCATTCGCAAGCCCCGGAAACCATTTTAAAAGAACAGGACTGGCCGCTATCTGTAGAATACCAAATGCTGGCGGAAGCCGAACCCGGCAAACCAAGACCTACAGGGAATATGTGTTCGCCCGGTACCGATGTATACTACAACGGAAAAAAATCAAACGAGCATTGTATCAATTCGTCTTCCCCTACCTTCCCCTGGAATGTCTGGGTAGAAGCCGATCTGATCGTTTATCAGGACTCTTTAGTCATTCATAAAGTAAACGGAAAAGAAGTGCTTCGGTATACCGATACACAACTAGGCGGCGATGTAGCCAATGGCTATAATCCCAAACTTAAAGTAGACGGTAAAGCCTTAAAAAGTGGATATATCGGATTACAGGCCGAAGGTCAAGGTGTGATCTTTAAAGACCTGAAGCTAAAAAAATTATAACGTAAACTTCTTTAAGCAAGTAAGAAGGTCAAGAAGCCTTTTGGTGGAACCAAAAAAAAAGCTCCCGTTGCCGGGAGCTTTTCGTTTTTCATCCAACTAATGAACTCAAAATTAGTTGAGTATTGCATGAAGCGCTTTTGCAGCTTCTGCAGGATCTTCAGCACCGTAGATCGCTCCACCTGCAACCGCTACTACAGCTCCAGAGTCTTTTACAGCTTTGATGCTGTCAAGGTTTACTCCTCCAGCGATAGAAACCGGTACTCCGGCACGTTTTGCTTCGTCGATCAATACTTGAATCGAGTAGCCTTCTTCTGCCTGCTCGTCAAGACCTGCGTGTAGTTCCACAAATTCTACACCCAATTCGATCACTTCCTGTGCACGTTTTACACGATCTGCAACACCAATCGTATCTACAACCACACCTTTACCGTGTGCTTTAGCCGCTTTTACCGCTCCTGCGATCGTGCTGTTTCCTGTAGATCCTAAGATGGTGATGTAATCAGCTCCGGCTGAAAAAGCCATATCTGCTTCCAACTCACCCGCATCTGCAGTTTTAAAATCTGCAAATACTTTTTTGTCAGGAAATGCATTCTTGATCGCTGTAATTGCAGCCAATCCTTCACTTTTGATAAGTGGAGTTCCTAACTCGATGATGTCTACATAAGGAGCCACTTTGGTCGCCAATGCAAGGGCATCTTCGGTTTTTAATAAATCAATTGCTACTTGTAACTTAGCCATAGTATCTTGTTTTTAGTATATTAATAGTTATTCTTGTTCTTATTCTAAATTTGCGTGTCGCTGCCAAAGTTGGTCGGCAGTCTTTCCGCCTTTATTCCAAAGCAGCTGTACCAGTGCGTCTCCATAGATCAGCAGGGCCTGCTCAAATAAACTGCCGGCATATTGCTGAGAAACTTCGGCCTCCTGTTTATTTTTTTGTGCTGCCGGAAGCACGACCACAGCATCTGCCAGGTCGGCTAAAAGCGATTCCATATTGGTGGTAAAGCAAAGCACTGCAGCACCTTCTCGTTTTGCTGTTTTTGCGGCATTAACGATACTGGTGGTACTCCCACTTCCCGAACCTGCAAGCAACACATCGCCTTTGGTAATCGCCGGCGCGGTAGTCTCTCCCACGACATGCACGTTAAAACCTAAATGCATCAAACGCATACCAAGCGCTTGCATCATAAATCCGCTGCGGCCCATTCCCATCAAAAAAATACGCTGCGCACGTTCTAAAGGAGCGATAAGTCCCGCGAGTTGCTCAAAAGCAACGCCTTGTCGCAGGTGCTCGTGTTCTCTGTAAATCAGCGCGGTTGCATCTGCTAATGCAGCCTCGCTGCTCATCGTTTCAGGGGTTTGCATAATTGCGTGTTTTAATTAGGAAACAAAAGTACTGTGAAGTTCGACGGACTTGGTACACAATCCGGCAGATGTGTTGTACAATTTGCGCACCCGTTAAAAATTACGTGTGTAATGTGCTACTTTTGTGGTACATTTTAGAAATCAGCAGGTTTTCGCCACAGTACCTGTTGTTTGTAAATCCCCTATAAAAAGTGCTAGTATGCTTAGTGATAAAGTATTATACATACGTGATCTTGCCGATTGTCCTCCATCTTATCTCGATGACCCGGGAAGACGTGAGTTTTTTGAGATCGTCTGGCTTAAAAATGAGGAAGCCTTACACACCCCGCAACACGATTTTCAAACCTTAAAAGGACATTGGATCTATCTTATTCCTCCGTATCGGGTGCACCAGTTGAATAAAGCCGGAAAACAAGGAGTTTTGATCTCTTTTAAACAGGAATTGCTCGAAGATGACCTTAAGGAATTTTTACTGGATGTATTCCGAATCTTTAACCTTCAGGGAGAGTTCTCGTGCTTACAAGTGAGTGAAGCACATGCGGAAAGCCTTTCGGCAGTGTATCAATTGATGTATGCCGAGTATGATCAGGATTCGGTAAATCTTATTATGCTGAAGGCCTTGCTGAAAGTCTTACTGCTGAAGCTTATCGAACTGAAAGAACAGCATTTTACACTTCAAGACCTTAATGAAAAACGCGTGTACGAATTTATGATGTTGCTCGAAAAGAATTATCTCGAGGAACGTGCCGCCTCCTTTTATGCCGGAAAGATGGGACTGAGCGCCAAGCGCCTCAATCAGATCTTAAAAGAAAAACTGGATAAAACCGTGGTACAACTCATTCACGACCGACTCATTCTTGAAGCGAAGCGGCAGATGATCCACAGCGAACATACTATTAAAGAGATAGGCTATAATTTACAGTTTAAAGACCGAAGTTATTTCAGCAGGTTTTTTAAAACCCATACCGGTCAAACCGCACAGGAGTTTCAAAATCAGGCACGGCGTTATGTGCTTAAGCATGACAATACGCTCTATGCCGACTAAAACGAAATATCCCACTGCAGCCGGAAACGCAGTTCGTTTTCGAGAGTATTGTCGGCATTTTCATAATCAAAACTAGACACCTCTGCCGTGAGCTTATTGCGATGCCCGTTAAAGAACCAATTGAAGGCGAGAGATACCTCATCAAGTGTGATGGGTTGGTCTATATCCGGGTTAAAATTGGCATAGCGCGCTGCGACCTCCAATTGTTTTGGCCACCAGGATATTGCCTGATGTGCAAAATAACCCGCCTGGGCATAATACCCACGCAACTGCGTGCGCCCGCCATTCAGCTTATCTAGGATCTCTTTGTGATGCACCTCAGACTGCCAGCTGAAGCCTTTATAGACAAAAGCGGTTTCTATGTTGCCTTGATTGATGCGGTACTGCCCCGGCTCCTGTTGTTCAAAATCGGTTAAAAAACCACCTCCTGAAGAAGAAAATCGTGTAAACGGACTGCGATTGGTTACCGCAGAAAAAGCGATCAAGGCTTCAGGTTTTTGATGAATTACCAGATCGCTGGTTCCTCCAAAGCCTAAGACGTCTCCAAGTAGATTCCATTGCAGGCGCCCAAAATACATCAGGTTTTTGTCGTCATTGTCTGTGGCTGCTCTCCCCGCTCCGGTAAGCACGGCCGCCCAATAGGAAACATCAGCTGCTCCCCGACCTTCCAACCTTCCGTAGAGTTCGACCCCTTGTTGGCGATCTACGGTAAAACTTCGGTTAAGAATAGAACGATCTACCAGTTGCTGGGCTCCACTGCTTATACGGCGTTCTCGGGTGTATTCGATCTTCCACTGGCCAATCTTGATGTTAAGCCATTTCCAGCGCTCGATCATCACTCTAAAATCGAGCAAATTACCACGCCCCAACTCGTACTCCCAATAGTACTTCAGCCAAGGTTTATACGCGTGTCCACCTACTTTGAGGCGCGCCCTATTGATCTTGAATACCGAGTTTTCACCGTCATTAAAATCGTTAAAGGTCACCGGATCGTTATCACTCGGAGTCGCAAACCGAAACTGTAACCTGCTTTGAATATGTAAACTGAAGGCATTATCGGGTGCTGTAAAATAAATACCTTTTCCCCCATAATTGATATCCCATTTGGAAATCGAATCCTTCTGAAATTCCTGAGCGTGGGCAGCAGTCCCAAAAAAGAGAAGCGTAAGTCCAAAACAAACTAAGAAGCGTGTAAAACGCGTGCGCATAACCATAAACCTTAGGCACGCAAAAGTAAAATTATCCTTTCACTTAACGGCTTAGAAACCTTAAAGAAACTTTAGCTTAACACAACACGCAGTGCTTTCAAGGCTAGGCAGATTCGGGTTTGAAGATCTTTTTTCCTCCCATAATAATTAAAAACACCACAAAACCAACGACCAAGCCCAGGAGCAGGTCGGCCAACATCCCCGGCCACGAGTGAAATAAGTCGTGTACCACGTGTAAGTTATGTCTAAAGATTCCGCCGGAAACTAACAGCAAAGCGATGGTCCCAATGATAGAAAGCCCTTTGATCACTTTAGGTAGTGCATTTACCAGAAAGATTCCCACTTTATCAGAAAAGCTATCGTCTTCCTCATTCAGGTTGATGAGTTTCGCGCCAAATTCATCCATACGCACAATGAGTGCGACAATACCGTAAACTCCCACTGTAGCGACCAAAGCGATGATCGAAACCACAATGATCTGATTCACGAGCTCCTCACCCGTTACCGCACCTAAAGCAATGATGATGATCTCTACTGAAAGAATAAAATCGGTTAAAATCGCCGACTTGACTTTTTCTTTTTCGTAAGCCACTAGTTCTTCTTCGCTTCGGTTTTGTAAGGCAGGCTTTTCTTCCTCGTGTGTGTGCGGCACAAAATACTCGTAGATCTTCTCAGCACCTTCATAGGCGAGATACAAGCCACCGATGATCAAAATAACGGTGATGGCTATGGGGACAAAAGCACTCAGTAAAAAGGCGATGGGTAAAATAATGACCTTATTGAGTAATGAACCTTTGGTGATTTTCCACAGCACCGGGATTTCCCGGTCAGACATAAAACCGGAAGCTTTCTCAGCATTCACAGCAAGGTCATCGCCAAGAATACCGGCGGTTTTCTTTCCGGCAACTTTTGCCATTACCGAAACATCATCCATCAAAGTTGCAATATCATCTAGGAGTGCAAAAAATCCTGAAGCCATAGTGTAGTATAGGTTAGTTGTTTGCAGCAATATAAGTTGCCGCATTTTAAAAACACATTAAAAGTTTTATAATTTCTTTCAGACGTATACTTTATTAAATGTACCTACGTTTTAGACGCGTCATCGTTGCTTGCGTATTAAAACTTTACCATTCTGTTAAACCTTTTGCCTTTAGGTATTTCCTATTTTTAAAGGCCGTAATCTGAAGTGGAAGCTTCAGCTATGCAAATAGTTAACCCCGAATTATGAAACATCTTGAATATTATGTAATCTGCGGTGCCCTGCTATTTTCTGTAGGCTTGTCGTATGCATTTTATAAAAAATCGATTGCTGAAGAACGTCAGATTCTCGAAGAAGCAACCTACAATCTTGTAAACACCTGGGAACTTCCTGAGCTGCTCAACGAAGTGAGTGGGATCGCTTGGGTTAATGATAGTACGATCGCCTGCATACAAGATGAGGAAGGCGCTATTTACCATTTCAATTTAAATACGGGTGAGATCTCTTACGATACTGTTTTTTCTGAAAACGCAGATTATGAAGCTTTGGCACTTGATCAGGAAAACGCTTATGTGATGCGTAGTGACGGCCGCATTTTTGAAGTTTTAGATTATGTGGGTGATAATCAAACGGTGCAACATTTTGACACTGCTTTTGATGAAGATAATAATATGGAATCGCTCACGCTAGATCCCAAATCCCGAGAGCTGATCACTGTGGCCAAAGATGAGGGACTTGAAGAAAAAGATTTAAAAGGGCTCTACCGCATCGATATAGGAACCCGAAAGCAGGAAGAGCAGCCGTTTATGACCATCAATATGAAAGACAAAGCCTTTGAGGCTTTTCAAAAAAAAGATGCTGAGAAGACGTTCAGTCCGTCTGACCTTGCGATTCATCCTAAAACAGGGGATTATTATATCGTAGACGGAAAGAAACCTAAACTGCTTATTTTGAGCGCTACGGGTAAAGTAAAGGCCGTACACGAACTCAACCCTTTTCATTTTGCGCAACCCGAAAGCATCACGTTTAGTCCGCAAGGCACCTTGTATATTGCCAACGAAGCTGCTACCGGAGTCGCAACCTTACACGAGGTTACTTTAGAAGAACCAAAAGCAAACTCAAATTAACCTGATCTTACGTACATTACAATTCAGCGCAAATTACTTCCAG
Organism: Leeuwenhoekiella sp. CH_XMU1409-2; assembly: GCF_037029365.1. Taxonomy (NCBI): domain Bacteria; kingdom Pseudomonadati; phylum Bacteroidota; class Flavobacteriia; order Flavobacteriales; family Flavobacteriaceae; genus Leeuwenhoekiella; species Leeuwenhoekiella sp. CH_XMU1409-2. The sequence continues at coordinate 120,155 of NZ_JAYMEI010000009.1, read as the reverse complement.
GCATTTTATGCTCTTGCAGTGCCCGAAAACTACCATAAGGCAAGCCTCGGAGTATTAAACCCTTTTGGCGACGCCCATAAAAAAGCCGCAACTTTGAATACGTTGCGGCTTAGTTTTTAAGCGATGATCGAGATCTGGCTCGTTTAATTGGTTTTGAATTAGAGTGCATAGGTTCCGGCAATATCAAAACGGATAGCGATCGCATCTTTAATAGTGATGAGACCAAAAAGCTTTTTAGGAAGTTCAAGCTCAAAATCGGTGATGTTGAGGTTTAATATTCCTTTGAGATGCTGTTGTTCTTCTTTACACCAGGTCACTGGAATGGTATATGTATTTTGCTGTCCTGCAATATTTATGGTTATGGTGGCTTGCTGTCCTGCTTCGGTAAGCTCAACTTGCTTAAAATTCAAGATGATATGCGGATAGTCGTCAGCCTTAAGCATTTTGCGAAAGTCTTTATTGATCGCCTTTCCGCCGCAGTCAAATCCGTCAATATCCAGTTTGAGCTCAGCATCCTTGAGCAAGATCACCTGTTCTTTTTTATAAAACTTCAGCGTTTGTTCTGCCTGAAAATATTCAGGTTCGTAGGTACAGGAAAAACCGGTTACATTGGTTTTCCCGGAAACCTCAAGGCTGCTGTTTTGCATACCGCTGATCTGCAGGCTGCGGTAGTGCGTTTGCCCAAGTATTACAGATGCATTAAGTACTAAAAAAAGAGTCATTAAAACCTTCATCGCCAAAAATTTTATAGTGCCGGTAGCTTAAAGCTACCGGCACTGTTTTAAGAATTACAAATTAGAAACTAATTGCAGCTTCAAGCATAAAGCCGTCAAACTGCCCTTCGCTATGAATATCGGTCACCGGATAGTCGTTGTAATTTTGAACCACATATTCAGCTTTCATCAAGATGTTTTTGGTCATAAACCATCCTGCTGCCAATTGAAAACGGTCTGCAGAAACATCGGTGCCTCCCATTAACGTACCGCTCACATAGTTGTAACGACCGCCTAAGTAGATTTTTTCTTTAGGTCCAAATCTGTAGATCAACTCTCCAGAATATTGGTCCCAGCTACGGCTTTCGCTTTCTGCAGCTGCTTTACCACTTGCGTGCTCATAAATCCCGAAGAATTCTAAGCCTTTATACTTGAAGAATGGGTTGATCATAACTGAAGTAAGTTCGTTACGTAAATTAGGATTGATACGTCCTGCTCTAAAGCCATCTCCATTACCGTCTACGTCGATCATCACATTGTAATAACGTGATCCTGAACGGTCACCGCTGTAGAGGTAAGCGCTTCCGGTTTGATTGGTGTGATACACAGAACCGGTTAAACGCAATCTGAAATCCTCATTCAACTGACTGTCATAACCTAATTTTGCGATAAATGATGGGCTTGTAGTCTCTGGATTGGTTACCGCCTGATTCAACTTACCATTAGTTAAGCTCAACATTCCTAACCAACCTTTGTTGAAGTAGTACACTTCTGCTCCTACTTCGGTAGTGAAACTATCCATTAGATAATTCCCCACAAACGGATTGTAAAGTGCCATTGCATTATCGGTACGTCTAAAGTGTGCATCACCATAGTTGTTTTCCATATGACCGATTTTGATACGCAGATGGTTCATCAAATCTTCCATAAAACCTTCCTGAATAAAGTCTAGCTTATCGATCTGAAAATACCCCCCTTTTACATAAGTTTCGGTATGATGCTGAGAAGACAAATAGGTTCTCAAGTGCATACGCACCCCATCATAAAGTACTACATCAAGATCCAGGTTTGCAGTTGCAAGGTTAAAATTGCTCCCTATTTCTTGCAAAACAGGAGTTGAAGGATCATTAGAGTTCTCGTGATCTAAGGCCTGAAACTGTAAGGTTGAAGCACCTCCCAAACGTACTTGTAGTCCGTTAAAGGTTGTTGCTGTATCCTTAGGAGCCTCAAAGTCTGAAACGCCACGTTGATCAGGTAAACGATAGTTGTCTAAGTCACGCTGACTTTGCGCGTGCATGCTCATTCCAAAAAGAGCAAAAAGAAGAATTGCGAAATATGTTATTTTAGTTTTCATAACTGACAGGTATTATAGGGTTTAATTAATAAAGGTTGTTTCAAAGTGTATGTTTACGGTGTCTCCGGTAGTAATGGTACCAAAGAGCGCTGTAGGAGGTTCAATGTTATATGCGGTCATTTTCAAAGCGTATGTGCCGGTTAGGCTTACACTTTCTTTTTCGACCTGCATTTCAAAAGGAATTGTCACCGTTTGGGTGGTTCCTGCAATGCTTAAACTTCCTGAGGTTTTAACCGTATAGGTTGATGCTGAAGTCTGTTGCACATCCAATACTTTTTTTAAGGTATAGGTTAGGTATTGGTGCTCATCGGTATCCAACGCCTTGAAGGTATTTTTGTCCATTGCACGTTTACCGCTCTTAAGACTTTCTGCTTCAATTTTAAGGCTGAGCTTTTTAAACGTGATCGATTCACCGGTTTGCTCCACTTCAAGAGTGCCGCGTAGGGCTTCGACATCGATCTCCCAATCGTGTAGATTAGAAGTGCCCTCTACCTTCATAGTAGATTGCGAATTATCTAGTGTAAAGGTTTGTGCTAATCCTTGCTGAAGGCTAAATCCCAAGAAGAACAAGCCAAATAAAATGCTGTACGTGGTATAGGTTTTCATAGTTGTTGTTTTTAATTATACAGCAAAGGTCAACAAGGAAGCTGGCGAGAAATATGATAAAAGTCAGCTTTGAGAAATGCGTTCAAAAAAAATGCAACTACAAGGTTTGAGGAGTGAAAAAAAGTGAAGAATAAAATACCTCAGGGAATGTCTAAGGATATAAAAACCTCTGAAAGTGCCCATAAAAAAAGCCCTGATCGAAACACGATCAGGGCTTTTGATTTTTAAGTATGCTGAAAAGTTTATTCGGCGTTACCGTACATATTAGATTCGCCACCATCTATCGCAATGGTTTGACCGCTAACATATCCATTAGCTTTGCTTAACAAAAAGCTTACTACACTGGCTACATCTTTAGGATCACCTAATGCACGCGTTGGGTTGTTGCTCGCATATTGTGCTTCGGCAGCTTTAGGATCCTCAGGATTCACTTGCTTGAAAGCTTCGGCTACCATTGGCGTAAGAATCGCACCCGGAGCAATCGCATTGGTTAAAATTCCATCTTTACCATATTCTAGCGCGGCATTTTTAGTCATTCCGCTTACGGCGTGTTTACTAGCTACATAAGGCATTTGATTGAGTACTCCGCGAATACCTCCTACAGAAGCCACATTTACGATACGACCAAATTTTTGCTTTTGCATCACCGGGATCACGTAACGTAACCCGTAGTACACGCCCATAAGGTTAATATCGATCACTTTTTTAAATATGTCTAGATCGTAATCTACAATAGAAGCTTGTTTCCCTTCGATTCCCGCGTTGTTGTAGAGTCCGTCTATTCTACCAAACTTCTCTACAGTCTTATCGACGTAGTTCTTCACTTGCTCCTCGCTCGACACATCGGCTTTAACCGATAAAAGCGCGACCTCAGGATTGATCTCTTTGAGTTTCTGTTCAGCGTCTTTTAAGGCGTTTTCATTATAATCAACCAGTACGAGTTTTGCACCTTCTTTAGCAAGCAACTCGGCAGTTGCTAATCCCAGTCCCATTGCGGCACCGGTTATGATAATCACTTGATCTTTCATTGTGTTTGGATTTTATAGTTGTATGTACAACAAAGTTAACCCGCACTAAAAAATCAATACGTTAAAGACATCATAAGGTTTTGATGACTATAAGCCTGTTGACATTAAGAAATCGTTACCGGAAGCATGATAAGGGTTTCTACTTTACCTGCTTCATCTTTGACGTAATCTAATTTCAATTTATAGTTTACCGGGCGCTCTTCGGCATAATACATTCCTGTCTGCGCATCAAAACCGCCATAATCGGTATAAGCCAAACTCACAATACGGTCTGTATCTACAGCGTCTAGCTGTTGTAATTCTGTTTCGCTCAATCTATAGCGTTTGAGAATTTGGTTCAAACTGCGAGAAAAATGATTTTTTGGTGAAGTTTTCATAGCTTTCGTTTTTCTCAAAATTATTATGGGTAATAAAGAAAAAATGTTAGTAAAATCTTATTTCACAATTAATTAAGACCTATGCGCTTACCGCCTACTGGCACTACCTTAACTCAGAGCGTTAAATTTGCTTTCAGCTCAACTATTTAAAAGATCAATAACCTCTACAAGCACAGTTCTAAACTCTTGATTATTAATATTAACTATATCTCTTAGTAAATGGAAGTTTGTGCTATTACAATGAATAATTACAGCGCCATACGCTGACGGAATCTCTTAAGACTTATTTAAAACAGTGTTATAGAGGGTTAAAAAAGAAAAGGCATTAACATATTTGGCATAATTTGAGCCTTACTAATTTGAACTACCTCTATGAACAAGAAATACGCGTCCTTACGCCTTTCGCTTTATTCGTTTTTCGCATTTGGTTTATGGGCTTTAGTTTCCTCAGGAATGTATGCGCAGGAAACAGATGCAGCCATCGAACAAACCTTTTATTTTACCGGAAACACAGGAGATGCTCCCAACGCCTCTACCACAGGAGTTCTGGAAGCCATCACCACGATGTCTCAACAAGATGTTAATGCCACCTTTGTTGCTATCGGGAACATCACAAAAAAAGGCTATCCGCCAAAAAAGAAAGACCGCAAAGCGGTAGAAGCTTTTCTGCAACAGGAAATCATGCAACCCTTGGAAGCTTTTAATGGTAACGTGATCTTGATGCCCGGAAAAAATGAATGGAATAAAAACGGACACGAGAATCTGGACGACCTTGAGTCTTTTATTCAAGATAATAGCAAGATTGAATTTTGGCCAAATGATGGTTGCCCCAGAGAGATCGAGAATCTCAATATGGAGAATGTAGAGTTGTTGATGATCGATTCCCAATGGTTTCTTGAAGACTGGGATGATCATTTATACCTCAACAATAAATGCGAACTCAAAACACGCGATGATTTCTTTGCAAAGTTTAAAGATGACCTCAAAGATGAACAGAACAAAACGGTCATTGTTGCGGTACATCATTCAGTACTTACGCTTTCTCAACAGAATTTTATAGAAAAAATAGGTGGCCTTAGCGTTGAAGATTACTATAGCACCCTGCGTCAAAACTATGCAGGAACGTTGGAAACTTTGGCAAGTCAGTTTCCTGATGTGATCTTTGTTTCGGCCAGTGACCGCAACTTACAATATGTTTTTGACGACGGAATCCCACAAATCATCAGTGGTGCTGCCGCTTCAAAATTAGATGGAGTGCGCAAAGCCGATGACGGTCAGTTTGCCGCAAAATCTCACGGTTTTGCTAAACTTACGGTTTATACAGACCGAAGCTCTAAAGTGGAGTTCTTTCAAACCGGAAAAGGCGCGCCTCAAAAACTTTTTGAAAAACAAATACGTCGCCAGCAACCTCGGCCCGAGGACATTCCTGCACCAGACATTAGCGGGATGAGCGATACCTATAAGGCTTCGATCTATACCAAAGAAGAAACTGACAAAAGCGGCTTTTATCGTTTTCTGTGGGGAGAACATTACCGCGATGTATTTAGTAAAGAAATTGAAGCACCGGTGCTTGACTTGTCTGAACTTCCGGGTAATGTACACGCGATTTCTGAAGGCGGAGGAAATCAATCCCGCTCGCTCCGATTGATCGATGATGACGAACACGAATATACCGCTCGTGAACTGCGTAAAAGTGCTGTGCGCTTCATTCAGTCTAAAATTACAGATCACTATGTACGTGATTTTATGCAAAACACCATTGCCGAAGATATCGTGCAAGACTTTTATACCACAGCGCAACCTTATGCGCCCTTTGCGCTCAATCCTATTTTTGACACCTTGGATATTTATAATGCCGAGCCTAAAATCTACTATATGCCCAAGCAAAAACAACTGGGTATCTTTAATGAAGATTATGGAGATAAACTGTATATGCTTGAAGCGCATGCCGGTGATGAAAATAAATCTTTTGAACGCTTTGGAAATGCAGACGATATCATAAGTACCAAAGATCTATTGGCTGAAGTACGCGACTCGAAAAAGCATCAGGTTGACGAAGCCAACTTTTTAAAAGTGCGCTTGATGGATTTTGCCGTAGGCGACTATGATCGGCATTATGACCAATGGCGTTGGTCTGCTTACGAGCAGGACAACGGAAATACGCTGTACAAAACCATTCGGCGAGATCGGGATCAGGCCTTTCCTAAATACGACGGACTCGTTCTTGGATTGCTGAAAGTAGCAATGATCGATTTCCGCTCTATGGAACGCTATGATGAGGATGTTGATAATGTAAAATGGTTGAGCCGTTATGCTTACCCACTCGATCAGGCTTTTTTAAAGAGTTTGACCTGGGAAGACTGGCAAGAACAAGTTCGCTTCATACAAGAAAAGCTTACCGATGAAACCATCGAAACTGCTTTTGCCACCCTGCCTGAAGCTGCACAAGACGAAAGCACCGAAAAGATCATAAAGAATTTCAAGATCCGTCGGGACAATTTGATGCCCATTGCGCGTCGCTATTATGAGTATTTGATGCGTCACCAGATTCTTTTAGGAACCGGAGATAAGGACGATTTTATAATCACCCGACTTCCTAACGGAAAAACCCGCGTGGCGCTAACCACTGAAGACGATCGTACTTTTGAGCGCACCTACGATAAAGAGGAGACCAAAGAACTCTGGATTTATGGTCTTGATGATGAAGATACGTTTACAGTAACGGGTGAAGGCGATCAATACATTCCTATTAAAATATTGGGAGGAGAAAATAACGATGTGTACGATTTTCAAAATACACGTGCCGTAAAAGCCTATGACTACAAAAGCAAAAAAAATACATTTGTAAATCCGGGAACTCGCAAATGGCTGGTAGACAGTTATGACATCAATACCTATAATGACGAAAACAGAAAACTGGATGCCTTCTCTACTCTTCCTGCGGTAGGTTACGATCAGGACACCGGATTTTCTGCAGGCTTAAGCGGAACCTACACGACCTATGGTCTGGCAAACAATCCGTTTGCGACACAACAAACCTTGACGGCTAAATATTACGCAGCGACACACGGGGTAGAGTTAAAATACTCAGGTGAATTTGCACACGCTTTTTATAAATGGAATTTTGGCCTCGATGCCCGCTATACCACGCCTAATTATGCGATCAATTATTTTGGTACCGGTAATGAAACAACCTACGACGATGATCTTGTAGATCGTGACTTTAACCGGGTACGTATCAGTCAATGGAGTGTTAACCCGTCATTGATCTACAGAGAAGATCGCATGTCTATACGTTTTGGTCCTACATTTGAGTCCCTTAATGTTTCGTATTCCGGAGATGGTGTTACCGGCGATACTGCCATTTTCGTGCCTGGCGATGATGTGTTCAACACGCAGTATTATGCCGGTGCAGAAGCCGCTTTTCAATATAAAAACAAAAGCGGAGCGATCGCCTTTATCCGAAGAGGGTTTCAGTTTGATCTGGTAGCAGGTTATAAAAGTAATATTGATGAGTATGATAATGAGTTTGCTTATGTAAACCCTACCCTTTCTATAGACTACCCGCTGCATCCTAGCGGTATGGCCGTTCTTGCGACCAAAGTGGGTGCAGAAATGAACTTTGGAGATACTTACGAATTTTACCACGCTGCGACCTTGGGCGGAAATAACAGCCTGCGCGGTTTTAGAAATGAGCGTTTTAACGGTAAGACTTCTTTTTACCAAAGCACCGATTTACGTGTAGGTATTGCCGAATTGACCACCAATTTCATTCCGTTACGCTTGGGTGTTTCAGCAGGATTTGACTACGGGCGCATTTGGACTCCGGGAGGAGATTCTGAACAATGGCACAACAGTTACGGGGGTTCGGTTTTCCTAAATGGGTTTAAAGCACTCACTGCCAATCTGGGCTACTACCGCAGTAAAGAAAGTAACCGCGTATTGTTTACGCTAGGATTCAAATTCTAGAAAAAACACACTAATCAACCAAACTTTAAAAAGCCACGCCTCAGAAGCGTGGCTTTTTTATGCGTAGAAAATCCATCGCTAATTTGTGCTGAAACAATTCGGTTATAGGGTATCGGAATTTTTCCGTTAATACGGATTTTTTCCTTTTACAACATCTGGAGATTTACGTACTTTGCAGTTATGAAAGAGGCCAAGTTTGCGATCATTGATGTTGAAACGACCGGTGGCGGGATCAAGGGGAATAAAATAACCGAAATCTGCATCATCGTACTTCAAGAAGGCAAAGAAATCAACCGGTTTGCCTCATTGGTAAATCCCGGGCGGGAAATCCCGCTTTACATAGAAAAGCTTACCGGCATCAACGACCGCATGGTTGAAGATGCACCGTATTTTGATGAACTTGCCTCGCAAATTGATGCACTCACTCAAGATTGCATTTTTGTGGCGCACAATGTAGGTTTTGACTACAATGTAGTGCGTGCAGAATTTAAAGAAGCTGGTCTCGATTTTAACCGAAAACGCCTCTGCACGGTGCGACTGGCTAAGAAACTCATTCCGGGATTATTCTCGTACAGTTTAGGAAATCTATGCACCTCGATCAATATCCCACATTACGATCGTCACCGCGCTACAGGAGATACCGAAGCTACGGTTATTTTGTTTCAGCGCTGTCTCGATCTTGATCCTGAGTATGAAGTCATTCAAGGATTTTTAAACCGAAAATCTAAAGAATCCTATTTTCCGCCGCACTTTAAAGCTTCAGATTTTGAAGCGCTTCCGCATAAAGCCGGCGTATATTTCTTTAAAGATAAAAACGGAAAACCGCTTTATATTGGTAAGGCGATCGATATTCAAAAACGCGTGCTTTCGCATTTCAGAGAAAAAAGCAACCGCAAATATGAGCTGCTTCAGAACACACACAGCATCGATTATGAGTTAACAGGAAGTGAATTGCTGGCCTTATTGCGAGAAGCCGAACTTATTCTAAAATATTACCCCAAATACAACAAAGCACAAAAGAACCCTACAAAGCCCTACAAGCTCACCTCCTATCATAATAAATACGGAATCGAGCAATTTGCCTTGCACAAAAACAAAATCGCCCCGGTAAGTTGGATGCAGTTTTATACGCGAGAAGAAGCGATACAGTTTATGGAGGAAGTATGTGAAAAATTTGAATTGTGTCCTAAATATTGTGCGTTGCAACAAGGTGTTGACACCTGCAATCATTACAAGATACACACCTGCAGCGGTGCCTGTAGCGGCGAAATTGCTGTTACTGAATATAATGCCCGGGTGAGCAAAGCGCTAGATTATATTCACACCTATGAGCAGTCGTGCTTGCTTGTGGAGCAAGGGCGTAATCCTGGAGAAAAGTCTTTTATTTATTTAAAGCAAGGCCGTTTTTCAGGCTATGGTTTTGTGGACGAAAATTCAGATTTTAACCATAACGAAGATTTTGAGCATTATTTAATTCCGCAGAAAAGTTCGGCGTATGCAGATCGCATCATAAGACGCTATCTCGCTACCGAAAAGAATATTGTACGCTTACCGCTCACCACTACCGAAAATTCAACCCAAGATATTTTTGCTTCTTGGCTTAGTTAGCAGGTTCATTCGGCATTTCGCGATTTGCAAATCTGGAAGCGATGGCGCTTATGATCATAATTTGGGATGCGTGAAAAAGCATCAAGGGCAATAAAACCAGACCGAGGCCGGGCATTCCACCAAATATTATTTTTGAGAATACGGTACCGTGTACCAGAGATTTTTTGGTTCCGCAGAATTGCGCGGTAATCCGATCTTCTATGGAAAAGCCAAGCGCGGTAGCGATGCGTCCGGTTAACATATAAACCAGAACAAACAAGAAAAGCACTCCAACAACTAAAATCGCTAAATCAAAAAGCGATACTCCGCTAAAAACACCATCGGTGAAGGAAGTCGCAAAACTTTTATAAATGATGAGCAGGATAATGCTTTTATCAAAAAGCGTAAGTTTTTTAGTATGTTTCTGGATAAATCCTCCCCAAAACCGCTGCAACAACAAGCCCAAGATCACCGGTGCTAGAATTTGCAACACCAGCTTCATATAAATTTCAGTAAAGTCAAAATCGGTTTGCATATCGTCTATAAACAAACCCATCCACAAAGGCGTAATGACAATACCTATGATTCCTGAAATACTTGCGTTAAAGATCGCTGCCGGTATGTTTCCTTTTGCAATAGAAACCATAACTACAGAAGAACTTACTGTAGAAGGCAGCGCGGCAAGAAAAAAGAAAGACAACCATAACAGCTCGTGCTCTGCATTTTGTACTAATGGACGAAACAAGAGCACCACCAGCGGAAAAACAAGAAAGGTACACGCCTGTACCAGCAAGTGTAATTTGTAATTCCCTAAACCTGCTTTCAGTTTTTGCGGACTTAATTTGAGTCCGTATAAAAAGAAGATCAATGCGATTCCTACGGCGCTAATCGTATCTAGTGGAATCGGGCTTGTGGCGATTCCCCACTGAGGGAAAAAATAGGCAACAACAATAGCTACCAGGATCGCAAGCACAAATTTATCAAGCTTTATATTCATTGCGGCAAAGGTAATGCAGTTCTAAGGCGCCACAATACCCTGATTGTACCTTTATGCAGGAACTTCTTTATTTTTTTAAGCGATAAAAACGAAACTTTGAGCGCATAACCGGAATAAAATGATCGAGATTAGTCACTCTGTGTGCATTTCGTCTAAAAAAAAGCAGAAATCTATTCGTATTCAATACTTTTATAAACTTGTTAATTCAAAGAAGATGCGTGCGCTGCTTTTCAAAAAAGGCGTTGTGCAACTTCTTGAAGAATAAGTAAACTTCCTCAGGACGAGCCTGTCTATCGACGATGGCAGACTTTGATGGAGTGGTTAGAAATAAATTTTCAATTTCGCAGCCATACATTGGGCAATCCCCTCTTTGGCGCTGCCAAAAATAGTGAGTTGTGGTTGGTGGCTTTTCAATATTCAAGATGCCAACTGTTCACCTAGATTTACAACATAATGAAGCAAAAACGCCCATCTATAAAAGACATCGCAAAAGCGCTTAACGTATCGATCACCACCATTTCTTTTGTTTTAAATGGCAAAGGAGAAGAACGAAAGATCTCTAAAGAGGTTATCAAAAAGATCGAAGACTACGTTGAAGAAGTTAATTACCGTCCTAATCAAGTGGCACAAAGCTTACGTACCGGAAAAAGTAAAATTCTGGTATTTATGGTTGAAGACATCGGTAACCGCTTTTTTGCCAAGATCGCCCGTATTATTGAGGAGATCGCCTATCAAAAAGGCTACAAAGTATTGTTTTGTAGCAATGAGAATAATGATAAACGTTCGCGGGAACTCATTCGTGTTTTTCATGAACGTCAGGTAGATGGTTTTTTAATCATTCCATCTGCGGGTATTAAAAAGGATATTGAGAACCTTATTAAAAGTGATATTCCTGTCGTGCTTGCCGACCGTTATTTTGAAGACCTCGCTACGCACCAGGTGGTGATCAACAATTATGAAGCGGCCAATAAAGCCACCCAACATCTCATAGATAACGGTTTTAAACATCCTGCTTTTATTACCATAGATACGCAACAAATACAGATGCTTGATCGCGCCAGAGGTTATCGCGATGCCGTTGCTGCTGCGGGATTACAAAGCAATATTCTTGAACTTCCATTTGAGACAATACAATCTCCTGAGGGAAAACAGCGCATCACAGAACTACTCACCGGAAGTAACGAGATTGATTCGGTGTTCTTTTCAACCAATTACCTAACCCAAACCTCACTCGAGATCATCAAAGACATCGATCCTAAGCTTATTTATGATCTGGGTATTGTAACATTTGATGATAACGAATTCTTTAAAATCAATAATCCTTCTATAACCGCAGTGGCTCAACCGCTACAGGAAATGGGAGAAGAATTGATGCGTATCATGTTTAAATTGTTGAAGGCAAATGGCAAAGAAGAAGTGCCATTGATGCAATCGGTTTTGCATGCTGAACTGATCCCCAGAGACTCTTCTAAAAAGAAGTAGACCTAATAAGTCTCCCCCCACTCCAACATTATCATATATTAAATCCATTCAAAATCAGAGAGAACCTGCTGTTTTTTGAGTGGATTTTTTTGTTTTGATCTTAATTGTACTTCTAATAAGCTTCAGTTGAAGCGTAACGCATTACACAATTCGACATTTTATAGCCAATTTATGTTAATATGCCGTGGTTTATTTAAGTCTGAAACAAGAATGACACATTTCAAAATACAAATTAAAAACAATTAAATATTATTTATAATATTTAAAATGGATCAAAAAAGACGTAATGAGATAATTTGTGCCCTGATTGAGACATATTGTATCAAATAGACTTTTATTTCGATATCGGTTTACGATTTAAACTTAAATTAACTTTAAGATTACAAATACAAACATTCGCATCGATTAACGGCTTACATTCAGTAATTAAACTTCGCTTAAACTAGCCTCATCCAAATTCCGTTCTCATAAATGCTAAAACGTTTTACTAGTTTTAGCATTCTTTTAACGGAAACACGAACAATTTAAAAACTCAGATTATTGGATGAAACAATTACTTTCTCTATTTGACAAGTATTCCTTTTCTTCTAAAGTCGGTAAACGGCTCGGAGAATCCAGTAGTAAAATCTTTTTTATGGGATTGCTACTCACCGCCCTACTGTGTAAGACACAGTCAATTTATGCCCAACAAGACACTGCTATTACAGTTACTGGTACTGTAACAGATTCACAAGGTGTTCCTTTACCCGGTGTAAACATTAAAGAACAAAATACCACAAACGGTACCTTGACCGATTTTGATGGTAACTACAGCATTACGGTTAGCGATGCTGAAGCTATTCTGATCTATTCCTATGTAGGAATGAAAACCGCAGAAATCCCTGTGAAGGGGGAATCAAGTATTGACGTTCAAATGGCAGACGATGCACAATCTCTGGACGAAGTCGTACTCGTAGGTTATGGTAAACAGAAAAAAATCAGCGTAGTAGGTGCACAATCTACCATCAAAGCCGATGAACTTGAGTTGCCCGTAGCCAATTTGGGAACCATGCTTGCCGGAAGAATCGCAGGGATCACCGGGGTACAACGTTCTGGTCTACCCGGTTATGATGGTGCAGACCTTTGGATACGTGGTATTTCGAGTTTTGGTAATGCTTATCCACTTGTTTTAGTAGATGGAGTTGAGCGTTCTCTAGACAATATCAACCCAAGGGATATCGAATCATTCTCTATTCTTAAAGATGCCTCGGCCACTGCCGTTTATGGTATTCGTGGAGCCAATGGAGTTATTTTGATCGAAACCAAAAAAGGTAAAATAGGTAAACCTCAAGTTAGCTTAGACTATTTTGAAGGGGTCACTAACTTCACCAAAACACCAGAACTGGTAGATGGTGTAACCTATATGAATCTTGCTAATGAAGCCTTAACCACCCGAGGTGATATTCCTAAATATTCGCAAGAATACATAGATGCAACTGCCTCTGGAGAAAACCCGTTACTCTATCCTAATGTAAACTGGATGGAAGAAGTTTTTAAAAGCTATGGCCGTAACAGGCAAGCTTTGATCAACGTAAATGGAGGAGCAGAAAGCGCTCGTTATTATGTTTCGTTAGGATACTACAATGAAACCGGTTTGTTTCAGACAGATCCCAATGTATCTTATGATTCAGGTACCGGCTTTGAACGTTTTAATTTCACTTCAAACCTTACTATTGATCTTACCAAAACCACAGACATCAACGTAGGGATCCAAGGATATTTATCTGACGGAAATTATCCGGGAACACCTACTTCTCCAGGCATTACGCTTGAAGACCAAATATTTGGTACGGCTTTAGAAGCGCCACCAGTGGAATACCCTGTGCTTTATCCGGGAGGCTTTGTACCTGGAAAAAGTGCTAATGGTGGACTGCGTAATCCATATGCAGAAGTTGCGCTTCGCGGATACCGAACCATCACACGTACAAACTTAAACACCAACTTGAACCTGAATCAGGAATTAAGTTTCATTACTGAAGGACTTTCATTACACGGTTTATTTGCATTCGACTCTTTTAACGAGCAAAACGTTGCGCGTTCTAAACGAGAAAGCACCTACTTTGTTGATGCCAATTTCCCATACACTGAAGATGGTGGCTTGCTGTTGAATGAAACCTACACCGGCACCAATTTCCTAGGCTACAACCGAAACAATGGAGGAAACAGAAGATTTTACACGCAAGTATCGGTAAACTATGATCGTACTTTTGGGAAACACAGCGTAAGCGGATTATTGCTTGCTAACCGTACCGATTATTCTAATGCTTTTGCAGGTAATTTCACCGACGCGATTCCATTTAGAAATGAAGGTTTAGCGGGTAGAGCCACGTATTCTTATGATGATCGTTATTTCTTTGAAGTAAATGCAGGTTATAACGGATCTGAAAACTTTGCACCAAATAACCGCTACGGGTTTTTCCCGTCTTTTGCAGCCGGTTGGGTACTATCTAACGAAAAGTTCTTTGAACCTTTAAAAGACCATATAAATTATCTTAAACTTCGTTATTCTGACGGTTTAGTTGGTTCTGACTCTGGAGCGGGACGCTTTGCATATCTCAACCGTGTAGAGGGTCAAGATGGATATACCTTTGGAGAAAACAGACAATCCCTAGGCGGTATTGGTCAAACCTATTATGGCGTAGATGTTACCTGGGCTGAAGCACGAAAACAAGATTTAGGTATCGAGATCAATGCTTTTGACAGTAGATTAAGCTTGATTACAGATTTCTTTTACGAGCGTACCGAAGGGGCCTTCTTAAGACGTAGTGATATTCCTAATTATATAGGTTTAACCTCTGACCCTTTCGGAAATATTGGTGTTGTAGAAAATAAAGGTTTTGACGGTACTTTAAACTTCAGTCAGCAATTCAAAGAATTGAGACTTTCATTTAGAGGTACCTTCTCGTACAACAAAAATGAGATCATTGAGAATGGTGTTCCTGAGCAACCTCACCCGTGGTTAAATCGTCAAGGCACAGGTCTTATCGCCAATTTTGGTTATGTAGCTGAGCGCCTGTTTACTTTAGAAGATGATATAGATGGAGATGGCTTTATCACTACAGATGATGGTTTCCCTACGCAGTTTGGTCAAATTCAACCGGGAGATATTAAATATGCAGATCTTAACGGCGATGGACAAATTGATGCTTTTGACCGTAAGGTTATTGGTGACGGCGACGTGCCTGCTTTGACCTACGGTTTTGGAATCACTGCCATTTATAAAGGTTTTGATGCAAGCTTATTCTTTCAAGGACAAAACTTCTCAGATCGCTTCATAGGCGGGTTTGGTATTCGTCCATTTATTGGTGACGGAGGTGAAGGTAATATTTACACGACCTCACTAGACCGCTGGACTCCTGAGAATAATAATGCATACGCTACCTATCCACGTCTATCATTTAGCGCTTCAGGAATAGGTCAAACAAACAACAATCAGGCAAGTACCTGGTGGTTGAGAGACATTGACTTTTTACGTTTAAAAACAGCTGAAATAGGATACACCTTTGAAAAAGACTTCTCTCAGAAGTTTGGTGTTGATGATTTCAGAATCTATATGCGAGCAACCAATTTGTTTACTCTAAGCAAATTTGATCTTTGGGATCCTGAACTTAACACCAATAATGGTGGTAGATACCCTAACATTTCGGTGGTATCCTTAGGAGGAACCTTTCAATTCTAAAAATCAATTGAAACGATACAATTCGTATTACAGATTTAAAATATAATCATATGAAAAAATTACTATTAACATTTATTCTAAGCGGGTTTTTACTCTCCTGTGGTGATGATTACTTAGATCAGGTGCCGGATGATCGGTTAACCTTTGAAGAGACTTTTGCGCGTAGAGCAACCGTAGAGCAATACTTAGCAAACATTTATTCTCAAATTCCAAGTGAATTTGCACAGCGTTATACGACGACTGAAAACTCGGGACCTTGGACCGGTGCTTCTGATGAAGCTGAATATGTTTGGGGATTCCATATGGGGAATTTCCTGAATATTGGAGACTGGAATGCAACTACTCAAAATGTAAGTAATTTGTGGTCAAACTTCTACCGAGGTATTCGAGCTGCATCTACTTTTATTGAAGCTGTAGATTTATGTCAGGATTGTGATCCTGCGATCATTAGTCAGTACAAAGCAGAGGCACGTGTTCTAAGAGCATACTACTATTACAACCTCATGCGCAGTTTTGGACCGGTAATTTTATTGGGAGAAACTCCAATTCCTGCTGATGCAGACTTAGATGCCCTGGGACTCAAACGCAATTCGATTGATGAAGTTGCTGCGTATATCACTTCAGAATTAGATATCGCTGCTGCAGCCCTTGAAGGCGTAAGCTTTACAGGCAACAATGCCGGGAGAATGAGTACGCCTTTTGCGATGGCCATTAAAGAGCAAACACTGTTATTTGCTGCGAGCCCTTTATTTAACGGAAATACAGATTATGCTGATTTTATTGGTCAGGATGGCGAAAACCTAATTCCTCAGAATTATGATGTGAATAAATGGAAAACAGCGGCAGATGCTGCTAAAGCGTTTATTGATAAATATGTTCCCAACACCTATAGCCTTTACGAAGAATTTAATGAAGACGGCTCTTACAATCCGTATTTATCTACGCGTAATGTGATGCTCGAGGATTTTAACTCTGAAATTATTTATGCACGCCCTGCCGGTGTAAATTATTTCCATTATGATGTAACACCTTATCATCTGGGCTCAGCTACAGAAGTACGCGGCGCGGGTGGACTTAGTGTGACTCAAGAAATGGTTGACGCCTTTTTTACCTCAAACGGAAGATCTATCGATGATCCTCAGGCAAATTATGTTGCTGATGGTTTCTCTCAATTTCAAGCGCCATACGACTTCACTACAAGGACGACGTACAACCCTTGGACCAACAGAGAGCCTCGATTTTATGTAGGGATCACATACAATGGAAGCTTGTGGTTAAATCGTGATTTTGGAAATATCATCACAAAAACTTGGTTTGGAGGAAATTCAGGTCGTCAGGCAGGAACTAATGACTACCCTCCTACCGGATATATCGCCAGAAAAAAAGCGCCTTTGGGTGATAGAAGAAACAATAACAGATCACTACCTATGTTACGTTTGGCAGAGATCTATTTGGACTATGCTGAAGCGCTAAATGAGTACGACCCCGGGAATCCAGATATCTTAACCTATATCAATCTTATTCGTGAGCGTGCAGGAATTCCTGAGTATGGTTCTGTTGAGTTGGAAGCTCCTGCAAGTCAGGAAGCGATGCGTGAAGCAATACGAAAAGAACGTCGCGTAGAACTCTTCTTAGAGAATACCCGATACTTTGATGCGCGTCGTTGGAAAATTGCAGAAGATGTATTTGCCGGCGAAATGCACGGGATGGACATCAATGCGCGTTCAGAAGAAGATTTTTATAACGTAACCACTTTTGAAACGCGTGTGTTTAGACCACAGGATTACCTATGGCCTATTCCTCAAGACGAACTCAATGCAAACCCGACTCTGGTTCAAAATCCGGGTTGGTAAATTTAATTAGCCAAAAAGAACAGACGCTTTTTTCAATCAAGAGTCTGTTCTTCAAATTCGATCTAAAATGATTCAAATACTATCAAAATATGTGCTGCTTAGCTGTATTGCTTTCGCAATTACAGGAAGCATTCAAGCACAGAAATACACGCTTTCTTACGAGAGTCAGGATGAGACCTTAGATCCTTCGATTCAAAAAGGTATTGAGAAAATCTTTAAAAAGGTTTACCCAAAACTGGTGAAGGATTTCAACCCGCAATCTCAAAAGCATGTTACCATAAAAATAGATACAGCGTACGGCGGTGTTGCCTATGCGCATAGAGGTGCGATCACCATCAGTTCTGCCTGGTTACACAAGAAGCCAGAAGACCTTGATCTGGTTACGCACGAACTTATGCATCTCGTACAATCCTATCCGGGTGGTGCGGGTCCCGGTTGGTTGACCGAAGGGATCGCAGATTACGTTCGCTTTAAATATGCTTTAGATAATGAAAGAGCAGGCTGGTCTTTGACGCCATTTAGCCCTTCGCAAAGCTATGAAAACAGCTACCGCATTACAGCGCGTTTTCTATTATGGGTGAGCCAAAACTATGACAAGAATCTGGTTGAAAAGCTAGATGAGGATTTACGTACCAAAACATATACTGCTGAAACATGGGAGCAATATACCGGTAAAACGGTAGACCAGCTGTGGGAAGCATACACGGCTAACCCAGAGGTAAGCATTTAAAATTTAAGATTATGAAAAAAATTATATACACTGTTTTTTATACGCTTGGGGCACTTTTGCTGTTTCAAGCCTGTGCAGAAGATGACTCTGCCCTGGTAACCGGGGAGCCCGATTCTGTAGTCAACAATGACCCGGAAGGATCGCCGCTACGTGGACTTTCAGAAAGCTGGAATGGTCACGATGAGGATGTACTAAGACAATACTTTGACGTATCTGCTGCGGTTTATTACGATCCCGAAGTTGATCGATCGATTGAATGGCCCTTCAGCTTTTTTAGTGATTCCTGGGCATATGTTGTTGAAAATTATGGCACCTATGGTCAGAACAGCTTGTTGTATGTGGTAGGCCACGGAGAAGCTGATAAATCGTCTTTTTTCAAAACGCATTTTGAAGAGGATGCTGAGAATCGTAGCCTAATTGATCATCCAATAACTGCTTCAAGTCCTACAGGTGCAGCAATAGACGAGCCTGCTGCACTTATGGCTAAGGTCGTTGAACATTCTAGCAACGGGGTGCATAAATCACCCGCTGAAGCGATCTGGCAAGATAAATTCACGGAGATCTTTACTTATGACTTATACCTAAAATTAGGTTTAGAATCTGAGGCCGAACGTGTTAAAGCAGAGTTTTTAGAAACATCGGTAGACTTCCCAAAAGCAGACACTTATTGGTTTAGAGATTGGTTTTTACCTATTTATGAGAACTATAACGGTTCTGTTACTTTAAGCAACTTCTTTAAAGTTCTAAGTACTCATTATCCTATTAACGATACAGATTATGCAAAAGATATGACCTTAGGCGAACTGGTTCACTTCTTTAGCGGAGCGACTGGGGCAGATCTAGAGCCTCTAGCACTAGAAGCTTTTGGTTTTGATGATCAGAATCAACAGGAGTTATTAATTGCAAGAGGAAGATTTCCTAACCTCAATTATCCATTCGTACCAGCTTCAGAATTAATCGATGTAACCAGTGAAGGTTTGGCAACAATAGAAGTTTCTAAAGATAATAATGGTGGCCCAACCGCTGCTGAAGGTTCTTTAAAACTCATCGATAATATTACCGAAGGGAATAATAAGTTTCTTACCGGTGGGTTTCCACAGGAATTTTATATGCAGCAAAACTTTGAGTTTCCTGTAGTGGTTAATAGATATAGTTTGACTTCTGGTAATGATGTTCCCGGGAGAGATTTAAAAGACTGGAAATTGCTAGGTTCAAAAGATGGTGTTGAATTTGAAGAATTGCACAGTGTAAGTGATGAAACATTTGCTTCTAGAAATTTGACTAAAAATTATGAATTTGAAAATAGTACAGCCTATAGACATTACCGTATAGTTGTTGAAGCTAATAATGGTGATGGAAACTTACAGCTAAGTGAGTGGAGATTGTTAAATCTGAAATTAATCACTTTTGGTCCTCAGGATATTACTGATTTTGCTAACACTTCCGTAAGTAGAGAAAACAGAAATGGTGCTACCTCAAACGAAGCTTCATTTAGAGTTACCGATGGAGATACGTCAACTAAGTTTTTGCTGTTCAATTTCAATAATCCGGAATGGATTCAGCAGGAATTTCAAAATCCTCAACGTGTGACTCAATATAGCCTTACATCTGCCAATGATGCACCGGGAAGAGACCCTGTAGAATGGACGCTTTCTGGATCAAATGATGGCACCACATTTACTGAGATTGATTCGAGATCAGGACAATCTTGGAGTTCTCGAGGACAAACACGTACTTTTTTATTTACTAATGAAACCAGCTATAAATATTACCGATTAGAAATACTTGCCAATGGTGGCGACGGCTTATTTCAATTAGCTGAATGGCGCTTGTTTGCTGAATAATTTAGATTTTAATCAGCAATTTATTTAAATATCCTGAGCACGATTTTGTGCTCGGGATATTTTTCTAATGAGCTACAAGCAGTTGCTCGTGCAAGAGGGCTACAACGGTACATTTTCTAAACAAGTAGATTAAAAACCAGAAATACCTAAAATTAACTTTATGAACAGAAACAATCTATTGATGTTGGGGCTTCTATGCTTCTTTGTCTTTTCTTGCAAAGAACAAGAAACCGCGACACAGAACGAAAACGTTGTAAGTGAGGCAAGTGCTTCTTTCAGAGCTCCGGCCTACCCGTTGATCACACACGATCCTTATTTAAGCATTTGGTCTATGGGAGACGAACTCAACAGCAGCCCCACCAAACATTGGACAGAACGGGATCACGCGCTTCTTGGAGTGCTTCAGCTAGATGACCAATTCTATCAGTTTCTAGGAAGCGAAAGCAAAACCTATGACGCGATCCTTCCTGCTTCTGACGAAGAAACCTATTCCGTTTCTTATTCCGAAAGTGAACCCGATGAAGCTTGGATCAATCCTGATTACGATGCTTCTGCCTGGAAAACAGGCGAAGCGCCTTTCAGTGAAAATGAAAGTATGGCAAAAACCATTTGGAATACGGCCGATCTTTACTATCGCAGAACCTTTGATCTGGAAACCACAGACCTTGAATCTTTATTTTTAAAACTCAATCACGATGATAATGTAAAGGTTTGGCTCAACGGAATTCAAATCGCAGATATCAACGGCTGGCAAAACAGCTATAAATACCTTCCGGTTTCACAAGAAGCAATGCAAGCACTGAAAACCGAAGGTAATGTTCTGGCCATTCACATTCGCAATACCGCAGGCGGACAATTTTTAGATGCGGGATTGGTTACCGAAGCAAAATCTAAATCTAATGAGGTCATCAAAAAAGCTAAACAACTTGACGTTGCTTTTAGAGCGAATCAAACGGAGTATACCTTTGATGCAGACGGAACTCAGGTAAACGTGGCCTTCACCTCTCCGTTATTGATCGAAGATCTCGAGATCTACAGCAGACCTATTTCGTACATCAGTGTAAAAGTTGCCGGGCAAGAAGCGCGTAAAGCCAAAGTATATCTAGGTACGTCCTCGGCGATTGCGATCAACCAACCTGTGCAGGAAGTTGAAGTTTCAGAATATAAAAACGGAGCGCTTTCAATACTGAAAGCCGGCTCAGTTGCACAACCTGTTCTTGAGAAAAAAGGAGACGACCTACGCATAGATTGGGGGTATTTATATGTAGGAGCGCCTGCAACAAATCTGACACAATTTGTTACTCCTGCTGCTCAAGGGCTTGACGCTTTTGTTTCAGGAGCTATAAACGACACCGATGAAAAAGCCACAGGTAAGAATCTTATGTTGAATACTGTTGCAGATCTTGGTGAGATCGACGAAGAAGGCACAGAACAAGTATTTATGATCGGTTATGATCAACTTGAAGCTGTGAATTATTTTGGAACCGCTCTTAAACCTTGGTGGTCCAAAGACGGTGCGACAATGAATGAAGAACTTACCGAAGCCTATACCAGTTATGCAGATGTTATTGAAAAAGTAAAAACTTTTGATCAAAAATTATATGAAGATGCTCTAGCTTCAGGCGGAGAAAAATATGCAGATCTTTGTGTTGCAGCCTACCGCCAAGCGATTGCAGCCCATATTCTTGTAGAAGCACCTAATGGCGATATTCTGTTTTTATCAAAAGAGAATAACAGTAATGGTTCGATCAACACAGTTGATGTCACCTACCCTTCGGCACCTTTGTTTTTGGTATACAATCCTGATTTGCTAAAAGGGATGCTCAACGGAATTTTCTATTACAGCGAGAGCGGAAAATGGCAAAAACCCTTTCCGGCTCACGATATTGGTACGTATCCAATTGCATTGGGACAAACCTATGGTGAAGATATGCCTGTTGAAGAAGCAGGGAATATGCTAATTCTCACTGCGGCGATCGCTCAGGTTGAAGGAAGTGCAGCTTATGCCAAAGCACATTGGGAAACCTTAACCACCTGGGCAGACTACTTGATGCAAAGTGGTTTTGATCCGGCAAATCAACTTTCAACAGATGATTTTGCAGGGCACTTGGCGCGTAATGCAAACCTTTCGGTAAAAGCGATTATGGCAATTGCCTCTTATGGTAAACTTGCGGCGATGCTAGGAGATAGCGCAACCGCTGAAAAATATACCAAAGCCGCCAAAGAGATGGCCGGTAAATGGCAAACTATTGCTGGGGACGGGGATCACTATACCTTAGCTTTTGAAAGTGAAGGCACCTGGAGCCAGAAGTATAATTTGGTTTGGGACGACATTTTAGGATTGAATGTATTTGCTGAAGACGTGCATAAAACCGAAATCGCCTACTATTTGACCAAACAAGAAGCTTACGGTTTGCCATTAGACAGTCGTAAAACCTACACCAAATCTGATTGGATTTTGTGGACGGCAACTTTAGCAGATGATGAAGCCGATTTTAAAGCACTTATTGACCCGGTGTGGGATTTTGCAAATACAACTCCAGACCGCGTACCACTTTCTGACTGGCACGAGACCACCGATGCGCATAAAGTTGGTTTTAAAGCACGTTCTGTAGTTGGTGGTTATTTTATTAAAATGCTGAAGGACGAAGAAGTAACTAAATAGTATATTTAAAAATAATCCTGAAGCAATTATGCGTTGCGGTATCAAAACCGGAACATCACCCATTTGGGTAAAGCGGAGTCTCACCAACTCCGCTTTTTTTATGCAGCTTTTATCGAGAAAAGGTTTTCAACACATATGATAATCCCTGTGTTGCACCTAACTTCTACACACCTTCAGAAGGTTAAATCAACCCATTTGAAAGTACTCGTATTGCAGCTAAAACCTATTCAAAATTCAGAGTTTCAAAAGATAACCTTATGAACTAAAAAACACCGTGTTGCTGTACAAAGCGCTTAAAGCAGATTGAAAGATTCACTTTGTGTGATATTTCAATAATAAAGGTAAAACGCTACTTTCTGTTAAAAATATTAACAATTCAACCTCGATCTCAGACAATTTATCGGCTCCTGAAACAAATTAGAGGGTCTTTGAAATAGATTAACTACATCCTCATTACATCAAACGTTATAGTTTCAAAATGAAACACTATAAATATATTTAGTTAACATTTGTAACTACAAATTGTCTTAAATCTTACCATTTGCGTCAATATTACTTATTAAGCGTAAAATATACTTTTATTTTTCAGTCGCGATAAAACGTTTTATTACATTCGTCCTCTCTTTACGATATCGATATCGTAACACACCAGAATCTTAATTTTTTAACAACCGAAACAATTCAAACTAATTCTCACAAAAATGAAACTCAATGAAAAAACTTCTACTGAACCCAATTAAATGGCATCCATTGTTGATGTTGGTTCTTGGTATTATGTGCTTGCAAAACATATATGCGCAGGAGAACATCACTATTGAAGGAAATGTAAGCTCGGCCGGAGAAACCTCGGGGCCACTACCCTATATTACCATTTTAGTAAAAGGTACCACACGAGGCACCACCACAGATTTTGACGGAAACTACAGTATAAGCGCTGCACCAGACGCTACACTTGTTTTTAGTTATGTTGGTTTTAAAACCAAAGAAATCCCGGTAGACGGGCAAACGCAAATCGATGTACAACTCGAAGAAGACGTTGCCGGCCTTGATGCGGTTGTGGTAACAGGGTATTCTACACAAGATAAAAAGTCGATCACCGGTTCTATCGCTACCATCACGAGCGAAGATCTGGAGAAAGTACACGGTGGAGCAACCGTAAGTGCAGGTCTCGCAGGTAAAATTCCGGGAGTAAGTTTCCGTATGAATGACGGGCGTCCCGGAGCAAGCGCATCTATCCAGATACGTAATATGGGAACACCTCTTTATGTAATTGACGGAATTCAACAGGATGAAGGACAGTTCAACAACATCTCACCCAACGACATTGAGAGTATCACCGTGCTCAAAGATGCTTCTGCTGCGGTTTATGGGGTGCGTGCGGCAAATGGTGTCGTTGTGGTAACGACCAAACGCGGTAAAAAAGGAAGCCGAAATACCATAAACATCAATGCGTATACAGGATGGCAAAATTGGTCTCGCTTCCCGGAAACGGTAAACGATTCGTATGAGTGGATGCTGGGGAAAGCTGAAGCTGAAGTAAATCAGTTTGGTTCTACAGGAATCACACCTGAAGAATTAGAGAAATACCGCATCGGTGAAGAGCGCGGCTATCAATCCTTTAATTGGAAAGACTTTATCGTAAAAGGAAATGCACCACTCACCAGCATCAACCTCAGCGCTACAGGTGGTTCTGAAAACATCAACTATTATGTATCAGGAACACACCTCAATCAGCAAGCGGTTTTTGGTGATGAATTTACATTTAAGCGTACCAACATTCAAAGTAATATTGACGCCAACATCACAGACCGACTCAAAATTGGTGTACAAATAAACGGTAGTGTAGAGACGCGCAGAAACCCGGGGATTCCTGGTTATGACGATTACTGGTTACCTCGCTTTGCTATTTTGCGTAACCGTCCATTTGAGCGTCCCTACGCAAATGACAACCCGGAGTATCTTAATGATATTGGGCATAATGAAACCAACTGGGCATTACACAACTTTGAAACCGGTGGGTATTATGAGGAAAACTGGAGACAGTTGCAAGCCAATTTTACTGCAGAATATCAAATCCCGGGAGTTAAAGGTTTAACCGCAAAAGGAACCTACTCATACTACATCGCAGACCGTTTGCAAGATGGTCACGAGTATACGTATGAAGCGTTCACTTACAATCCCGATACCGATGAGTATAACGTAACCGGTGGTAGTACTAACCCCTTTAGAGAACGTGCAACCCGTAAAGTATTTAGAAACACCTATCAAGGTCAACTACAATGGAAACGCGATTTTGGCGATCACTCTTTTGGAGCGTTGTTTATCGCAGAACGTCAGGAATTCAGATATCTGGGACAATATGTCCACGCAGTACCCAGTACCAATACACTTCCGCTGATCTATTTTTCTGATATGGATCAATACGATGACAGCGATTCTGAAGAAGCACGTATTGGCTATATTGGACAATTCAATTATAACTTCCGCGATAAATATTACCTCGAACTTTCTGCAAGACGGGATGCTTCCTGGAAGTTTGCTCCAGACAAGCGCGTTGGGTATTTCCCCTCGGCTTCTGTAGGTTGGAGAATCACCGAAGAGCAATTCTTTAAAGATCTTATCGGTGAAGAAAGCATTCTGGACAACTTCAAATTCCGTGGTTCTTACGGGGTGTTGGGAGATGATAATGTAGGTATTGGTGCTTTTGATTATTTACCCGGTTACAACTACAACGTAAACAATGGAACGCCGGTAATCCTCGATGGACAAGCGGTAATTCCTGCGCGCGATAAGGGACAGCCTATTTCTAATATCTCTTGGTTTAAAAGTAAAATTCTTGACATAGGTGCCGACTTCTATATGTTTGGAAGTAAACTCTCTGGTACCGTTGATTATTTCTACAGAAAACGCACCGGCTTGAGAGGTCGTAAATACGACATTCTGATTCCTAATGAATTGGGCTACGGACTTCCGGATGAAAACGTAAACTCTGATGCACGCTATGGTGTTGACGGTTCGTTATCCTATTCAGATGAAGTTGGCGAGGTTTCCTTTAGTGTTACCACGAGCGGTTCGATCTCCAGAAGTAAATTCTTATCGTCTTATAAGCCTCGTTTTGATAACTCGTATCAACGTTACCGTGCCTCTTCTGAAGACCGTTACAATACGATCTTTTGGGGATACACTACCGTTGGACAATTTCAGTCTCAGGAAGAAATTGACAATTATCCGGTTGATATTGACGGTCGCGGAAACAGCACCCTATTACCGGGTGATTTGATTTACGAGGATGTAAATGGTGACGGTCGTATAGACGGGTATGATGAGACTCCTATTGGGTATAACAACTACAACCCGTTGATCAATTTCGGTTTAAACATTTATGTAGCCTATAAAGGGTTTGACTTTACAGCAGACTTCTCAGGAGCTTCAGGATTCTCGTGGAACCAGAGCTGGGAGCAGCGCTGGGCGTATCAAAATAACGGTGCTCTAAATAAAATTTTCTTAGACCGTTGGAGACGCGCAGATCCTTTTGATCCTAACAGCGAGTGGATTCCGGGTAAATATCCTGCATTGCGCTTTAACGATGGCGGGCACAGTAACTACAACAAGAATTCTACATTCTGGTTACACAACGTGACCTATTTGAGAGCACGTACGATTGAGTTAGGATATTCATTACCCAAAACCTTCCTAGACAAGATCAACGTACAAAAAGCGCGATTCTACGTAAACGGATACAACCTCTTCTCTATTGATAATGTAGCAGAATATGGCATTGATCCTGAAATCTCTGATGCTAATGGACTACAGTATCCTCAGAACAAATTCGTCAATGTTGGGGTTAATGTTTCACTATAAAAAAATGCACGCAATGAAAAAATACATATACTTTTTAATGATATCCTTTCTGTTGGGCAGTTGCTCTTCAGACAGCGAATTCTTAGACCGTGAGCCTACCAATGTTCTCAGTCAGGAACAGGCTTTTGGAAGTCCAGATCTTGTAATTTCGGTACTGGCTGATCTCTACAACCGCTATTATGATTTTGGCACTGTAGAAGATTGGTCATCCTTAGCGCAATTTAATATCGCATTCTGGTCTGAAGCCGGAAGGTACTGGTACTTTCAGAACGGTGGATACGGCTACGGCGATTGGGGCACTTGGGACTATGGCTACATCAGAGAGATGAACCTGTTCTTAGAACGTCTTGAGCTTTCTGAAGAATTAGACCCGGCAGAAAAAGCCCGTTTTGCCGCTGAAGGTCGCTTCCTGCGCGCCTCGTATTATTTTACCATGGTAAAACGTATGGGAGGAGTTCCGCTAATTTTAGAATCACAGACTTATGATTTTAGCGGTGACGCTACCTATTTGCAGTTTCCTAGAGAAACCGAAGCTGCACTTTATGACTTTGTAATTAGTGAAGCAGATGCTATAGTGGCTGATCTTCCCGGAGATTCAGGCATAAAGGCACGCGCTACTAAAGCGGCTGCAATGGCGATGAAAGCAAGAGCGGCATTGTACGCCGGCTCTATCGCAAAATATGGTGCGAGCACGCCACAAGTTTCACTTCCCGGTGGAGAGGTTGGGATTCCCGCTTCTCGTGCAGATGAATATTATGCAACAGCTTTAGATGCGGCTCAATCCATCATCAATGGCGAAGTAGGAAGCTATGCCCTTTATGAGAAAAAGCCAGATTTGTCTGAAAACTTTGCGAGCTTATTCTATGATAAGTCTAATAATTCTGAAGCGATCTTTGTAGAAGATTTTATGCTTCAAACACAGAAAACCCATGGCTTTACGATTGCCAATCAACCGCGATATGGTGCCGAAGAAGAAGAAGGTGGCCGTATCAACCCGGCACTGAGTTTGGTGCAGTCTTTTGAAACTTTAGATGGAACCTATGCGCCTTTACCTATAGAAGATGCTTCGGGAGATCCTATATATTACGATACGCCAGAAGCTTTATTTGCTAATAGAGATGCGCGACTTATGGGTACTGTGATCGTACCGGGATCTTCTTTTAAAGGTCGTGAGGTAGATATTTTTGCAGGTGTTCAACTTTCTGATGGAACGGTCATAAGCGGAGATTCTCGTGGTCAACAAAAAGAAGTGTTGGGCAATGATATTCAGGTTGTAGGTTTTGACGGTCCTATTGACGGATTAGAATTTACCGCACAAACCGGTTTTTATATTCGTAAATACCAAGACCCTAAAGCAGGCTCCGGACAGCGTGGGACGCGTAGTGACGTGTGGTTCATTCGCTATCGCTATGCAGAAGTTTTATTGAATGCTGCAGAAGCGGCTTTTGAACTCAATCAAAATGAAGTTGCTGCAGGTTATCTCAATCAGGTACGTCGCCGTGCAGGAATCACTACCGATCTGGCTGCCGCAGATATAACATTTGATCGTATCGCTCACGAGCGTTTTGTAGAATTTGCTTTTGAAGGGCTACACTTCTTCGATTTAAAACGCTGGAGAATTGCACACGAAGTCCTTGATGGCACTCCAATGGACGCTACATCTATTACTGAAAACATTGGAGATGCTACTAAGAGGTTAACGCAACCCTTTGGTCTTTGGCCTTACAAATATTACAATCCGGGTGGCCCCAACGACGGTACCTATATCTACAAAATTGTGAAGCCAAACCGAGTAACTGGTGCAGATCGCTTTCAGTTTGGGAATTATTACTCAGAGATTGGAGCAGGTATTTTAAACAATAACCCATTGATCGTTAGAAACCCTAACCAATAATTTTAAAAGCCTAAGATTATGAAAATCACAAATTATATATACTTAGCAGCGGTGGCATTGCTTTTTGCATCCTGCGAAATTGACAATTATGAGGAGCCAGAATCCTTCTTTACCGGAAACATCGTATACAACGGGGAACCTATTGAAGTGGGTGCACGCGAAGTGCGTTTTCAACTTTTTCAGCCGGGTTTTGGAGCTTTAGCCCCTTTGGATGTTCACCTCGATCTGGATGGTTCGTTTAGTGGACGCTTTTTTGACGGCGACTACAAATTAAAATTCATCAATGGTCAGGGACCGTTTAAAGCGTATGAGGTAAACGAGCAGCAGGGCGATACGATCTTTATTTCGCTACGCGGAAATACCAACTTAGATATTGAAGTACTTCCCTATTATATGTTGCGTAATGAAACTTTTAATGCGGGCACTGCTGCAGTCGACGCTTCAGCAAGTTACGAGCAGATCATCACAGGTGCCGATGCGCGCAATATCGAGTTCGCCAGATTATACCTCAACGATACCGAACAAGTCTCTAACAATGGAGATTATCACATGGTATGGAGCGATATGACCGTAGGTGACGGGACCCTTAGCGGAAGCACAGCTTTACCTGATGGATACTCCAAACCATACGTTTTTGCACGAATTGCCTTAAAAATAGCGGGCGTTGAAGATATGCTCTTCAGTCCGGTTCAAAAATTAGATTTATAAAGAGCGTTTTAGTTGAATTTGTAGTAAAAGTCCGGTGATTGTAGTTGCCGGGCTTTTCTTTTGAAGAAAAAAATTCAGTAAAATCTAATCTAAGTAAAACGTTTTATCTATATTGAACCTAAATTTTACTTCAAACGTTATAGTTTCTCTTTTAAAAGTTTATAAATTTCCATAGTGAGAACCTTTAACGCACTTAACACCATCAGAAACATGAAAGAAAAACAGAATTCCCATTCTTCTAAACGAAGAGATTTTCTCAAAAAAACATCTATTGCTTCTTTAGGTATTTCTATAGTACCCAGACACGTATTAGGCGGTGTAGGCTTTACTGCACCTAGTGACAAACTTGTTGTTGCCGGTATAGGTGTAGGCGGAAAAGGAGAAAGTGATATTAAAAGTTTTGCCGATTCTGGCCTGGCTGAAATTGCATTTTTATGTGATGTTGATGACCGCAGAGCAGCCAATTCAAGAGCGCGGTTTCCTAAGGCAAAGTACTATAAAGATTATCGCGAAATGCTAGAGAAGGAAGGCGATAAAATAGATGCGGTTTCTGTTTCTACACCAGACCATAATCACGCAGTACAAGCTATGGCCGCTATGGAAATGGGCAAGCACGTCTATGTACAAAAACCCTTAACTCACGATATTTATGAAGCACGCCAGCTTACCGAAGCAGCAGATAAATACAAAGTGGTGACGCAGATGGGAAACCAAGGGGCTTCTAACAACGGAACGCGTTTAATGAGTGAATGGTTTGATGCTGGGTTGATCGGTGAGATCGAAGAAGTGTATTGCTGGACAGACAGACCGGTATGGCCACAAGGAATTCCTTGGCCACAAACTTCTGCTGAAATTCCTAGCGAATTAGACTGGGATCTTTGGTTGGGCACCGCTCCTTATAAAGAATATGTAGGAGGCTTAGTACCGTTTAACTGGCGTGGCTGGTGGGATTACGGTACCGGCGCACTAGGTGATATGGGATGTCATCTGGTTGAAGTCCCCGTGCGTGTGCTTAATTTAAAATATCCTAAAGATGTACAATGTAGCGTAGGAAGTGTGTATGTAGACGAATTCAAGCGCGGTTATTTCCCGGAGAGCTGCCCACCGTCTAGTCACGTAACGATGACCTTCCCAAAAACCGATAAAACCAAAGGCGATATTAAATTACACTGGATGGATGGTGGTATTCAACCTACCCGTCCAGAAGAATTAGGTCCTAACGAAGTATTTGGGGACGGTGGCAACGGTGTGCTGTTTGTAGGAACTAAAGGAAAAATGATGTGTGGTACCTATTCTGAAAATCCACAGTTATTACCTACTTCTAAAACAGAACGCACTAAAGTTGCAGAAAAATATGAGCGTGTACCCGGCGGTGCAGGCGGTCACTATAAGCAATGGGTAGAAGCTGCTCTTGCCGGTTATGGTAAGAAAGAAGTGAGTTCGCCCTTTAACGTTGCAGGCCCACTTACAGAAACTTTATTGATCGCAAATCTTGCCATCAGAGGTTTTGACATTCGCAAAGAACTTGAGAATGGTAATGTGGAATATCCGGGACGTTATATCGAAATGCTTTGGGACGCAAAGAATATGCGCGTGACTAATTTTGAAGAAGCAAATCAGTTTGTAAAGCGTAACTACCGAGAAGGTTGGACGCTATAAATGAAGCTCAATTTACAAGCTGATTCTTAAAAACAGAATCTACTTTCTCGATTCCATAATGCAACTAATGGGTCTAGAAAGTAGATTTTTTTTGTTTTTAAGCAGAAACTTAAAAAAATATTAAAATTCTTTAGCTAGCTAAAACGTTTTACTGAAAGATATACTTATATTTAAAACCTCAATTTGCAATTATGAAAAAACTCTTTACATTTTTGCTTCTTCCGGCACTTTTCACCAGCTGTGCTCAAAAAAAGGAAGTGGCTAACAACAACCCTGTTTTTCCGGGCTGGTATGCAGATCCTGAAGGGATCATTTTTGACGACACCTACTACATCTACCCTACCTACTCGGCTCCTTATGACAAACAAGTTTTTCTTGATGTGTTCTCTTCTCCCAATCTCACCGATTGGACAAAGCATGAACGCATATTAGATACTTCAGCGATCAAATGGGCCAAACGTGCGATGTGGGCTCCTTCCATCATCAAAAAAGACGATAAATATTATTTGTTCTTTGGTGCAAACGATATTCAAAGTGATGAGGAATTAGGCGGAATTGGAGTTGCCGTGAGTGACTCTCCAGAAGGTCCTTTTAAAGATCATTTGGGTAAACCTTTAATCGATAAATTTCATAATGGCGCGCAGCCTATTGACCAATTTGTGTTTAAAGATAAAGATGGCTCGTACTACTTGTATTATGGAGGTTGGAGACATTGTAATGTCGCTAAATTAAATGATGATTTTACCGGATTCATTCCTTTTGAAGATGGCACAACCTTTAAAGAGATCACGCCAGAAAGCTATGTAGAAGGTCCGTTCATGTTTATCAAAGACGGTAAATATTATTTCATGTGGTCTGAAGGTGGCTGGACCGGTCCTGATTATAGCGTGGCTTATGCCATTTCAGATTCTCCTTTTGGGCCTTTTAAAAGAGAAGATAAAATCCTTCAACAAGATCCTGAGATCGCTACAGGTGCCGGACATCACAGTGTGATTCACCCTAAAGATTCTGACGATTACTATATGGTCTATCACCGCAGACCTTTAGACGAGACCGATCAGAACTCACGAGAAACCTGCATTGATAAAATGTACTTTGATGAAGACGGTCGCATTAAAACCGTCAAGATCACCAATGAAGGCGTTGAGGCTCACCCGCTCAACTAACCGGATACCACCAGAAGCAGTTAAAAATGAAAAAGAGCAATGTATTTGGCATTGTCGCAAGTTGCTTGTTGATTCTTTCCTGCGATGATGCTTCAAAACAAGAAATGACTATTACTACCGTAGCTAAACCTTCGGTAGCACAGACCAATACCAATTATGTGAGCAACCGCGCACCGCTTGCTCCAAGTGCATTGATCAAACTTCCGCTAGGAGCCATAAAACCGGGAAGCTGGCTCAAGGAAAGTCTGCAAAGACAGGCAGACGGTCTTATGGGCAATCTTGGCGAAATAAGCGCTTGGTTACAAAAAGACGATAATGCCTGGTTATCTGACGATGGCACAGGCGCCTGGGGCTGGGAAGAAGTCCCATATTGGTTAAAAGGCTATGCCAATACCGGCTATATTTTGCAAGATTCTTCAATGATCAAAGAATCACAAATCTGGTTTGAAGCTGCGCTCAAAAGTCAGCGCGAAGATGGGAATTTTGGCCCTAAAATGTTTTCAGATCGCGACGGTTCTCAAGACTTCTGGTCTAATATGATCATGCTGTATTGCCTGCAATCCTATTACGAAGCCACAAAGGATGAGCGTGTAATCGACTTGATGACCAAATACTTCAAGTATCAAAACAGTGTGCCTGATGATAAAATGCTTTCAGGTATACATTATTGGCAAACCTTGCGTGGTGGTGATAACCTCTATAGCGTGATCTGGTTGTACAACCGTACCGGAGATAAATTCCTTTTAGATTTAGCCGAAAAACTACACCGGACCAATGCCGATTGGTCGAAGCGCGACAATACGTTAGACGAAATTCACAACCATAAAGAAACCCGTGAAGGGATGGAATTCCCGGACTGGTTTAGTAAATTGGTAGACTGGCATAATGTGAACATCGCACAGGGGTTTAGAGAACCGGCTCAATATTATCAGCTAAGCAGAAATGAAGCAGATTTGCAGGCTACCTATGACAACTTTAAGATCATACGAACTTATTTCGGTCAGGTTCCGGGCGGAATGTTTGGTGCTGATGAAAATGCACGTCCCGGTTATAGCGATCCGCGTCAAGGTGTTGAAACCTGCGGAATGGTAGAACAAATGAATAGCGATGAGCATTTACTGCGTATTACCGGTGATATTTTCTGGGCAGACCACGCTGAAGAAGTAGCTTTTAACACCTACCCTGCTGCGTTAATGCCTGATTTTAGATCGCTGCGCTACATCACCAGCCCCAATATGGTATTAAACGATGATGCCAATCACAGTCCGGGGATTGCGAATGCTGGTCCGTTTTTAATGATGAACCCGTTTAGCTCCAGATGCTGTCAACATAATCACGGGCAAGGCTGGGCCTATTTTACCGAAAATCTGTTTATGGCAACTCCAGATAACGGTCTTGCGGCTGTTCTTTATGCAGCAGGTTCGGTTACTGCAAAGGTGAGCGATGGTAAAGAAGTGACGGTAACTAACAACTCAAACTACCCGTTTACTGAACGTTTAGACTTTACCGTAAACACTTCAGAGGCTGTGGAGTTTCCATTATACTTTAGAATTCCGGCGTGGGCTAAGCAAGCTTCGGTAGCTTTAAATGGCGAAGCTCTTGATGCTAACCCTTCAGCAAATACTTATATACGTATTGAGCGTGAATGGAAAGATGGTGACCAAGTTACGTTGACCCTTCCGAAGGAATTAGGTTTAAGAACCTGGGAAGCCAATAACAACAGTGTAAGTCTTGATTATGGCCCGCTTACCTTTTCGCTTAAAATAGAAGAGGAATACCCCACAAAAAACAGTTCGCAAACTGCAGTTTGGGATTCAAAATGGCAAAAAGATGCCGATGTAGAAAAATGGCCTTCTTTTGAGATTCATCCGGCTTCGCCGTGGAATTATGGCTTAATTTTAGACAAAGAGCATCTTGAAGATTCGTTCACCATTGAAACCAAATCGTGGCCTGAAGATAATTATCCATTTACGGTTGATGCAGCACCTATTGTGATCAAAGCAAAAGGAAAGCGCATCCCGCAATGGACGATTGACCAATATGGTCTTGCAGGGGAATTGCAGCCAAGTCCTGTAAAATCTGATGAACCGGCTGAAACTATTGAATTAATTCCTATGGGTGCCGCGCGTTTACGCATCAGTGCCTTTCCGGTGATCGGAGAAGGCGACGCTGCAACCACCTGGAAACCTACTAAATAAACCTTTAAACTTGTTAATCGCAAATTCACACTTATGAGAAAATTACTTTTGGGATTATGTACCGGATTGCTATTTACTGCCACGCAAGCACAAGAAACGCTGGTAGAAACGGTGCACAACCCTGTTGATTATGTAAACCCGTTAATGGGTACCGACTCAAGCCCTGGATTATCTAACGGAAATACCTATCCTGCAGTAGCAGTGCCTTGGGGAATGAACCTCTGGACACCGCAAACCGGACCTATGGGACACGGTTGGGCGTATACGTACAACGCCAATAAAATTCGTGGCTTCAAGCAGACGCATCAGCCTTCTCCTTGGATGAACGATTATGGTCAATTTTCATTAATGCCCGTTACCGGTGGTATGAAATTTAATCAGGATGATCGCGCAAGCTGGTTTTCGCATAAGGCGGAAGAATCTACGCCATACTACTATAAAGTGTACTTAGCAGATCACGATGTAACGGTTGAGCTTACGCCGACTGAGCGCGCTGCACAATTTAAAATGACATTTCCAAAGGCCGACAGTTCGTATGTAGTGATCGACCCTTTTGATAAAGGATCGTATGTAAAAGTGATCCCTGAAGAAAATAAGATCATTGGATATACGACCAAATATGCACGTGGTAGACTTACGAATTTCAAGAATTATTTTGTCATCAAATTTGATACACCTTTTAGCGATGTAAATACTTGGCAAAGCGATACCCTAGCAAAAGGTCAAGCTGAAATGACAGCTGATCACGCCGGAGCGATCGTAGGATTTGACACTAAAAACGGTGCTGTCGTTAATGCTAAAGTCGCTTCTTCTTTCATCAGTTTTGAACAAGCCGAATTGAATTTGGAGCGCGAAATTGGCGATAACGATTTTGAAACTACCAAACAAAATGCACGAGCGCTTTGGAATGAAAAACTAGGCCGCATCGATGTAGGTGGCGGGACTATTGATCAGGTAAGAACGTTTTACTCGTGTTTGTACAGAACCTTATTCTTCCCCAATAAACTTTACGAGATCAATGCTAAAGATGAGATCGTACACTGGAGCCCATATACTGGCGAAATCTTACCCGGATATATGTTTGCCGGTACCGGTTTCTGGGACACGTTTAGAGCGCTTTACCCATTCTTAAACCTGGCTTACCCATCGATCAATAAAGAAATGCAAGCGGGTCTTGCCAATGATTTTAAAGAAGGCGGCTGGTTACCAGAATGGTCAAGCCCGGGATATGCCAATATCATGGTAGGTAATAACTCGGCTTCTGTAGTTGCAGATGCATACATTAAAGGCTTGAGAGGTTATGATACTGAAACGCTTTGGGAAGCATTAGTTAATGGTGCGAATAACGAAGGACCTATGACTGCTGTAGGTCGTGCCGGTGCGCCATACTACAACAAATTGGGCTACGTACCGTACGATGTTGGCGTCAATGAAAGCGCCGCAAGAACGCTAGAATATGCCTATGATGATTTTGCTATTTATCAATTCGGAAAAGCTATCGGAAAACCTAAAAAAGAGATCGAGATCTATAAAGAGCGTAGTATGAACTACAAGAACCTTTTTGATCCTAGCTATGGCTTGATGCGCGGTAAGAATGAAGACGGAAGCTGGCAAGAAGACTTTAACCCGTTCAAATGGGGTAACCCATTCACTGAAGGAAACAGCTGGCATTACAGTTGGTCTGTATTTCACGATGTACAGGGACTTATCGACTTGATTGGCGGCGAAGAAAAGTTTGTTAAGAAATTGGATTCGGTTTTCTCTATGCCTCCTATTTTTGACGAGAGCGTTTATGGGGGTGTGATTCACGAGATCCGTGAAATGCAAATCGCAGATATGGGACAGTATGCACACGGTAATCAGCCTATTCAGCATATGATCTATTTATACAACTATGCCGGTGCTCCGTGGAAAACACAATACTGGGCGCGTGAAACGATGGACAGAATGTATATGGCAACTCCAGATGGTTATTGCGGTGACGAAGACAACGGGCAAACTTCGGCTTGGTATGTATTCTCTGCAATGGGCTTCTACCCTGTTGCCCCTGCTACAGATCAATATGTTCTGGGTGCTCCTTTATTTAAAAAGCTTACGCTGAAGCTCGAAAACGGAAAAGAGCTGGTGATCAATGCACCTAAAAATAGCGATGAAAACCGCTATATTGAATCGATGAAAGTCGATGGTAAAACCTATAATAAAAACTGGTTAAGCCACAAGGCGATAATGGATGGAATGACCATTGATTATGATATGAGTGAAACTCCAAACAAATCACGCGGAACCAAAAAATCGGCGTACCCGTATTCACTTTCTAATGAATAAATACAGAGACCTTTAAATACATGACACGAATTACACTAAAGGGTTTATGCACCGTCGCAAGTATACTTGCGGCTGGTGTTTTTAACACCCAAGCACAAGAAGACCTTGCCAAATATGTAGATCCGATGATCGGGACTGCAAAAATGGGACACACCTATCCCGGTGCAACTGTACCTTTTGGAAGCGTTCAGTTAAGTCCCGATACCGATACCATTCCGTATGCGGTTAACGGGCGCTACAATCCCGACGTTTATAAATACTGCGCCGGTTATCAATATGAAGATTCAACAATTGTTGGATTTAGCCACACGCATTTTAGCGGTACCGGTCACTCTGATTTGGGTGATTTTTTAGTAATGCCAACGGTAGGAAAACTACAACTCAATCCGGGAACAGAGACCAATCCCGACAGCGGTTACCGCTCACGCTTTTCTCACGATGAAGAAACAGCAGAAGCAGGATATTATGCCGTTAACCTAAAAGATTACGGCATCAAAGCCGAAATGACAGCCACCACACGCGTAGGTGTGCATCAATACACATTTCCAAAAAGTGATCAAGCGCATATTATCCTCGATCTTAAATCAGGAATCTACAATTATGATGAGAAGAATGTGTGGACGATCGTGCGTGTAGAGAACGATTCTACCATTACCGGATATCGCCAAACCAGCGGTTGGGCGCGTACGCGTAAGGTGTACTTTGCGATGACCTTCAGCAAAGCTTTTAAGAGTTATGGTCAGGAAAAACAACCCGGACAAGTATATCGCGGATTCTGGGGACGTTTTGATCAGGAGCATAATTTCCCACAAATGGCAGGAAATGACCTGCGACTGTATTTCGATTTTGATACGGAAGCAAATGAAGCGATTCAGGTTAAAATGGCGCTATCTCCGGTAAGTACCGAAGGTGCGCTAAAGAATATGGAAGCTGAAGTTCCGGGTTGGGACTTTAACGCTGTAAAGCAACAAGCGCGCGACACCTGGAATAAAGAATTGCAAAAAGTTACTGTAGAAACTTTAGAAGAATCTGACAAAGTAAATCTGTACACCGCAATGTATCACGCCTTTTTAGGTCCAACCGTTTATATGGACGTAGACGGAAAATATATGGGTCTTGATCGCAATGTGCACGAAGCCGATGGCTTTACCAATTATACCAGCTTTTCGCTTTGGGATACGTATCGTGCGTTGCACCCCTTATTCAATGTATTGCAGCCACAACGCAATCAGGATATGGTGCAATCTATGATGGTGCATCAGGAACAAAGTGTACATCATATGCTTCCTATCTGGTCGCATTATGCTAATGAAAACTGGTGTATGATCGGTTATCATTCAGCTTCAGTAATTGCAGATGCTATTGTAAAAGGCAATGCTGATTTTGATCAAAACGCTGCTTTAGACGCTTGTGTGGAGACGGCGCGCGTTCGTTATTTTGACGGTATTGGGGACTATATCGATATGGGCTATGTACCTGAAGATAAAAGTGGTGCTTCGGTATCTAAAACTTTAGAATATGCCTACGATGACTGGGCGATTGCACAAGCTGCTAAGAAATTAGGTCGTGACGAAATCTACAAAGAGTTCATCGAGCGTTCTACGTATTGGAAAAACGTGTACGATAAATCTATCGGATTTATGCGTCCTAAATTGAGTGACGGAAGCTTTAAAAAAGAGTTTGACGCATTGAACACGCACGGTCAAGGGTTTATTGAAGGAAACAGTTGGAATTATAGTCTTTATGTTCCTCAAGATCCTGCAGGAATGATCGATCTTATGGGCGGAAAAGAGAAATTCAGTACGCACTTAGATTCGTTATTTACGATGGAATTGCCAGATAAGTATTTTGAAAATACCGAAGATATTTCGCGTGAAGGAATCATTGGAAACTATGTACACGGTAACGAACCTTCGCATCACGTGGCTTATTTGTACAACTGGACAGACGATGCTTACAAAGCACAGGACAAGATCAGAATGATCTTAAAAGAGAAATATATGACCGGTTCAGATGGGTTGAGTGGTAATGACGATTTTGGTCAAATGAGTGCCTGGTATCTATTCAGCAGTTTAGGATTTTATCCTGTTGCGCCGGGATCTGTAGATTATGCTTTAGGAAGCCCTGCGGTTAAAGAAGCAACGCTTAACTTAGATAACGGAAATACCTTTAAGGTTGAAGCTAAAAATCAGTCTGAGAAGAATGTATACGTGCGTAAAGTAGAATTGAACGGTCAAGAACTTACCGAGCCATTCATCACGCACGATCAGGTTATGAACGGTGGAACGCTTACTTTTTATATGAGTAGAAAACCTAATAAGAATCTTTATAACTAAGTTTATGAGCAAATTTGTCCAACTTTCGGTATGTATAGTTTTTATGGTTTGGGGTAGTATTTTTAAGTCAACGGCACAAGATTGGCCTAATTTAAAGCGCTATGCCGAAGCCAATGCACAAGTAGATTCAATCTATGCAAAAGAAAACAGAGTGGTCTTTATGGGTAACTCCATTACCGAAGGTTGGGTCAATAGCGATCCTGATTTCTTTACCAAGAATAACTTCATCGGTCGCGGAATTAGCGGTCAGACCACGCCTCAGATGCTGTTGCGTTTTAGACAGGATGTGATCGATCTAAATCCCGTGGCGGTAGTGATCCTTGCCGGAACCAACGATATCGCCGGAAATACCGGCCCGATGACTACAGCCCAGATTTTTGACAATATGGTTTCTATGGTTGAACTGGCAGAAGCAAATGGCATTGTTCCTATTGTTTCTTCTATTCTTCCTGCGTCTAAATATCCGTGGAAGCCTGAAGTGGATTCCGTAGGTCCCATTTTAGAACTGAATATGATGCTGAAGTATTACTCCAAAGGAAAAGGCCTGGTATATCTGGATTATTTTTCTGAAATGGTAAATGAAGCAAACGGTCTTCCGGAAGCACTTTCTTATGATGGCGTGCATCCTACAGATGAAGGCTATAAAGTGATGGAACCGTTGGCATTAGCAGCGATCAAAGAAGCTTTAAAGCGCTAAGGCTTAACTATAAATTGAAACAACAAAGCCTGCTCGATGAGCAGGCTTTGTTTATTTATTAATTATGTTTTATACAGATTCCTTATATAAATTCCTTTTTTCCAAATAATCTAAAGCCAGCGCGTAAGCTCCTAAACAAACCGCCGTACTGGTTCCCAATTTACTTACCCCGATCGCAATACGCTTTTCTTTGGTATAGACTACCTTTTTAGTGCTAAACGGAACCTCAACTTCAAATTCAGAATCGGCTAAAAAGGCTTTCAACTGCTCCTCATCATCAATATTGAACACTTTAGAAATCGCACGCGGCATTCCCTGATCTTCCAGATTATAAATACAACCTGATAGATGCGCTATAATTTTAGGCAGAATAAAGCGTGATGCTCCGGCAATTCCGCCGCCGATAACAATGGGTCCGTCTACGAGTGCCAAGGCATTTGCCAGCGATTCGGCAGCTGCGACGGCCATCTCTTCAAAGGCATTAATTGCAGCCTGTTTATTACCTTCTTGCTCTCCGTTGGCTATTTTGAAAATTTCGCGTGGCGAAATCGCCTCTACCTCTCCAGATTGCTCCGCATAAACACGTTGAATCGCACGTATACTCACACTTTCTTCTACAACCGTCTTGGGCTTTATAAAATTACGGGTAAGCCAAATTTCGCCTGCGGCAGAATTGTCTCCTTGACAGATTTGGTTATTCACCACGATACCGCCTCCAAAGCCGGTTCCCAGAGTAATCCCGATCAAATTCTTATAGGTACGGCTCAAGCCTGCATCAGCAAGGGATTCATTGATAAACGGAAGCATCCCGGCTACAGCTTCGCCATAGGCAAAAAGATCTCCGTCATTATTGATCAAAGTCGGGATTTTAAAAATCTCCTCAAGCATTGGACCTAAAGCTACTCCACCTCTAAATGCAGGTAGATTAACAAGATCTCCTATGATTCCGTTTTTATAATCTGCAGGCCCCGGAAACGCAAAACTTATCGCGTCGGGCTGATTTCCATCTAAGTTTTCTTTAACCTGATTAAAGCCATCAATAATGGTTTTAAGACAAGTATCTAAGTCATCAGAATGCGATGCTAATGTAATAGGCTCTATAATTTCTTTTCCAGATTGTAATGCAGAGAACACAAAATTGGTTCCTCCTGCATCTAGAGTCATAACAATCCGTCAATCAACGTAAATATTCTTCATATTTCGGTTTGTACTCTAAAAACTAATAATAATATCGCCCTGGTGAATCTGCAAAGATACACAACTAAAAGGTTTTACTACACGGAATTCTATTAGATTTGATAATACACGCTTTTTATAATTCCTGTTTTAGAAGTTCTGTTTAAGTTTTATCGCTTTTGTTCTGCTACAAAGTTGAGCAACAGCGGGAAAGCAGGATGTGTCATATTATGACCGTAGCCTTGCATCTCGTATTGTTTGATCTTTTCTTGACCGGCAACCTTCATCATTCGGTAGAAATAGGCATTCTCTTCATATCTTCCCAGCATTTCCAGCTCGCGATCTCCGGTGATCAAAAGCGTTGGCGGTGCGTCATTGCGTACAAAATAAAGCGGCGCAAATGCATCAATTATTGGTTGCTCTCCCGGTATCCCACGCTCTGCCCGAATGGTAAAATGGGTGATCGTGTGACCACTAAACGGAATCAGACCTGCGACCTCGTTAGCATCAATATCGTATTTAGCGAGTCGGCTTTTATCCATCACACTCATCAGTGCCAAATAGCCTCCTGCAGAATGACCGCTCACAAAAATATTGTTAGGATCGCCCTGATATGCCGCTATGTTTTTAAAGGTCCAGGCAATCGCCGCAGTAGCATCTTCAATACAAACCGCAGCTTTGACCTTAGGTGAAAGTCGGTAACCCACTCCTACAACGCAGTAGCCTTTTTCTTTTAAGGCTTGCGGAAGTTCCTTCACTCCACCGGTTAGACCGCCGCCGTGAAACCAGACAATTACCGGAACGTCTT
Organism: Leeuwenhoekiella sp. CH_XMU1409-2; assembly: GCF_037029365.1. Classification (NCBI taxonomy): domain Bacteria; kingdom Pseudomonadati; phylum Bacteroidota; class Flavobacteriia; order Flavobacteriales; family Flavobacteriaceae; genus Leeuwenhoekiella; species Leeuwenhoekiella sp. CH_XMU1409-2. The sequence goes on along the minus strand of NZ_JAYMEI010000009.1, from coordinate 78,404 downwards.
TTTTCCCTTCAGGATAATACACATCTAAGCGGCACTGCTTGTTTCGATATTCGGTTGCTCCTTCAGTATTCTCAGGATAATAAGCAATATTTTGAATGGTTTTATAGGCCGTTTCCTGTGCAAAGGCAGGAACACTAAAAATCATTAACGCTAAAAGAAAGTACTTTTTAAATTTCATAATACTGATTTTACTGTGCTTTAGGTTTAAAAACAGCTGCCCAGCCTCCGTTTCTAACCAAAGTAATGGTTAATGAGTCCTCATTTTTAACTGTACCTCCATTCTTTTTGTAATCCATTCCCTGTCGCCCGGCATTGATACCGTCTTCAAAGGAGGTCATTTCATACAAAGCTTCAGCATTGAGAAAGTCTAAGTTGATCTCAAACTCTCGTGTATTCTCGACTCCATTTGTGATCGCACCGGTGTACCACGTATTGCCTTTTCGCTTTGCGATCACTACATACTCACCAATTTTTGCATCGAGTACCACCGTCTCATCCCAGGTTGTGGGCACCTGAGTAATAAAGTTGGTACACTCCTTTTCACGAAAATAATTGGTAGGATTGTCAGCCAGCATTTGCAAACCGCTTTCAAAAACCACAAAAAGTGCCATTTGATAGGCTCGCGTTCCCAGCCCAGCAGAATTTGGTCTACGGCTGTAATACACCTCGGGCTGCATATTGATCATCGCCCCGGGAGTAAAATCCATAGGTCCAACGGCATTGCGCATAAATGGCAAGTACAAACTATTTTCTGTGGTGGCGCGTTCCATTTGTTCGAGACCTAGAACGCCCTCGTACGACAACACATTGGGGTATTTAATCTCGAGTCCCGCAGGTTTAAACGAACCGTGAAAATCTACAAACAACTCATGCTTTGCCGCTTCGGCAGCAACACGCTCGTAGAAATTCACCATCCATTGGTCGCTGCGATCCATAAAATCGATTTTTACTCCGGCGATTCCCCAATCCTGAAACTTTTCAAAAAGCTCAAAATTCTTTTCAACGGTAAGCCAGGTAAGCCAAAGCACAATTTTCACATCACGTTCCTTGGCATAAGCTATCAACGCGAAAAGGTCAATCTCAGGATTGGGCGTGTAAGGATCGGTCGTCGTTTTTGCCCAACCTTCATCCATTATGATGTACGGAATGTCAAAAGATGCAGCAAAATCAATAAAATACTTATAGGTTTCTTCGTTAAAACCTGCTTTAAAATCTACGTTGTACGGCGAAGCGCCATTCCACCATTCCCAGCTCACCTGCCCCGGTTTTAACCAATCGGTATTCTTTAAGGTGTTGGGCGTCGCCAATTTGGTGGTTAAGGTATTGGTTAAAATATCGGCATCTTTTGTAGTGATCTGAAAATAGCGCCAAGGAAAATTACGCTTGCCCGAAGTCTTTGCTATATACTTGGCTTCTTTCAAAATTTTGACACTGCGATCCCCGTCAGCCCCAAACTCAAGTGGATATAGAGGAAACACTCCTGAAAGTGCATTCGTCTTTTCAGTATTGAGGAACATCGCAGGATAATCACTTAGATCTGATTCTGAGATAAGAATGTTTACCGCATCACTTTCTAGCAACACCGGAAGCGTAGACATCTTATTTCCGTCTTTAAATGCTGAAGTTTTAAGATGCGTATACGGGTACTCATACGAAGTTTTAAAGGAAGGCGTTTGCTGAAGATGCGCTGTAAACGCATCAACTAAATGCACATCAAAAGTTTCTGAAACCACAGCTACATCACCCTTTTTATCAGTAATGAAACGATATGCTAGACCTTCATTAAACACTCTGAATTCTAGCGAAAAATCCTCTCGAAATTCGATTATAATGCCGTTATACTCATACTCGAGCATACTGAATTTAAGCGGAACCATCGGTGCATTTTGCACCTTAGCATGTGTAGTTTTTGTAGCCTTTATTTTAGGATTTTGACCTAATGTTTTGTCTTCAAGCTGCAAAGCGGCTTTATTGTCTTGCATTACGACCTGGCCCTTTTTTAAAACGCTGTACGCAATCTCTTCCTTTACAGAAATCTGAAGCTCCAAATCGCCTTGAGGCGAGATCACTTGATACTCCTGACCATAACTCAAGCCCAGGCTAAATCCAAAAATTAATAATACTACAAACTGTTTCATATTTTAAAATTGTTGTTCTAGTCTGTTTTTAAATTAAGTATTCCGCCTTGCATTAATTGTTCTTGGTCAATAAAATAGCGATCAATCGCTTTACCATTGTATTGAATTTGCTTCAGGTTTCTTGATGTTCCGGCTTTTGTGATCTCAAAGGAATTTCTACCTAAATTCCATTTTACGCGATCAAAAATGGGAAGACTTACTAGATACTCATTATCTGCCGGTGACAGCGGATACAATCCGGAAGCTGCAAAAACATACCACGCACTCATCTCGCCCGCATCGTCCATCCCGCTAAAGGCCAAGCCGGTTGGTCCAACACCGTAATAGTCTTCTAGAAGCGTGTCGATTATGTGCTGCGACTTTTCGGGCTTATCGATAAAATAATAGGCAAAAGGTGCCTCGTGATCGGGCTGATTTCCGTGGCAATATTGGCCTAAAAATCCACTTACGTTGCGTGCGATATGTTTAGGATTCCACGGTAAAGTGAATAACGAATCTAACTTTTGCTCAAACGCTTTTTCACTTGGATATAAAGCTACCAAACCTTCCATATCGTGCGGAACAAAAAAAGAAAGCTGCCACGCATTCGCCTCGCGATACATATACTCGTAGTATGGATACTCGGCATCAAACGGACTTATAAAAGAACCGTCTTCTAGTTTACCGCGCATAAAATGTGTTTCGGGATCAAAGACATTCTTATAATTTTTTGCACGCTCAGCAAGTTCTGAAGCGTGATCCTGATCCTGTAAAGCTTTTGCCAACAGCGACAAACTGTGATCATCATAAGCATACTCCAGCGTTTTTGAAACTCCTGCTTTTGCTTTGGTTTCTACATGCGGATTTTCAACATCAGGGTCTGAAATAAAGCCTTTCTCTATATACTCTGCAATATGTGGTCGCGTACCACCTTCTTTATACGCATTGTTTAGAAGAAGTTCGTATGCTTTTTTTACATCAAAATTGGTTATTCCTTTTCCGTAAGCCTGTGTGACAAAAGGCGCGGCGTGATCTCCATGAAAAAAGGTTGGCATAAATCCGCTGTGAGTTCCTTTATCGATCAACGACTGAATGATATCACCGGTAACCTCAGGCGCCAGCAAACTCAATACAACCAATTTGTTGCGATACGTATCCCAAAGCGACGGATTGGTATAATACCGAAATCCTTTATTTTGAACCGTTCCCTGAGCATCTGTAAACTGTCCATTGTAGTCACTGCGCAAAGCCGGCCATTGCATGCTTCGGTATAATGATGAATAAAAAAGCTCTTTTTCTTTTCGGCTTCCGCCGGAAACCTGAATTTTTGACAACACAGCATCCCACGTTTTTTCTGCAGCCAGATGTACTTCTTCAAAGGTTTTATTTCCTATTTCTTGCTGAAGATTTTCACGTGCATTTTCGGCACTTACAAAAGACAAACCGATCTTTAAGCTTACCGGTTTTGGCGAAGCTTTTAAATTTAGAAGCGCATAGCCTTTATCGGTATTTGGATTCACTTGTTCCAGTTCGCTTATCGCCTCACTGAGCTCCACCGAAAAATACACCTTATCACCGCCCGTACGTTGAAAACCTTCGAGTGTTTTACGCCCGGTTTGGCGCAGTTGCCACGCATCAACGTGATGATTTGCGCGTCCCAGATCAAACAGAATATTGTGAGCAGCATCGTCATCAAAAGTATATTTATGAAAACCTGCACGTAAGGTAGTGGTAACCTCAACTTTCACCTTATAATCGTTCAAGTAAACACTGTAATAACCCGCAGAAGCAGTTTCATCTTCCTTATCAAAAGAAGATTTAAAAGGTGCCGAAGCCTTTTCTGCGATTGGCAAAATCGGAATATGACACAAATTCCAGTGGCCTTTATTGGTATGTGTAAAGCCCAGAATTTCTTTGTCTTCATATTCGTAGCCGGCGCCGCTTCCATATTGTGTAATAGGACTCAGTTGTACCATTGCATTGGGCAGGGTTGCACCGGGATAGGTTAGTCCTGCCCAAACACGCCAACCTTCGGGCGGCGTGTACCCTATAAAATCTGGATCTGTAAGCGGTGCTGTACCGTGAAATGGATTGACATAGGCTACAGGATTTTCTACATATGCCTCTTGTTGTTGCGCTGTTAAAACCTGAGGTATGCTCAACAGCATCACTGCAAAACTGAATAGTATTTTCAAACGGAAGGCGCTAGCAAGGTGTTTCATCAACTTCTATAATTTAAATCGAATTGAGTAATTCGGGTTTCTCTTGGTAGGTTTTCCATAGGAGTTCGCCAAACAAAGTATTTGCCCAGGCAAACCAAGAACGGGTAAAATCGGTAGGATCATCTTTATGAAAAGTCTCGTGCATAAATCCTGTCCCGCCGTGTGTATTTTTAAGCATTTTAATACACTCTTTGATCTCTGCATCTGAAGTGCTGGTAAGACCTCGCATCGTAATCGCCATCGGCCAGATCATATTCATCCCTACGTGCGGTCCGCCAATACCTTCGGCAGCCGTTCCTTTAAAGAAAAACGGGTTGTCTAACGACCAAACAAAATCACGGGTGTTATGATAAATAGGATCATTTGCATCTACCGCATCCAGATAAGGTAAGGAAAGTAAACTCGGCACATTGGCATCGTCCATCATCAAATTGTTACCAAAACCATCGGTCTCAAAGGCATAGATCTTACCGTATTTTTCATGTTCAGTCACGCCATATTTGGCGATAGCTTCTTTAACTTCTGTTGCAAGCGCTTTAAGCTCTTTAGCAAGCTTCGTTTCATCCTGAAGTGTTTCAACCATTTCTGCAGCCTGATTCAAACTCACCACCGCAAAAAAGTTAGATGGAATCAAAAAGGAATACACCGTCGAGTCATCACTAGGTCTAAAAGCGCTGCAAATCAGTCCCACCAGTTTTACAGGATAGCCTTTGCCACGAAGGAAGCGCGTATCTGTCCCGTTAGAAGTATTTCGACTGAAAGAATACGGGTTGGTACCGTCTTTCTCCTGCTGTTCTTTGAAGGTTTTTAAAATGTTTTTGATCGCCTCAAGCCATTGCTTATCAAATGGGGTCGTATCTCCGGTTGTTTTCCAATAGTTGTATGCGAGACGAATGGGATAGCATAAAGAATCGATCTCATATTTACGCTCATGCACTCCCGGAAGCATATCGGTATTATCAGACGTCCACTCCCCTTTTTTCTCCGGATCGTCATAGAATGCGTTGGCATAAGGATCTTTTAAGATCTGACGTGTTTGCCTATTGATCACACCGGCAATAAGGTTTTTCAGGTCTTTATCTTCGTCTGCAAATTGCATATACGGCCATACTTGAGCCGAACTATCCCGCAACCACATAGCATCAATATCACCAGTGATCACATACGTATCTGGCGCTCCTTTATAGGTTGAATAGGTAACCGTGGTATCTAGCGTATTTGGAAAACAGTTGTTGAATAACCAAGTCAACTCCTCATCATTGACATTTTTTGAGAATTTTTTGATCGCCTTCTCGATGGCTTTACTCTCAAAATTACGCGCACCTTCGGGCACACGTACGGTTGGAAATTTTTTACAAACAGTATTTGCAAAAATACCTGTAGGATTAATCATGGTTAAACCCCCTGCCATCGCAGTATTTTGAATAAACTTTCTTCTTTGCATTTTAGAACTATTAATCTGCTTCGAGGGCTGATTTTACCTAAGTAAACCTGCTCAAAGCGAAAACGTTATCATTTTACACAGTGAAAATAAGTAAAACGTTTTAGTTATTCAAGAAATAATTAAGAATAAATTCATTTTCAAATCGAAAATTTATTTGTGAAAAGTTGAATGAGAAATTAGCTTTAAATAAAAAGCCACCTACTGAAATCACATAGGTGGCTTTGGCTAAATAAAAGACTTTCAAATAAATATCAGGTCTTTGTACTCGTATATTTAGTTAGAACGGAAGCAAAAAGAGTCTCCATTCTGTCATTTGAAACAAACTACTTCCGCCATTACTCGTAATATCGAGGCGATAGTACTTATATGCTGTATTGTTATCAAAATAGAATTCGCGAGTCTGGGTACGGTCTGAAAATCTGTAATCTTCTCTGCTATCAAGCGTGGTCCAGGTTTCACCATCTTGCGAACCTTGAATCTCCCAATCTTGTGGGTCTCGCCCAGGCGCATCATTTCCTGATGTAAATGAGTAATACCCTGCAACAATAGGCTCTTCAAATTCTAGATTGATCCAGAAAGGCGTTACAAAACCAGAAAGATATTTGGTGGTCAAATCACCGTCTATCAGTTTTGTTGAACCTTCACGTCCTTCTGCCCCACCGCTGTATTCGCGGTTTACGCTAATCGTACTTTGATCTGTAATATCAACCGGAGGACCTGCGATCACTTTTACCGGTGCAGTAGCTGTAAGTGAATTGTCATCTGCTGCTGTGATACGCAATAAAGTTTCTCCAGATCCGGTTGCTGTAAGTGTTACCGATTTATCTTCATTCATCTGCAAATCTGCAACGCTGGGATCTTCTACTTCCCAAATATAATCGCGTTGCGGAACCACATTAGGTTCAAAAGTTGCAGTAACATCAAGCGAATTTCCTGATTCTAATAAAATGATATCATAATTATCAAGATTAACGCCGTTCTCTACAATAGCATCAAACTCTCTTCTTCCTTCGCAAGATGAAACTGCTACCAGAAGAAAAAGCAATGCCGGTTTTATATACTTTAAAATTGTTTTCATAATGTTCTATTTAGTATCCAGGATTCTGAACAAGATTAGGATTAGCTTGTAATTGTCTGAAAGGAATAGGATAAAGCGTAAGATTAGGATCTCCTGAAGGATCATGATCCCACCAAGAACCTGTGGTAAATTCACCAAATCGAATAAGGTCTGTACGACGCATACCTTCAAAGATGAACTCTCTACCACGCTCTGCAAGGAGTTCGCTCATAGTGAGCGAAGTTGTGGTATAGGCCTCCTCAGCCCAGTCTTCTTCAGTGAAGTAACGCATTTTACTTTCATTGATAAGGTCTACAGCCTCTTGCGTAGCATTACCTCCGTTTAATCGCATCAAGGCTTCCGCTTTATTAAAATAAAGTTCTGTAAGTCTGTAAACCACATAATCACCTTCTAAATAATTAGGATCATCTTGTGTTCCTGAACGGTATTTATGAAAACGCGCACCACTATTCTCTTCTCCGTCGGTCATAGAACCTTCACCGGTTTGTCCCTCTGTATTTCTACGAATGTTGTTTACATAAACAAAAGGCTGCCCGTTATACTCTTCAGACCCCAAAATAGGCTCGTCTGTTCCTAATTTGTATTGAGGTCCAAACAAGAACCATTCTTGCTTACGAATGTCATTTTCTTTGTAGGCGTTAAATGCTGTAGGAATCACTACAAAAGCATTGTTACCGCTATAATTAACATCTAGCGCTGCGGTCATATTTGAGAATCCCATATAGAAGGATCTCCAGTCATAACCGAAATCATTTTGACGGCTGAATGGAAACTGAAAGATATTCTCAGGAGAATCTTCGTTGGTATTATTAAAAGGTCCTAATGGGTCTTGATCTAAAGCGATCTCACCGGTTAAAGAACCTCCTTCTCCTGAAATAACCTTATCTGCATATGTGATACTTTCTTCCCATCTAGGAGTACCAGACCACACTTCTGCATTTAAGTACAACTCAGATAAAATCGAATATCCAACAGCTCTACTCATACGTCCTATAAGTTGTGGTGAAAGCGGCTGAAGCTTTTCTACATTATCTAACAATTCCTGCTCGATAAAAGCAAAAACTTCTTCTTGAGAAGCAGTCTCCGGATTATTAGGAACCCCCACTGTAGTTACAATAGGCACATTACCCCACATATCCATTATTTTCATATAATGATAGGCGCGCAATACTTTTGCTTCTGCAACAATCGATGCCAGACGCTCTGGAGTTACTCCAATAGTTTCTGCATCTACAGCTTCGATACTTTCTATCGCTGTATTTACAAAGCCGAGACCGGTCCACATCAATCTCCAAGCATTATTTAAACGCCCCTCTTGCGGTGTCCACGTATGATAATGCTGTCGTATATGATCTGCATTATCATAACCGTGACGCCCTTTTTGAGGCCAAGCGGTTTGATCTGCAGACAGCTCGTTATGATAGTAATATCCATTTTGCCCAGACCAAGCCAGCCACGCCTGCATATGCGTAAACGGTCTTAAATTGGCCTGTACCAGTTCTAATTCGGTTTTATAAAAATTTGATTCTGAAAGTTCTGAATATGTAGTTTCTTCAAGATCTGTACATCCGATAGTCAATAACATTCCCATCGCACATGCAGCTTTCTGAAATAAGTTTATCTTCTTCATCTTCTAAATATTAAAAGTTAACATTAACACCTGCAGTTACGGTAACTGTTCTCGGGTAGAAGTTTCTTGTGTCTATCCCCGGATAAAGTCCTGTATCTTGAACTTCTGGATCGCGACCGGTATAACCGGTAAAGGTTGCCAGGTTTCTCGCACTACCAAAGAGGCGCAACGCGCTAAACGGACTGTTCTCTCCCAAATTGAAGTTATAGCCTAAAGTAAGGTTGTCTAACTTTATGAAGTTTCCGTTCTCAAGGTAGTAGTCTGAATATTGTGGCGCTTCGGTAATATTGCTATACTGTCCTAAAGCAGAAGTAAGCACGTTACCCGGCAATAAGCTTGGGTTACCATAAAAAAGGTCAACCGTGTTTAGAATATCGTATTTGAATTTACCACGTAGAAGAATGGTGAGATCAAAGTTCTTGTATTTAAACGTATTGGTTAACGAAGCATAATACTTAGGCAAACCATTACCTATGATCGCCTTATCCTCTTCGGTCATATCGCTTGCGCGACCAATTGTACCGTCTGCTTTATGGAATAACCATTTGCCATCAACAGTAAAACCTGCAAAGCGTTTTCCGTAGAAATTTCCTATTGGGCCACCTTCGGTATTTCTAATGGCAGAACCTAGGTTACCTGGGTTTCCAATATTTCCTCCAAACAATTCACTTACCGAGAAGATCTGATTTGAAAGTGTAGTAAGCTCATTGTTTTGATAACTTCCTACAAAATCAACATTCCATTTAAAATCGCCTTCATCAAATACACGGTAGCTAAGCGCAAGTTCTAAACCATTATTGGTAATATTTCCTACGTTAGTATAAATACTTCCTTGAACAAACGGAGGTTGTGGCACGTCATAACTCAACAATAAGTCTTCTGTACGGCGCGTATAGTAATCTATAGATCCGCTTAGTTTATTGAACCAGAAACCAAAATCAAGACCGATGTTAAATTCCTTTTTGGTTTCCCATTTAAGATCTGGATTAGGGTTTTTAACCGGCCCATACGTTTGATAATAGGTAGCACCATCGGCTCCATCTAAAAAGACAGGATATTTACCTCCTGTTCCCAGCGTCACAATAGATTGGTAATTTGGAATCCCTTGATTACCGGTAACACCAAAACCTGCACGCAGCTTAAGGTTGTTTACCCAGCTTGCACCTTCCATAAAGTTTTCGTCAGAAATCAACCAAGCTCCAGAGATCGCAGGGAAACTCGCCCATTTATTATTGGCTCCAAAACGCGAGGAACCTTCGTGACGCACAGATGCCTGTAAGAAGTAACGATCGAGGTAGTTGTAGCTTAAACGTGTAAAGTAGGCAATAAGCGTATTGTCTTCTTTAAAACTAGACATATTTGGCCTTGGTAGATCAATATCGGTGATCGCGTTACCCGCACCAAAATTCCAGTCCTCAAAACCATCTGTGGTGAAACCACTGTTATCCATAGAATAATTCTCGGTAGCCGAATACTGATAACTATACCCACCAAGCAATTCAAAACTGTGCTCCGCAATTTCGGTTGAATACGTAATCGTAGGCTCTACTGTTTGTGTAAAGTCTAAATGACTTCCTTTATAAGCATAACCGGTTCCAAAATATGGGCTACCCGAATTGTATTGCTGGTAATCTTGAGTAGAACGATAGTAACGGTCATCCCAAGAATTTCTCTGATACGAACCAAATACCGAAGCTATCAAGCCCTTAGTAATCTCATAACTCAACTTTGCATCACCAGAAAAGGTAAGTTGTTTACGCTGGTTGAAGCGGTTTGCATATTCAGAAAACGGGTTATAACCATTTTCTGGCTGGTAATAACCATAACGCCCTTCATTATAAAGAACCCCTTCTTCTGAAGTATTGAAAGGTGCAAAAATTGGCGCAGTCGGATTCCAATCGGTTACGATACCAAATTGCCCACCACCTAAAAGGTTGGCGTCATTGATATTTACCACAGCACTTGATGAAAAAGTCAATTTATCATCAAGACCTGTCTGGTTAAAACTTGCTCGTATACCAAACTGCTCGCGACTGTTCTCTAAAGCAATACCTTCTGAGTCTTTATAATATAATGAAGCCCTGTAGTTGCTCGTTTCATTTCCACCAGAAGCAACAAAGTTGTGATATTGTGTAAGATTTGACTCGTTAACCAATGCATCAAAAATATCTGTAGATGCTCCTAGATCATTGTTTTCTCCAATGATTCCATCTGCAATTGCAGCTCTAAACTGTTCTGCAGATAAGAAATCTGGCTTACGGTTAACATAGTCACGTGATACAAAGGATGAATAATTAAAGGTGCTTTTTCCTTTCTTTCCTTTTTTGGTGGTAATTAAAATTACCCCGTTAGTTCCTCGTGTACCATAAATTGCAGCAGCAGCACCATCCTTTAATACATCAAAGGATTCGATATCATTTTGCTGTAACAGATCTAAATTACCTCCCGGTATACCGTCGATAACGATAAGCGGCGAAGTCGAACCTGTAATAGAGGTTACCCCACGAAGTTGAATCGCTGTTCCACCATTTGGATTATTACCTCCGGCACGTGTGATTTGAAGACCGGCTACTTTACCCTGAATCAATTCAACCGGAGAGGACACCTGCCCTTGATTAAAATCTTCTGTCTCTACTTTAGAAACAGCAGTAGATACTGCTTTACGCTCTTGAGAACCATAACCTATTAGAACCACCTCATCCAGTGATTCCTCATTAGATTCCATCGTTATCGTAAATGCATTTTGAGAACCCACAGTTTGTTCAACACTCGTCATCCCTACATAGGAGAATACCAGTACTGCATCGTTTGAAGCAACGTCGATGCTAAAGTTTCCATCAAAATCGGTCGCTACTCCATTGGTAGTTCCTTTCTCTTGAACCGTAACTCCCGGCAGAGGCATTCCTCCGGGATCTGTAACGGTTCCTGTCACCGTTTTTCCACCTTGAGCATAGAGCGTATGTGGTGAGCTCATACCTAGCGCAAGGAAAAAAACCAGAATAAATCTTGTAAATGTTTTGTACATAATTGTTTCTTGTTTCTGGAATTTTAAATTCCCATTAATTGAAGTTTTTAAGTATTAATAATTTTCGCAAACGTTAAAGTAAAACGTTTTAGCAATTATAATAAAACGTTTTACTAAAATTGCATTGAAAGTAAATAATTTTACATAAATTAACATAAATTGCAGTTTTTGTAACCCATTTACAGAATTCTACAGTTTTTAACACCTTTTACACCAGTTAACTGAAAATAATTTAAAAAATTTATCAAGCTTTTTCCATGCAAATAAAAGAATCTTCAAAAATGTATGATGTCATCATCGTGGGCTCTGGTGCCGGCGGCGGTATGGCAACAAAAGTTTTGGCTGATGCCGGACTCAAAGTAGCAGTGGTTGAAGCAGGACCTCATTTTGATCCTGCAGATCCTAAACAGCGTACCCAACTCAAATGGCCCTATGAATCTCCCAGACGTGGTGCCTCTAACCGTAGACCTTTTGGAGATTTTGATAGTGCCTACGGTGGCTGGGAAATTGAAGGCGAACCTTACACTCAAAAAGATGGAACCCAATTCGACTGGTTTCGATCTCGAATGCTAGGCGGGCGTACCAATCACTGGGGACGTATTTCACTGCGTTTTGGTGAGCGCGATTTTAAACATAAAAGCTATGACGGGCACGGCGATGATTGGCCTATAAGCTATGAAGATGTAAAACCTTACTATGATAAGGTAGATAAGCTGATTGGCGTTTTTGGAACTAAAGAAAACATTGAAAACGAGCCTGATGGCTTTTTCTTACCTCCGCCAAAACCCAGATTACACGAACTTTTCTATATCAAAGGAGCGCGTAAATCTAACATTCCTGTAATTCCATCACGTATGTCTATGCTTACCAAAAAGCTCAACGACGATCGTGGTATTTGCTTTTATTGTGGGCAATGTTCCCGTGCCTGTGCGGTGTATGCCGATTTTTCTGCAGGGACTTGTTTGATCTTTCCGGCGCAAAAGAGCGGCGGTCAGGTAGACCTTTTTGTCAACGCAATGGTGCGCGAAGTGACTACAAATGATGAAGGAAAAGCTACCGGAGTTTCATATATCAGTAAAGATGATCGTAAAGAATATAAACTGAAAGGACGCATTGTCGTGCTTGCAGCTTCGGCTTGTAGTTCGGCACGAATTTTATTGAATTCTAAAAGTGAGCAACACCCTAACGGATTAGGAAATAGCAGCGATATGGTAGGCCGTTATCTGCACGATTCTACCGGTGCCAGCAGATCTGCATTCATTCCAGACTTGATGAATCGCGATACGTATAATGAAGATGGTGTAGGCGGAATGCACGTATACACACCGTGGTGGGGCGACAATAAAAAGCTGAATTTCCCGCGTGGTTATCATATTGAAGTTTGGGGTGGTCTTGGAATGCCGAGCTACGGTTTCGGCTTTAACCCTAATGATCTCAACCGTTTCTTCAATCAAAAAGTGGGTGGCTACGGAAACAGTTTACGTTCAGATATTAAAAAATATTACGGTTCTACCATTGGTATGGCAGGTCGTGGCGAGTCTATCGCGATGAAAGACAATTATTGCGAGATCGATCCAACCACGGTTGATGAGTTTGGGATCCCGGTGTTACGCTTCAACTATAAATGGTCTGAATATGAAGTGAATCAAGCCAAGCATATGAATGATACTTTTGAAGAAATTGTGCACAATATGGGTGGAACGATGCTTCAGGATGCTCCTTCAAAAGAATCAAATTACGGTCTAGAAAATCCGGGCCGAATCATTCATGAGGTGGGAACAACCCGTATGGGAAGCGATCCTAAAACATCTGTGGTTAATGAATTTCAGCAGTTGCACGATGTAGATAACGTCTTTATCGTAGATGCCGGACCGTTTGTTTCTCAGGCTGATAAAAACCCGACCTGGACCATCCTTGCGCTTTCGTGGAGAGCTTCAGACTATATTATTGAACAATTAAAACAGCAAAACATCTAAATCATGGATAGAAGAGATAGTTTAAAATCGATGTTTTTAGGTTCGTTAGGAACCGGACTTTTACTCACAGGATGTGATCCTAATCTGGGAGAAAAGGAAGTTGAAATCGCGAAAGCTGCTGAAGATTATTTTGGCCGTACACCTGAAGAACTCGAACTTATTGAAAAGCTACAATCAGAGCAGTTTTTTAGAGAACACGAGATGGATACGTTGAATGTTTTATGTGCACTTATTTTACCTGCAAATGAGGAATACGGAAGCGCTACAGATGCCGGCGTGCCCGAGTTTCTTGAGTTTATCGTAAAAGATATGCCGTATTTACAAACGCCCATACGCGGTGGTTTGATGTGGCTAGACCATACTTCTAATTTGGAATACAACACTGAATTTAAAAGTGCTTCTGAAGAAAATCAGAAAGCTATTTTAGATACGATCGCATTTCCTGATCCCGAAAAACCCAGCTGGGAACAACCGGTACAGGTGCAGTTTTTCAGCTTGATGCGTAACCTAACGATGACCGGTTATTATACTTCAGAAATGGGAATTAAAGATCTGGACTACAAAGGAAATCAACCCAATATCTGGGATGGCGTTCCGGAAGAAGCTTTGCAGAAACACGGCGTTAGCTACGATCCCGAATGGATCGCAAAATGCGTTGACCAAAGTCAGCGTGGCGTCACCGCCGAATGGGATGACGAAGGGAATTTGATAACCTAAAACAGGCTATAAATCAACCAAAAAACCTCCTAAAACAGGAGGTTTTTTTATTTCTAATTACTTTCAGTAGAATCAAATTCTATCTTTAATATTCATCCGCTGATGTAAAATTCTTACTATTTCAACAGTATTGGTATCATCTTTTCGATAGAAAATGACGTGAGATTCAATGACACTAGCTCTATAGTTTTTCCTTAAATACCCGACAGACTTTCCTGTCATAAAATTAGCAGCTATAAACTCAATGCGATCTATCAATAATTTATAATAGGTATCAGCTTGCTCTTTTGACCATTTGTGAAATGTGTATAACCAAATATGCTCTAAATCTTCAATCGCTTGTTGACTTATACGATATCTGGCCTCACTCATAAATACTTCTTGTGTAAAGCTTCAAGTGATTTTTCAGAATCAAAATCATCAACAAAACCACTCTGCTCCCCCGCCTCCAAAGCTTTAATCAATTCGCGTTCTTTAAGCTCCTCACGTTCAAATAAGCGCAATGCAGATCTGATTACCTCACTTACAGAACTATAGCGACCCGATTTTACTTCTTCATTTACAAAATCTTCAAAATGACTTCCCAATGAAATTGACGTATTCTTTCCCATTTTTTATCTTTTAAATAAAAGTACCAACTTTTGGTATCGCAACCAAATGTTCTAAATCGAATGCTCAGGGTTCCATTTAACGACTTCATTCTTCAGCATCGAGTCAATAGCCATTTGCACACAGATTGCGGTATTGGCTCCGGTTTTTAAGTCCGAAATCGGTTTGCTGTTATTTTTGATCGCATCTCTAAAATCCATTAAAGCCTGCTTGCTAGGATCTGGGTGGGTAAATTCAAACGGAATTCCCTTTCCTGCTTCCCAAGGTATTGTAGCACCTGCAACACCATCAACTTCAGCGCGCTTTTTGGTATAATTTCCTTCCGGATAAAACCAACCTTTTACATAGTCTAAAATGATGGTTCCCTTATCGCCCATTACCTTGATCTGATAATCGTCTTTGGCATTGGTCGTTAAACAAGTAAAGGTCGCCTCTACTCCACTGGGATACGAAAATAAATGGTGTACATTATCAAAGGTTTCTCTACCGTCTTTCCAATAATCAATACCGCCGGTACCAAACACCTGCGAGGGTGTTTCTCCCAAAACCCAATTGGTAAAATCGATTTGGTGCGAACATAATTCTGCGGTCAATCCGCCGGAATATTCCCGGTACATACGCCAATTGATCATTCGCTCCAGTTCTGGTTCTGGGACGGGTCTTCGCCAGTTTCCGCTTCGGTTCCATTGGCATTCAAAAGCAGTGATCTCGCCTATTTTTCCATCTTTAATCAAATCAACTACGTGCGTATACAAACGCGAACTGTGGTACTGATGTCCAGTTTGAAAAACCAAATTTCCTTGTGCAGCATCAACAACATCCAACACGGCATCATAACCTTTTGCCATTGTTTTTTCACCATACACGTGCTTTCCGGCGGCAAGCGCATCAAGTTCTATCTGCGCATGGGTGCTGAAAGGCGTCGCCACCAAAACCGCATCAATACTTTTATCTTCTAGCAATTTTCGATAATCGGTATAAGCTTTTGCTGAATCTCCCGCGCGCTTCATTCCGTTAGCTAACCGAAACGGAATAACATCACAACAGGCCGCCACCTCAATCCCTTCAATATTTTTCATCACCGAAATTAAACCGCCACCGCGATCGCCGGTTCCTATCACACCAATGCGTATTGGTGCACTTGAACCCACATATTTATTGATATAAGCAAACCCCGGACTAGCAGAAGATACCGCCGCTGCTGCCAGACTGCTTTTGATCACAAAATCTCTACGTTTCATAGTCTCTTAAATTTTAGGTTCCCAATTAGGAGCGTACTCGCGTCCCCAAAGTTGCATCGCTTCGCGGTCATAAATGCGACCTGATGTAGCATCGATATCAAAACCGTGCCCTACGCGGTACGCCATATTTGCATAATGCACCATCGCCATACTTACCGAAGCATCTTCAATAGGCGCTTTTAAAGTTTCTTTACCGCGAATAGCTTCAAAAAAGTTCACCATATGCGTTGTGGAAGAGTCGCCTCCGCCGCCAAGCGCGAGTCCGCTTTCTGCGGTTTCTTCACTTTGTTTAATCACTTTTCCGCCGCGATCCATAAGCACATAATTAGAACGGTCTACCAAAACCGAACCTTCGGTACCAAAAATAAGCGTACCACGACCGCGACCATACGTATTGTAACCGTTACGGCTTTTTCCGTCCCAATTGATCACTTTATCATCGTCGAATTTGAACGTAGCATACATGGTATCATACATTTCCCAACCGTCATTTTTGAAATGGCGCTTTTCGGCTTGCACCTCAGCATAGTTAGGAAATTCAACGCCTAAAGCCCATCTGGCGATGTCGAGTTCGTGCGTGGCATTGTTTCCGGTTTCTGCGGTACCGTAATTCCAGCCGTACCAATGCCAGTTGTAATCCCAGGTTTCGCTGGTATAGGCTCTGCGCGGAGCAGGCCCTTGCCAAAGCTCCCAATCTAATCCGGTAGGTACAGCTGCCTGTTTTTGCACCGGTGTTTCCCCACGTGTATTGGAATAAAAAGCCACCGCTTTGTATACATCGCCAATCACGCCTTTATGAATTTGATCTATGATCTCTATGGTATGCAACGAGGAACGCTGTTGGTTCCCCATCTGCACGCGTTTGTCAAACTTTTTTGCCGCTGCAACCAGGAGTTCATTTTCATTCATATTGTGGCTGCACGGCTTCTCGACATAGACATGTTTACCCGCTTTCAAGGCCATAATAGAACCTGGTGTGTGCCAATGATCTGGTGTGGCATTTACGAGAATATCTACCTCCTTATCTTCGATCACTTTGCGAATATCATTTTCTAATGCCGGTGTGTAATCAATATGTTCTTTAAAATTCTTAAGCGCGTTCAACCGGCTTTTTTCCATCACATCGCAGAGGTAGAGTAATCGTACATTAGACTCCTTGCGGGCGATGGGTGCATAATAGGCGCCCAAACGTCTGCCTAATCCCGCGACCGCAACATTTAGCCGATCATTAGCACCTATGATGTTGCGATAACTGCTGGCAGCCATTCCCATTGTGGTGTTGCTCAAGGCTAAAGCGGTACCGCCCAAAATTGATTTGTTGATAAACGATCTACGTGTTGTCATACTACAATACTTTGATTTTGATGTTTTTAAATGCTACGCGATCTCCGTGATCTTGCAATAGAATATTCCCTTTTTCAAAAGTGCCGAAGCCGGGCCAATCTTTGTATTTACTCTCTTCAACCAATTGTAAAAACGCATCACTGCCTCGGTCATATTCCAATACTTTCACGTCGTTTAAATAATGCTCTACGTGCTTGTTTTTACTAACGATTCGAGCTGTATTCCATTCACCGATAGGATTTACCGGTTTATTAGGATCTGCCTGAATCAGATCGTATAAAGATGCTAGTGTGCGGCTTCCCTCGTGATTGCCCAGCTTGGCATCGGGATGGTGCGCATCGTCAAGAATCTGGTATTCTAAACCTATTGAAGAACCTTCGCCTTTGTTCAATTCGGTATCTACATAATATTTGATCCCGCTGTTGGCGCCTTCTGTAATTTTGAAATCTATTTTAAGTTCAAAATCCTGATACTGCTCTGTGGTCACGATATCGCCACCGGCAGCTGATTCTTCACCTCCGGTGGAAAGCACGATGAGTTCGCCGTCTTCAATGACCCATCCCTTTTCAGGAAAATGATCGAGTTTTCCTCCGCGCCATCCTTCGGTAGTTTTTCCATCCCAAAGCAATTGCCACCCAGATGCTACTTCTGCTTGTGTCAGATTATTTTTAGTATTGAAAGCAGGCAAGCTCATTTGTTTACTGTATTGCTGCGGATTCTCTGTAATGATCTTAATGTTCTTCCATCTAATTTCCTTTCCGGGTTCATCCTCTGCGCCTATCGCGTGCACTTGTAATGCAATAAATCCTGAAGCGGTCTGGTCATCTACCAGATGCGCCGCTTCTACGCCATTGATCCAGGTTTTTAACGTATCACCCAAAGCTTCCACACGGTAATGATTCCATTCATTTTGCTTGAAAGCCTGTTGTGCTTTAGGATTGTTCTCTAATGAATACAACCAACCTCTGCGGGCTTCATCATAAATCCCAGCACTCCAAGCACGCTCTGAAGGATCGATTTCTATCTGATAGCCGTGCACGCGTCCATTCCTAAACTTTGGCGTACTAAGGCTGCGTATTTGAATACCGCTATTCATCGAAGGATCAACTTTATAATCCAATTCCATAATAAAATCTCCATAATCCTGTGTCGTTGTAAGAAACGAATTGGGCGTATTCGCCACAGTGGTCCCAACTATTTCATCACCTTCTATGCGATACGCTGCTTTACCATTGAGTTGTTTCCAACCGTCGAGTGAAGTCCCATTAAACAAGCTTTGCCAAGGTTCGTCTGCCGTTTCTGATTCATTTTTACAGCCTGTAAAAACCAGCAAACCTAGTGCTGACAAGACTAAATACTTAAATACTATAGTATTCATAAATACGGTTTATTAATTAACTGTTAGTTATACGTTTAAATATACGCAATCGATATAGCATACGACTAAAAAAATAGCGAGACTTCAATTAAGAAGCCCCGCTATCACACACACTAGTTTAATTCAACTTTTGATATAAACTTATCTTTGGTCCCCCAATCTTCATTGGGCGTAGCTGCTGTTTCGATGATCAAGTTTCCGCCGGAAGTCAACTCTTCATGCGTGAGCCAATTTCGGTTTAAAGCCTTTCCATTAAGGGTCACCGATTTCACATAGAAATGCTCCTTGTTATAATTTTTTACTGAAATACTGAAAGTTTTACCTGGGGCAAGATTCAGTTTTACTTCTTTAAAAATAGGTGCTGTTAGATAGTAAACCGGACTTCCCACATTTGCCACCGAAAGCCCCATACTGTGAAGCACAAACCACGAAGACATCGTTCCTGCATCATCATCCATCGTACGCAAGTAGGCTTTGGGTTTGTTCTGATAAATGCGGCCCACATAAGGATCTATCCCTTTGCTGTTGTCGTTAAAGTAGGTTTGCACCACGGTATCCAAAAGAATTTCTCTAAAGAGCTTTTGTGATTTCCAAGGCTGGCTGGTCGCATTGTACAATCCCGGAACTTGCAAATCTGGCTGATTGGCGTGATTGTAATTAAACTCTTCAAAAAACTGGTCTAATTGGTTCTCAAAAGTTTCGGCACCACCTGCCAATTCTTGTAACCCGTTTACATCCCAAGGCACAAACCAGCGGTATTGCCAGATCGTCCCTTGATACAAGCCACGTGCTTGCATTCGATCTACATCACTTTTTGACAGATCTTTAAAATCTTTATCCCAATAGGCTTTATAATCTAAAGCTTTATCTAGATACTTTTTACTCGCTGTTTGGTCACCTGTCGCTTTGAGGATTTCACTCATCGCCCAGAGATCGTAAGACGACTCTAAAGCTTTATCAGGAGCGCCAAAATCTAAATGATCTGCTTCATAAAGCAGTGAATCTTTGATAGCTTCAAAATCGACGTCATAGCCTTTTTTATAAGCGTCGAGTAACACCACCATCGCGTGTTCTGTGCGTACCGTAGGTGAAGTCTCGTGCTCTGTAGCCCAATTCTTTTTCCCAAAACGGTATAAATTGGCAATACTGGTCGTGATATCCTGATAAACTTCAGGATGCGCTAACGATAAAAACGGCAACTGCTCGCGGTAATTATCCCAAATCGCCCAACCATTATAGACTTTATAATCCTCATTTTGCACAGAACCATCTGTGGCTCTAAACGTGCCGTCTTCTTCGGAAACTAAAAACGGAGATTGCGCAGTTCGATACAACAGCGAGTAGAATAATTGCAGGCGATCTTTTTCACCAGAAACTTCAATGGTGTTCAAATAAGCATTCCAACTTGCGGAAGCCTTTCCTTTTAAAGTCTCAAAATCATCTGAAGTAATGCGTTTTTTAGCGTAGCCTTCATTTACTGAAGAAAAACCTACCTGAACTTCAGCAGCATCCCCCAAACCTTTTACCATCAATTGGTGCTCCCCTACGTTCTGAATCTGAGCTTCTTCCGGTAATTTAATCGCATAATAAATGCGATAGGTTCCGGCGTGGCAGGTAGTTTTGGTGTCCATATATCCTGAGATCAAGTTGCGACGTATCTCGTGTGTTTCAGCAACAAAACGATTACTCAGCGCAAAAGAAAGGTCGATATACAGTCCGCTATTCGCATTAGGAAAGCTGTATTGATGCATCCCTAAATTTTGGGCTACGGTGAGTTTGGCGTCAATTCCATTTTCAAAATTCACATGGTAAAAACCGGGAACTGCATCTTGCGTTTTTTTGATAAGCTTGGTACTTACTTCTGCATTTAAAATGGGTTTAATGAGAATATTACCACCGCTACCTGTACAGCCCACACCTTCCATTCGGGTATGTGTAAAACCGTCAAACTGCTTTGCATAATACTCGTAACCCGTATGTTGATGCGGATTGGTTTGCGGGCCTAAATTCATCATATTGAACGGCGTAGTCGCCGATGGAGACATCTGCCCGTGGTCACCGCTGGTTCCCAAAAACACATTGACATAATCTGTTAATGACTCTTGCGCAACGCTCGTAAAGGCCAATACTAAAGTAAAAAGTACCGCTATATAATTTTTCATTAAGAAGGCTTCAGTGGTTATTCTTTAAAGTTAGGATTTAGCAACATTAAACTGTTTCGGCAATGTTATGTTTTCTATGAATCCAGACTCCGTAGATCGCGATAAGCGTAAAACAAAGCACCGGCAGTAAGAACGAAAGGTTCATTTCAGAAAGGCCTAAAACGGTGATATCGTTAACACCAACGCCACCAAGGTCGATAATCATTCCTTGAAGTTTTGGTAAAAGCGCGCCACCTACAATGGCCATAACCAAACCTGCGGCACCAATTTTTGATTGATCTTCTTTTAAACCCTCTAAAGCGATCCCATAAATCGTAGGGAACATTACCGAAAGGAACAAGGATACCATCACTAAACTATAGAGTCCTACGGTTCCCTCTAAAATCACAGCTCCTAAGGTGAATACCCCACCAAGAGCTGAAAAATAGCTCAGGAGTTTCCCTGAACTCATAAACTTGAGCAAATAGGTACCTATAGCACGCCCCACGGTGAACAAAACAAAAGCTCCTAATTGATAATTTGCAGCGGTAGAACTGGAAATTCCTTTAGACTCGGCATATTGATAAATATAGGTCCAGCAGCCAATTTGTGCGCCCATATACAGCACCAGAGAAAGTACTCCGAGCGTATATTTCTTATTTTTAAAAAGCTCTGCAAAAGTATCTTTAACACTAGGTATTTCCCCATCTCCTTTAGCCTGAGGCATTTTATTTACGGCGATAAGAATCAAGATCGCTAAAACAACCAGACCTAAGATCACGTATGGATTACGAATTACCATAAGATCTGCAGATTTGATCAATAACTTTTGTGCTTCGGGCAGAGCCGAAAAGTTCTCAACATCATCAGACTGCAATAGATCAAGTACAAAAAACTTTGCCGCGAGTAAGCCTACGATCAACCCTACGGGATTAAAAGCCTGTGCTAAGTTCAAACGTTGGGTTGCCGTTTTTTGATCACCCATCGCTAAGATGTAAGGGTTTGCTGTAGTCTCTAAAAATGCCAGACCAAAGGTTAGAATATACAAGCCCAAACAGAAAAACCAGAAAAGTCCTGTAGTTGCTGCGGGATAAAATAATAAGGCGCCGCCGGCGTAGAGCGTGAGACCAACCAGAACTCCAGATTTGTACGAGAACTTACGTACAAATAAAGCGGCCGGAAGCGCCATGCAAAAATATCCTCCGTAAAAAGCCATCTGTACCCAGGCGGCTTGTGAATTGGACAACTCTAACACCTTTTTAAAAGCCTGAACCATAGGATCTGTAACCGCATTTGCAAAACCCCAAAGGGCAAATAACGAGGTCACCAAAATAAAAGGAAGTAGTAATTTTTTAGGTACAACCGGAGTTGCTTGCGTTTTATTCATTATAAACTATTTGAATCTGTGCTTTTTAAAATCATCGCACTACACAATCGTTGTAGTACAAGAATTCTAAATTTTAAAACTTTTTATACTTGTTTGCTTTTTAACGAAAACGATCTCGATATCGTTTTCACTAAAACGTTTTACTTTTGTAAATCTAAACGTTTTTCTTTAAATCAAAAATTAAATGTTGAAGCTTGATTTAAATATGCTGTTCTAAGATCAAAGTTCTATAGTGATCAAGGCTTGAAATAAGCATCAAAAAACAGCAAATGATACTTGATCGCATCCCGCCAAACATCCCACGTATGACCACCGGGCGTAGTTAAAAATCGGTGCGGAATATTCATATACTCCAGTTTGTTATGAAGTTTTACATTGGCATCATAAAAGAAATCTGCCGTCCCGCAACTAATTATGAGTTGTAAGGCATTGGGCGTTAACAATGATGTCATATTGATCACGCTATTGGCTTCCCAACGTTCTTGATGCGCTGCATATGTTCCCAAATATTCTGAAATTTCCCAGTTATTTGGAAAGGGTGTAATGTCTACGCCTCCACTCATACTTCCCACAGCGCCAAAAACATCCTGATGTTTAAAAGCCAGATACAACGCACCGTGACCGCCCATACTCAAGCCGGTAATGGCTCTTCCGGTTCGGTCTTTTATGGTATTGTAGGTCTTGTCTATCCACACCACTAATTCTTCAGCTACATAAGTCTCATATTGACTTTCAGGTTTTATCTCGCTGTCAAAATACCAACTGTTATAATTTCCGTCAGGACTCACAAAAATCATCTGATACGTGTCTGCCAATTCCAGCAATTGTGGAGCTCGCTTTGGCCACTCGGTATAATTTCCGGAATGGCCGTGGAGCAAATAAACCACAGGATATTCTTTTGAGGTATCGTAAGCATCTGGAGTTATAACCATTGCTTTAATGTCTTTATTCATCGCAGCGCTGTGCGTGGTAACCGTTTCTAATTTACCTGCATACGTAAGCGTAGAGATAAGCAAAAACAAAGCTAGAATGACTTCACGTATACTTCTCATACTTTTCAAATTTTCAAATTAATTCGGGAATACATCTGTTGCCTTGGCCATAGTATTCCATTCTTCTTGCATCGCTTTTAAACGCTCAGGATATTTTGCTGCGAGATTATTCATTTCTGTACGATCTTCTTTCAGATTATACAATTCCCAATCTGCATTACCGTCAAGCTTAACGAGTTTCCAATCGCCCTGACGTAAGGCTGCTGCACCAAAATGCTCCCAAAATAGCGTTTCATTAATCGGTGCTTCTTCTGTATTTGTAAAAGCCGAAACCATACTTTCTCCCATATACGGGTCGATCGTATTTCCATTGAATTCCTCCGGATAAGTCGCTCCTGAAAGCTCCAATAAGGTAGGCATAATATCAATAATATGCGCTGCCTGTGATTTCACAATGCCCTGTTCTTTGATTCCTGCCGGCCAGTGTACAATGAAAGGCGAAGTGATTCCACCTTCATAAACGCGGGCCTTCCAGTATCTAAACGGAGTGTTGGCCACATTTGCCCAAACCGGACCAATACCAGACATCACTGTTTCTGGTCCCGGAAGATGTTCTTCACTTTTCTTTACAGGATAGTGAATTTCGCGCCCATCACGTGTTTCTGAAGGACGGTCAAAACCAATGCCGTATTGTGAAGGACGCTCAGAACTTGCCCCATTGTCTGACATAAACATAATTACGGTATTATCAAGTTGGCCGGTTGCTTCCAACTTGTCAATGAGTTTCCCGATGTTTTGATCCATTCGATCAATCATTGCGGCGTGAACCGCCATCGCACGGGAATCCCAGTTTTCATTCTCATTTTCTGCCCACTTCAAGTCGGGAAACATAAACTCAGAAAGTTTGGTTGTGTCTCCTTTAAAAATACCTTTCTCAATAAGTTTTTTATAGCGTTCTTCTCTAATTTTTTGCCAGCCTTCGTCGTAGACCTGCTCATACTTCTTGATTTCTTCCTCGGGTGCCATTAAGGGCCAATGCGGTGCACAATGGGCCACATAAAGAAAAAAGGGCTTTTCTTCTCTTACAAAATGGTCAACATAAGCAACGGCAGAATCGCCGATGGCATCAGTATAGTAGAAATCTTTTGGAACCTCTTTTACCGGCTCTGTACCATTTACCAAAGCAAACGGATCAAAATAATCTACCACTCCCCAAATGTTTCCGTAGTATTTATCAAAACCACGCGCTGTAGGATAGGTATCTAAATCTGAAAACGTTTCCTTTTCTGTCTGATGATTTAACCACTCGAGCTGCTCATTTCCACCCAAATTTTCTGTTGGTGAAACGTGCCACTTCCCCACCATTCCGGTTTGATAGCCGGCAGTTTTTAAAACTTCAGCTAGGGTTACGGTTTGTTCATCAAGTCGACCTCGATATCCCGGAAGGTTACGATCCATCGTCATCTGACCTATCCCCGCCTGATGCGGATATTGCCCGGTGAGTAATGCCGCGCGAGAAGGGCAACATCTCGACGTGTTATAAAAGGCATTGAAGCGTAAGCCATTTTCTGCAAGACCATTCAAGGCCGGAGTATCTACTTCCCCACCGTAACAGCCTAGATCTGAAAAACCTAGATCGTCTGCCATAATTACTACAATATTGGGTTTTTGTGGTGTTTCTAAAGCAGTCTGATTTTCAGAAGCCGAATCATTTTTACAATTGATGAAGAAAAGTGAAAGTGTAGAAAAAAGACAAATCTTTCTACCTAATGGTTGTATCTGGTGTAACATGTTTAAAAAACTAAAACGTTTTACTTTTGTTGTAAATGTATTCTTTTCAAATCAAAAAATCAGGATTCCCGTTTTAGAAAATCCTGATTTCCAATTTTAAATGTTATGCTGAAGCCTATTCATTAAGCGCATTGATCACTTCGGTATTGATCTTATTAACGCGCTTGACATCTAACTTATCTATATCGCGATCGTAAGTCATTAAACCGTTAATCTCTCCTTCTACATCGGTAGTTTGTGTGTAGATCGCTCCAGAGAATCCGGCGCTTACAAGTTCTTTCAGCTTTTCTGCATAAGCTACATATTCATCAGTTACCTCTTTTGAGTTATTGAATTTTACATAACCCCAATTGTTTCCGGTTTTCCAAAGATGTCCTTCCAGTGGAAGTCCGATTCCTCCATACTCTCCTATTACATTCACACGATTGGCATCGTACAAATACATATTAGGCGCAGGATAATGGTGTAAATCCAGAATGTCACCGGTCTGGAAGAAATTACCTCCACTAGCAGAATTTACCAAACGAGAAGGATCATATTCATTGGTCCAATCTGTAATTTCAACAGTCTTGAATTGCCCCCAAGATTCATTAAATGGCACCCAGATCACGATACTTGGATATGAATAGAGATAATCCATTATTTCTTTCCACTCTTTACGGTAGATCGCTTCTGATTGCGCGCTGCGCTCAAACTCGTTTCCTTTATGGTAATCGCGATTTTGCCAGTCGTGCGAATTATCACCGTTAGGCATATCCTGCCAAACTAAAATACCCAAACGATCACAGTGCGTATACCAGCGTGCAGGCTCCACTTTCACGTGTTTACGTATCATATTATAACCGTATTCTTTGGTTTTTACAATATCGTATTTAAGCGCCTCATCAGTTGGTGCGGTGTATAAACCGTCAGGCCACCAACCTTGATCAAGCGGACCAAACTGAAAGTAATCCTTATTATTCAGTTGCATACGCATAATGCCTTTATCATCTCTTTTCTTAGAGATCTTACGCATTGCGAAATAACCCTCAACCGCATCCTGAGTCTTTCCGTGGTCTAGAAGTGTGATTTTAGTATCGTATAAAAACGGAGATTCTGGCGACCATAATTTAGCATCCGGAACAGCCATCACAATAGGTTCACCAACGGCTGCCTTAGTGGTTGCAAGGGTTTTATTTCCGTCAAGAATACTAACCTCAACAACATCACCGTATGTAGTTCCTGCAGCGGCCACTTCAAAAGAGATCGTGCTTTGATCAATATCTGGAGTCGTGTGTACCTCTTCGATATGCTTTTTACTCACAGGCTCTAACCAAACCGTTTGCCAAATCCCGGTTACCGGTGTGTACCAGATTCCGTCAGGATTTTTCACTTGCTTTCCTCTGGGTTGAGGACCGTCGCTGGTAGGATCCCAAACCTTAACGGTGAGCTCTTGTTTTCCGCTCTTTAAAAACGGACTAATATCAAATGAGAATGGCGTAAACCCTCCGGTATGCGAACCTATTTTCACTCCGTTCAACCAAACTTCGGTTTCCCAATCAACCGCACCAAAATGCAATACTACTTCTTTATTCTTCCAATTTGAAGGAACTGTAAATTCTCGGTTATACCATACCTCTTGATCTGCACCCACTTCTTTCATCACGCCAGAAAGACTTGACTCTACCGGAAAGGGTACCAAAATTTCTCCATCAAAACTTTTAGGAGCAGCAGCTCCTTTTTTCTGAATACTATATTCCCAAAGACCATTTAGGTTTTGCCAAGCATCACGCTCCATAATTGGCCGTGGATATTCTGGCAACACGTTATTGACATCAATTTGGGACGCCCATTTGGTTTTGATCTTGTCTCCGGCCGGTTTCCACTGTGCCGTGAGTGTCGATGTAGCAAAAGCCAAAATGGCTAAAACTTTAATTTTTTTCATCTTAAATACTAGGATTAAAATGGACGTCTCTATAAATTACAACGTTGTAATTCTGAAGAACACCATACATTTGTTTTTCAAAGTACGTTATAGAATCACCTAATTTTATCAGGATTTCGTATCAATTTGGTATTAAATTCATTCAAAATCAGCATATTTTTAAATTTCACGGGTATTGTGAGACGATATGTTGAGATGCTGAACTGTATTATTGTTTTGATAGCTGTATCTTTTAACCCATAAATATTCAGGTTTTGAAATACATTATTTATTCGCTTTTTTCACTCCTATTTTCGACGCAACTGCTCTTAGGTCAGGACTACTATTTTGAACATTACACGGTAGAAAACGGTTTGTCGCACAACACCGTTTTGTCTTCCCTTCAGGATTCTAAAGGATTTTTATGGTTTGGGACCAAAGATGGTCTCAATCGCTTTGACGGATATGCCTTCAAACGATTTCAGAATAAACCCAATGATCAAAAGCATTTATTAGGAAATTATGTAGAATCGCTTTTAGAGTACGACGGCAATATTTATGCAGGAACAGATAATGGTTTATTTAGATACGATTATAAACTTGAGAATTTCACTTTATTAGAGGGAACCGAAGACATCATCATTCAAGACCTGGAGTACGATGGCGACGGTAATATCTGGTACATTGGTAATGGTACGCTTTATAAATACGACACAGCAAACCATAAAACCTCAGACTTTCCTACCAGCAATTATTTTGTTGCGACCAAACTCTTAAAAACTCCTGATGATGGCATTATTGTTTCCAGCCTTGACGAGTTGTACCGCTATGACCCGACTGACGCGAGTTTTAAACATTTAGGCTTTCATATAGACAACATCGAGCTTTCGGCATTTAACATCAATAAATTATTGATGCTTGATGAGCGCACCATATTGATGGGTACGCACAATTTTGGAGTACTGGCTTTTGATTTAAAAACCAAAGAATCACGCCCGTTCCTTCCGGTTGAAAATCCGTTTTACATTCACGATCTGGTGCTAAAAAACGATGATGAGCTATGGGTTGCTTCAGAATCAGGAATTCATATTTTCAACATCAAAACTAAAGCTTATACCAATCTCAAAAAAAACATCAGTGACCGTTATGCGCTTTCAGACAATGCAGTCTATACGTTAACTGTAGATAATAATGGTGGCGTTTGGGCGGGAACCTATTTTGGCGGAATTAATTATTTCGCACCTGCGTATCGCTTCTTTAAAAAATACTTTCCAAAACCCGGTCAAAATGCCATCGTAGGTAATGCGGTAAGAGAAATTAAAGAGGACCAAAACGGGATGTTGTGGATAGGTACCGAAGATAACGGAATGAGTAAATACAACCCTAAAACAGACCGTTTTACCAACTTTAAGTCAAAAGAGGATGGCGGTATTTTAACGCATCACAACATACACGCTTTGATGCCTGATGGTGACCGTATTTGGGTAAGCTTTTTTGATAACGGGATTGATGTTATCGACATTAATACCAATCGCGTACTCAAACATTACCAAGTTGGTAATTTAGGGAAAGAGCGCAATAATTTTGTATTCTCCCTCATCAAGAGCAGTAGCGGTCGAATTTACGCGGCAACCGTACGGGGTGTAAAATATTATGACCCTAAAACCGATAGCTTTATCCTTTGTGATCAGTTTCCTGAAAATTATCATTATACCTCTTTTATAGAAGATCATAATGGCGTGTTATGGGCCGGATCCTATTGGGCTGGCTTGTACTACTACAATCCAAAAACCGGAGAAAAAGGCTATTATCAAGAAGAAAATGCACAAGATAAAACCATAAGTCATAATCATATTAACGGAATCTTTGAAGATGATACGCAGCGCCTATGGGTTACTACTGAAAGCGGACTCAATCTATTTAATCCACAAACCGAAACTTTTGAAACCTTCACCACAAAAGATGGATTTCCCAGTAATGTGTTTTATGCCATCGTCGAAGATGATAAGGGTAATTTATGGGCAACCACTGCCAATGGACTCACCGCTTTTGACCCGGAACTTAAAGGCATTAAAACCTTTACCAAAGCTCAGGGGCTTTTAGGAAATCAATTCAATTACAATAGTATTCATAAAGATGAACAAGGTCGCATTTACGCAGGTAGCGTTAATGGAATGATACGCTTTGATCCTGCCAGTTTTATCCAAGATGCTCATAAAGCACCCTTATATTTGACAGGCTTGCAGATCAACAATAAAGAGATCGCTGTGCAAGAAGAAGGTGATATTCTACTTGAGTCTATGGCGAGTCTTGACAAACTTGTTTTAGGGCCAGAGGACTCCTCGTTTAGTATTGATTTTGCTGCGTTAGATTATACAGCGCCAGAAATGACGCGCTATTGGTACAAACTCGATGGCTTGTCTAATGACTGGATCGATCTGGGAAATAACAACACGGTACATTTTACAAAACTGAATCCCGGCAATTACACCTTAAAAGTTAAAGCGCGTAACAGTAACGGTGTCTGGAGCGAAGAAAGCAAACCACTTGCTATAGAGATCCTGCCTCCTTTTTACCTTACCAATCTTGCTTTTGTGTGTTATGTTGTTTTTGCGATTTTAGGCATTGTAGCCGTTTTTAGAGTTTACCATTTATACCTCGCCCGTAAAAATAACCGAAGAATCAAGCAAGCCAACGACAAAAAAGAAAAAGAAGTATACCAGGCTAAAATTGAATTTTTCACCAATATCTCACACGAGATTCGCACACCACTAACGCTTATAAAAAGTCCGTTAGAGAAAATTCTCAAGTACAAAGATGCTTATCCGGAAATCGCCGATAATCTAAAAATCATGAACAAGAATACCAACCGTATTCTTAACCTGGTGAATCAGCTACTCGATTTTAGAAAGACCGAAATTGAAAATATGAGCCTCTCTTTTGTAAAGACCGATGTGAGCCAGTTGGTACACAAAACCCAAAGTCGCTTTACCGAAGCAATAGCTGATAAGGAAATGCAACTTCATCTTGATCTCGCATCTGACGTTAATGCAATTGTTGATCCTGAGGCTCTGAAAAAAATATTGAGTAACCTGATGAGTAACGCAATCAAATATGGTGAAAAGCATATTTATCTTCAACTGGAAAAGACCGAAACAGACTTTAGCATCATTGTAAAAAATGACGGATACTTGATTCCCGAGACGATGAAGCAAAAGATTTTTGAACCTTTTTATCGCTTATCTGAAGGACAAAATCAGGCAGGTACCGGGATTGGTTTGTCTCTGGCACATTCGCTTAGCGAGATGCACGACGGCAGCCTAAAACTTCAAACAAAGAACGATGGCTTAAATACTTTTGTCGTTACGCTTCCGCTGCATCAAAAGAAACATTTTGAACTCTTCGATCCTAAATCAGAAACCGAAGAACCTCTTAAAACTCCCGAAAAACCGGTTAAACCTTCCGCAGAAACAAAACCTGTGGTAATTGTAGCAGAAGATAATCAAGACCTCCGGGAATTTGTGACCAAAGAACTTCAAGAAACCTATCAGGTTTACGCCGCTCCCAATGGTGAAATAGCTTTACAATTGCTTGAAGAGCATAGTGCGCATCTGGTAATTAGTGATATTGCAATGCCTGTAAAAGACGGCTTTACCTTGTGCCGTGAAGTAAAGACCAATATAGAAACCAGTCATATCCCTGTGATTCTACTCACTTCAAAAAATGCGCTTTCGGCTAAAATTGAAGGTCTTGAGTCTGGTGCAGATGCCTATGTAGGCAAACCCTTCTCGGTAGATTTCCTAAAGAAACAAGTGGCGAACCTCATCGAGAATCGCAAGCACATTATGCAGCATTATGCGACTTCTCCTCTAGCGCATATGCGCAGTATGGCCAATACCAAAACAGACGACGCTTTCATCAAAAAACTAGATGAGACTATTGCCAATAATATGGCCGACTCTAATTTGAATGTTGAAACTCTGGCCGAAATCATGCATATGAGTCGTTCTACCTTGTATCGCAAAATTGCCGAAATCACTAATTTAAGTCCGAACGAACTCATCAATATCTCCCGCCTTAAAAAGGCCGCAGAACTGCTCAAAACCGAGAATTACAAGATTTATGAAGTTGCAGAAATCGTAGGTTATAATTCGGCTACGAGTTTTGGTCGTAACTTTCAGAAACAATTTCAAATGACGCCATCAGAATATGTTAACAGCAATCAATCTATTCTATAAAAAAAGCCCGGAAATCCGGGCTTTGTAAATGCTTTTGAGGCTTAATAACTATTCGTCTTTTTTGATAAAAATGTAATCCCGTAACTCCGACTGGCGTAAGCCTTCGATCAATTCTGCTACGGTGAGCGCATTTAATTTTGCTCCGTCGTGACTCGTGTGCGTATGATCATCCGGGAAAAACTCAGCTACTTTTTCTTTACCCATAGCTTCGTATTTCTGAGCTACCGCTTCATTTAGATTTAAGAAATGTCCGCCGGCCTGATCTACTGCTTCTTTAGCCCATTTCACATAGGATTCGGTTGGGCGTTCCACCTTTCCGTTAGGCCATTCGTTACGCGGAATCATACTCAATACGATTGGTGTAGCTCCGGCTGCTTCGGTCTCTTTGATGTATTGTTTCATATACCAGCCGTAGGTATGCACGGTTTCGATACCTGTACTATCGCGCTGGACGTCTTGAGTTTCATCACCCATCCCTTTTAGAGAACCCCGATATTTAGGCTGATCTACACGCCCGCCATCATTATGCCCAAATTGCATCAACACAAAATCTCCGGGTTCTAAACGCTCTTTCACTTCATCCCAAAGCCCTTCGTATCTAAAAGTACGGCTGCTTCTTCCGCCTCGCGCTTTATTATAAACGGTCATTCTGGTCGTGTCTACATGCTGTGAAAAATACACACCCCAACCTACTTTACCGTCCTGGCCGTTGCTGGCCACTGTAGAATCTCCGATGATGAACAAATTGCGCTTTCGCGGAAGCGTGATCTCAGGATTTTCAAGCACATATTCTTTTAACGAATTATCACTTTCCTGAAGTCCTTCTGCGATCAAAGAAGCTGCTAAAACCGCTCCTTTAGCCGAAGTATGCGTGTGGTCCCGCTTGTAAAAAAGGTTTCCGGTTACTGCATCTTCACCTTGAGCTTCCATTGCAGAAGCCATTTTATCATTAAGATTGATGAAAGTTACTCCCTCTTCTTCAGCGATTTGTTTTGCCCAACCGCCATAGCTTTTATCATTACGCGGTACTTGACCATCCTTCCAGTCATTGCGCGGAATTGGCGCCATAACTACAGGAATAGCTCCTTTAGCCTTTGCTTCGGTAACCACTTTACGAATGTACCAGCCATAACTGTGTACAACTTCATGCTCACCGGTAAGCATATTGTCTATTTCTTCAGTTTCTTCGCCGGTTCCTTTGATGGTTCCGCGTGCGCGAGAATCATCATTAAGCGCTCCGCTATCGTTATGTCCAAACTGAATCAACACATAGTCACCTTTTTGTAAACTGTCTAACACCGGCTGCCAAAGCCCTTTGCTTTGAAAGGTACGACTGCTCGTCCCACCCAAAGCGTGATTTGCTACCTTAACTTTTGTGGTATCTAAAAACTGACCAATAAAATCGCCCCAGCCCCAAAGACCGCCATCTCCTTTACCGCTTCCATTTTTAACTGTAGAATCACCCACGCAATACACGGTAGGTTGTTGCGCTTGCGCAGTGTCACAACTCGTAAAAAGTACTGCTGAAAAAAGCACTAAAAATGCTGAAAGTATTCTCATATCTATAATTATTTAAAGTCTACATCTGTTCTAAAGTCAAACCAAAGTTTCATCGAGATCCCGTCGTCACCACTTTTGATCCTAATATTTGAAGGCTGACTGCTAGGACCTTGTTGCGATAAAGGTTTAAAGGCACGTTGCCCCGGAATCTCATACATAAAAGAGATATTCCCCGGAGGAAATGAAGGCTGAAAATGACTGCCTCTAAATCCGTTTTGAGCTTCATCTGGTGTAAATAAACGCAAGAATAATTTATCGCTCTCGCTAAACACCTTAAAGCTATTGTCTCCTGCCTGAAGATTTCCAGCAAGGAAATTTGCATAAAACCCTTTAAACTCCGGGTAAATCATATTTTCAAAACTCTCTCCTGTAATGGTAGTGTTGTATTCTTTTTCCCAGATACCGTACTCAATACCTTGTAAGCGATTACGCCACGTGTGATAAGGCCCGCGACCAAATAGTGTTATGCCTTCAACGCCTTCTTCAGGAAAGTCAAAGGTGATCCCAAATTTGTCGATATCGCCTTCATAAAATGCCCCGTCAAAACCACTGTTGCGACCTGCATTTTTAAGTGCAATCATTTCCATATGTACACGGCCATCAGGATACATCGTCCAGGTAATGTGATCTATCCCACCGTTATAATCTATTCGGCAAACTGCATTCTTATCCTCCTGGGTTAAGGTAACCTTTTCTACTTCAGCTTTCATCCCAATGGGTTTGGGACCGTTTACAAAAGGAATATTCCTTTTTTGGCTGTTTACTTCTGTGATATACCCTGTTTTGGTATTCAGTTTTAAGGTGACTTTTTCACTTTTTAAAGTAACCAGATTTTCTTCTTGTGTAGCTTTCGCCGATTTCTTAACCGCTTCTTGATAGATCAACTTATCAGCAAAATAATCTGCTTTATGTATCGCCCAAGTCCAGGTATAAATCTCACGCCCATGCTGATCTGTTGCTGTAATTTCAAGCCAATCTCCTTTAAAGAAATCCGCTGCTACCGGCATTGTGATCTTTCGGGTTTCTCCGGGTACGGCATCCGGAAGATCGATCGCTCCAGAAGTTACAACCGTCGCCTTGGTATTGGGATTGTACATTGTTTCGGCTCCGGCTTCCATCACCCGATAATCCATTTTCACCGTATTCAGGTTGGTAAATAAATACGCATTGGTGACAAGGAAACTTCCGTCAAAGGTTTCTGTGATTGCTTTCGGTTTAAATTGTACAGGTGCCCAAACTTCTTTCACCGTATAAAAACTGCCTTCTTTCTCCCGATGCGGACCTAAAACACCATCGGAAGCAAGGTTGCCTTTGGAGTCAAATTTCTCTTCGCCGGTCCAGTCGGTTCTCAGCACAGCTTCATCGCTATACACCCACATAAATCCACCGGCAAACAACGGACTTTCACTATAATGTTCCCAGAAATCTTTGAGTCCGGCTCCTATCCCGTTGTCATAAGTTCCGTGCATAAATTCGGTAGGAAAAAATACATTTTCTCCACTTCCAAAGCGGTGCACACCGGTTAAATAGGTTGGATAATGATGCGTATCCCAACCGTTATAATCAGACCACGGATGGATTACAATTCGGTTTTGCGGGTCGTGTTGTTGAAAGTCGTCGTCCAGTTCGTAGTTCCATCCGCCTTCATTTCCCTGATCCCAAATGATCACCGAAGGATGGTTTACATCACGATCTACCATTTCTTGAACCAATTGCGTTCCTGTTTTGGTATCGTACCCATTCTGCCAACCGGCGAGTTCGTCGAGCACAAAAAGTCCTAAAGAATCACAGGCTGCCAGAAAATGATCATCAGGCGGATAATGGAAACGCACTGCGTTCATATTCATATCCTTGATCAGGTTTACATCCATCACGCTGATGCGTTTACTGGTACTGCGGCCACCTTCCGGCCAAAAGCTGTGACGGTTAATTCCTTTCATCACGATTTTGGTTCCGTTCAGATAAATACCGTCGCGTTTTCTAAAATCTAAGGTTCTAAAACCAATGCGTTCTGAAACTTCATGCACGGTTTTCCCATTTTTTTGTAATTCCAGTTTCAGCGTATATAAATTAGGATTTTCAGGATCCCAAAGTTTTACGTCGCTCCATTGTGTAGCGATGGTTTGCTCTGTTTCGGCAGTTAGGTCAATGGTTTTTACCTCAAAAGTTTCATTCCCTTCTAACGGATGCAACGAGGCAAGGATTTTTAGATTTTCTGAAGGATTCACCAAATCGACAACAGCTTTTAGACTGCCATCCATTTGCGCATCAACTGCAATATGATCAATATGTGTTTGTGGTTTTACCTCGAGCCAAACCGGGCGATAAATCCCGCCAAACAGCCACCAATCGGCCTTTCGCTCTGCGTTATTAACGCTTCCAATTTCTGAGTGTTTCCAAACGTGAACCTCTAAGATATTCTCTTCTCCAAACTTCAGAAACTCTGTAATATCATATTCAAACTCATAGAAACCTCCGTGATGTTTAGGTCCCACGACTTCTCCATTCACTTTCACTTCGGTATCGGTCATCACACCTCCAAAATGAATAGTAACAAGCTGTCCTTTTGCTGAAGCCGGCATTTCAAAATCAAGCTTATAAAAACCTTCTTCTTTACTCGGTTCATCTTGCTCCAATTCTTTATACCACCTACCGTAAGTATACTCACCAAACCCTTGTAATTCCCATTGTGAGGGAACTTCTATGGTAGACCATTTACCACTGTTATTACCTTCAGAAACTTTAAAATCCCAGGTTTTAGGATGTTCAAAATCGGGACCCGAAAGCATTATTTTATCGGTTTGCTGAGCAAAAACAAAGGTGCTCGTCGCCAGTAAAAAGATAGAAAATAAGCGTGTTTTTAAATTCATAAAGTGGTTATTAGATTTTTAATTTCCGTCAGGTTTTAAAGCTTCAAACAAGCTGCTGAAGGGTATGGTATACGTTTCTGGACTGTTGGGTCTTTTAGGATTGTATTTTGGGGTATCTTCTGCGATATAATTTTTCAATTCTGAATCACTCGCTCTTAGTCCACTCACAACCGCAAGGGCAACTTCATTAGCACCAAAATTGCTAAAATGCGTATTATCTTCAAGTTCATCACTTTGCCCAGGGAACATATTTGCCGCATACTGTACAAAGGCTTTTCTAGATAATTGTGGTCCCCAGGATTCATACATTTTGGTGGTCATTTTTGTAAGATCTATCAAAGTGACCGCTTCCTTTTTGGCTACTTTTCGCATAGCATCGGGAAATTCGCCGTGCGTGGGAGCTAATTCTTTACCGTCAAAAGCTCTGCGCTGTGTAGGTGTGCTAAGTATAGGAATACCTCCTTTTTCTTTAATGCGCTGAATAAAATCGGTCATTATTTCGGTATAAAGACCATAGGCACCACCACCCTCGCCCTTGATCTTTTCATCATTATGACCAAATTCAATTATAACAAAATCATCGGCTTTCAACTGGCTCAAGATCTTCTCGATTCGACTTCCTCTAAAAGACGCCAGTGAAGCACCCGAAGAAGCTTGATTGGCAACAGCGATGTCCTCGTTTAAATAGGCCGTTATAAATTGCCCCCAAGAAGCCCAAGGCTCCAGATCTTGATCTGTCACGGTAGAATCTCCTGCGAGAAATAAAGTTCTGGTGTCTACACTTTCAATGATAATAGACTGTACCGTACTTGTTCCCAAAAACTCTAAAGTGAGTTTGTGATCCCAATCTAATTTTACGAGTTCGCGGTCTTTCAGTTTTACCTTCTTACCGGTTTCAATGATCGGGTTAAACACACTTACGGTAAACGACTGCGTAACCTCATCTTTAGTACCTATCTGTTCCTGCGGAATAAATAAGCGCTTTGATTCTGCTTTTACCGTCATCTCGGTATTTTTTCCTGATAAAGTTACGGTAACCTTATAATTTCCTTCAGGAAGATCTACCGAAAAGTAAACCGGAATACCAGCTGTAAAACCTTGCTCTTGCATAGCCACACGATAGGCGGTACCAAAATCAAAGCCATAGCGCATATCTGAATTATAGGGCAAAGCCGTTCCTACATAAGTTGCTTCAGGCAGGTGTTGTTCTTGGCCAAAATCAAAAACCTTTTTGATCTGTTGCGCCTGTACGTTTATTTGCAACCCCAATAAAACTAATAGTATATAGCATGCGTTTATCTTCTTCATCTTTTATAATTTATGCATTGTAGGCTGCGGCCAATCATCTGTTCTAAAGGGTGATGCCGGCAAACCGTGAGCGTTAAACAAAAGTACTTCAGGGCTGTTTTTCCAACCGAACCTCACAGCCTTAGGTTGCTCCACCGCTTTGCTAAAGACAACTAGATGATCATTTTCTATTTGCGCTTCGGCCTTATAAAAAACACCATCGGCACCTGCAATCTCAAGGTCTTTTAAGGCATCTCCTTTAATATTCAGCCCATTACTGTGCTTAAAATAGATTTCGATCACTGCATCTTTGATCAAGTAATGATCATAAAGCGGGCCAGAAAACGCGATATTCTTGGAGTAGGTATTGGCTAACGCCCAAGAGGCAAGCCGTTTACCTATAGGTTTTTTATTGCGGGGATGTATATCTTTTGGGTTGCCGTGATCTGCGCTTACGACCATTCCGCTATTTGGAATACGGTTTAAGGCCAGAAGTTGAGCTTCTCGTATTTCAGGAGTCTGCCCATGATGCGGTGCGATTTGCACATAGTAAAACGGAAAATCTCCTTGCTCCCACAGGTCTCGCCAATTTTTTACCATTGCCGGAAATAAACTGCGGTATTGATAGGCGCGATCTGCGTTGCTTTCGCCCTGATACCAAATAGCACCTTTAATTTTATAGTTCAAAAGCGGATGAATCATCGCATTATACAAGACGTAGGGAGCTTTATTTGCTTCTGCTTTTTTGGGTTTTTCAGGTGGCGTTGTCCCTGCTTGTTGTGCGCTATTGTACGCTGCTAAAGCTTGTTTATATGCGTGTTGCTTCAGCTCCTCTCTGTCTAAAATAGGCTGAAAATCTGGGTGCTGCTCCAACACCTCTTTTTGCATCCAGGATTCTACTTTTGTACCACCCCAAGACGAACTGATCAAACCTACAGGTACCTCAAGATCTTCAAGAAGATCACGCCCAAAAAAATAAGCTACAGCTGAAAAATCTGCAGCAGTTTCTGGAGTGCACTGTTGCCAATGTCCCTTAACATCAAGAAGCGGTTCTTGTGCTGCTGCAGTAGCCACTGTAAATAGTCTAAGATTGGGCAATTGAGCTTGAGCGATTTCCTTTTCAGAATCAATAATCCCGGTGCGCCAGGAGCTTCGTGCATCTTTCCCTAGAGGAAAAAACATATTAGACTGCCCTGAGCATAGCCAGACTTCTCCCAGCATCACGTCTTGCAATTCGATGCTATCTTCACCCGAAATTTTGATTGAATATGGTCCGCCAGCTGTAACCGTAGCCACATTTACAGACCAGTTTCCTGAATTATCTGCGGTGGCCTCCAACGCCTCTGCCTGCCAACCAACCTGAATCTGGATTTTTTGGTTAGGAGCGCTCCATCCCCATAAGGTAACGTTTGCGTTCTGCTGCAAAACCATATGATCCCCAACTAATGCGGGAAGTCGCAGCTGTGCGCTAGCAAAACAGCAAATAAAAAAACAAGAAGCAACGAGTACAAGTCGTAATTTTTGGCAAAAATGCATCATACAAATTGATAATTCTGCCTAAAAATACAATGCCCTTTTAAGTAAGGCATCCTGTACTGTTCTGATAAGCGTATTGATTACAGTTATTTAAAAACTACTTATACCGAGTTGCGCTCGATATACTTAAAAACGTTCTTTACTTTTTCCTTTTTATTCTTGAGCACCATATAAGCAGCCGTCTCTCCCATTGCCTTAAAATCTGTACTGATCACCGTGATGCCAAGCAATTCTTTAAGCGGCGTTTCATTATAAGAGATCACGCCAACATCTTTACCCATAGTCAGGTTGCGCTCACGTATTTGACGCACCAGATTTACAAGATCCATTTCTTCAATAGTAATATAGACGTCTTTGCCTTCAAACTCCATATCTTCATAAATCTCGTTTAGAATTTCATATTCAAAATCATATTGCATACAAAACTGTCTAAACCCGTGTAGAATGCGTCGTGGATAAGGATGACTGAGTTTCTCGGGATAAACCAATATCAATTTTTCATACTTCTTTAGTTTCTCTTTTCCCTCGATCAAGGCATTGTAAATATCCTCCTTAAAATCTTGATAAATAGAACCGTAGTTCCCTTTGATCTCTGGTTTTGTATTGTCTACCATCAACAATTGATCTTTGGGAATACGTTCGATCGCTTTTAAAACTTCAGGAGTAAAACTGACGTGATTAAAATCGTTATCCTTAAAATGAGGCATGATAACATAATAGTTATACGCTCCCAGATTCTTCTCAATCGCATTCACAAACAACGACTCTTCACAATGATAAATGTATAGGTTAACGTGCGCATTAACGCCTAGGGTGTTCACAAAATGATTAAAGATCATCATCTTGTAAGAGCTGGGCTTGTTCACTAAAAAGAATACATTGATCTTAGAGATCAATTCGGTTTTTGCGGTGTAATAGCCTTTTCCTTTAACCGAAATAATCACCTTCCGCTCTTTAAGAATCTTATACGCTTTCTCTACCGTATCTCTACTCAAATAGGCAGACTCGCTCAATTCATTAATCGATGGGATCTTCTCTCCTATTTTTAATTTCCCCTTGGCAACATCATCAATAATCGAATCAACAATTTGCTTGTATTTGGGTATACGGGAGTCTTCATTAATACTAATGTGAACATTTTGAGACATAATGCGATAAGCGTGTGTTTGTTTGTGTTTTGTAAAACTAATCAAAAGATTAGCGTATTAAAAGATTTATGTTGCAGTACAGCACAGGATGCTATCCTATTTGTTAACATCTATTTTTGAAACAGATGCTTTAACCTTTACAAACTAAAAATGGAAAAAACTTTTAGCCACGTAGATTATCTTTGGGATGAACAAAAGGCGGCAGAATTAGGCGACGATCAGGTTGCTTTATTCTTATACCGCTCAAACATCCTTGGCGCAGATTTAAGAATAACAAATTACGGCGGCGGTAATACCAGCTGTAAAACCATAGAGAAAGACCCTCTTACCAATGAAGATGTAGAAGTAATGTGGGTAAAAGGTTCTGGTGGAGATATAGGAACTTTAACCAGACAAGGTATTGCAGGCCTTTATACAGAGCGTCTGAGAAATCTTAAAAATGTTTACGGCGGTCTCGAAGATGAAGACCGTATGGTTGGGCTTTTTAATCATTGTATTTATGATTTAGACTCGAAAGCACCTTCTATTGATACGCCACTTCACGGATTACTTCCTTTTGCACACATCGATCACCTGCATCCTGATGCACTTATTGCCATTGCTGCAGCTGAAGATAGTGAGAAAATCACCAAAGAAATTTGGGGAGATACAATGGGTTGGGTGCCTTGGCAACGTCCGGGATTTGACCTTGGTCTTCAACTGGAAAAATGCCTGAATGAAAACCCTGGAATACGCGGAATTGTTTTAGGAAGCCACGGACTTTTTACGTGGGGAGATACTTCTTATGAGTGCTATATCAATAGCCTTGAAGTGATCGAAAAAGCTTCTTCTTATATTGAGAAAAAGGTAAAAGAAAACGGAAGCGTGTTTGGTGGGCAAAAAATTGAAAGTTTACCGGCAGATCAGCGTAAAGATCAGGCTGCTAAATTAATGCCACTTCTACGCGGACTTGCTTCTTCTGAAAACCGAATGATAGGTCATTTTACTGATAGTGACACAGTACTTCAGTTTATCAACAGCAATGATCTTGATAAATTAGCTCCAATGGGAACTTCGTGCCCAGACCACTTTTTGCGCACCAAGATTCAACCATTGATCTTAGACTTAGATAAAGATGCAGATCTTGACGATACCGAAGCGGTGCTAGCTAAATTAGAACCTTCTTTTGAACAATACCGTCAAGAATATAAAGACTATTACGAAAGCTGCAAACACGATAACAGCCCGGCGATGCGTGATCCTAACCCTGTGATCATCATTTTTCCGGGAGTGGGAATGTTCAGCTTTGCTAAAAATAAACAAACCACACGTGTAGCAAGCGAATTCTACATCAACGCGATTAACGTAATGCGTGGTGCAGAAGCGATTACCAGCTACACTTCATTACCACGCCAAGAGGCATTTGACATCGAATATTGGTTGCTTGAAGAAGCAAAATTGCAACGTATGCCTAAAGAGCAACCCCTTTCTCGTAAAGTAGCTTTAGTTACCGGTGCTGCCGGCGGAATTGGTAAAGCGATCGCAGATAAACTTGTTGCTGAAGGTGCCAATGTGGTACTTACCGATATGAGCGACGAAGCCTTAAAAGAAGCTGTTGCGACGTATAAAAAAGATCAAGTTGCCGGTGCCGTTTGTGACGTTACCAGCGAAGAAGCGATTAAAAAAGCCTACAAAGAAGCTTGTTTAGCCTTTGGTGGTGTAGATATTGTAATTCACTCTGCGGGATTAGCAATTTCTAAAGCTTTAGAAGACACCACTCAAAAAGATTGGGATTTATTACAGAATGTGCTTGTTAAAGGGCAATTCTTAATGGCTCAGGAAGGTGTTGCGATTATGCGCAAGCAAGGCTTAGGCGGTGATATTGTGAATATCGCAAGTAAAAACGGACTTGTTTCAGGACCTAATAACGTGGGTTATGGTACTGCAAAAGCCGCTCAACAACATATGACACGTTTACTCGCAGCAGAATTAGGCAGTGATAAAATACGTGTAAATACCGTAAACCCTGATGGTGTTATTGTAGGTAGCAAAATCTGGGAAGGAGCTTGGGCTGAAGGTCGTGCAAAAGCGTACGGCATAGAAGTCAAAGATTTACCTGCACACTATGCAAAACGCAATTTGCTTAATGAGATCATCCTGCCAGATGATATAGCAGATGGAGTTTTTGCTTGTGTGGGCGTACTGCAAAAAAGTACCGGAAATACCATCAATGTTGACGGTGGTATGGCTAATGCTTTTGTACGCTAATTTTAATTGAATTGTTTTTAATTATCAGAAACTCCAGATTCTGTTTTTAGTCTCAGGAGTTTCTGTTAATTTAATATCCTCCAAAATTGTCTTCCATGAATATCGAAACACAACAACTACAAGATCTCAACGCAAAAAACCTTTCTACTCATAAATCCCAATTCGATTTCCTAACTCAAACGTTGTCGAAATCTAACATTGATGTTAATCAGGTTATTCAAAAATTAGCCGATTTTCAAGTGGCGATTCCTAGCTGGGCATTAGGGGCCGGTGGAACCCGCTTCGGAAGATTCTCTTACGGAGGAGAACCTGCTTCTTTAGAGCAAAAGATTGAAGACATCGGGCTTATTCATAAGCTTACCCAAACCGCAGGAGCTGTTTCATTACACATTCCTTGGGATGTGCCTGAGGATTATAATGCGATAAAAGAACTCGCTGCGATCAACAAGATCAAGTTTGATGCGGTAAACAGCAACACCTTTCAGGATCAAAAAAATCAAAAGGAAACCTATAAGTACGGTTCGCTGAGTAATACCAGTGCCGCTGTACGTGAGCAGGCAATTGCGCACAACAAAGAAGTTGTAGAGATCGGAAATAAACTAGGATCAAAAAGCTTAACCGTTTGGTTGGCTGACGGGGCTTCTTTTCCCGGGCAAAACAACTTTCAAACTGCATTAACCCATACCCAAAACAGCTTGATCTCGATCTATGAAGATATGCCGGCTGATTGGAAAATGTTTATCGAGTATAAACCTTATGAGCCGTACTTCTACAGTACCGTTATTCAAGATTGGGGAACCTCGTTAATGCTTGCTAACGGTTGTGGTGAACGCGCCTATACCTTGGTAGATTTAGGACACCACCTTCCAAACACCAATATCGAACAAATTGTTTCCATTCTTATGCTGAAAGGAAAACTTGGAGGTTTTCATTTTAACGACAGTAAATATGGTGATGATGATATTACCGTAGGAAGCATCAAGCCATATGCCCTCTTCCTCATCTTTAACGAGTTGGTTTACGGAATGCAAAACAATCCACAAAACCCGGAATTGGGTTGGATGATCGATGCGAGTCATAACCTCAAAGATCCGCTTGAAGATTTGATTCAATCGCTTGAAGCCATTCAGGAAGCCTACGCAAAAGCGCTCTTGATCGATCAAGATGCTTTACGAGCAGCTCAGGAAAATAACGATGTTACCTTGTGTCAGGAGATTTTACAAACCGCTTACCGCACAGACGTACGCCCATTAGTTCAGGAGGCGCGTCTAAAAACCGGCGGAGCACTTAATCCTATTGCAGCCTATCGCGAACTAGGTGTGCGTGATGCGCTTATTAAAACCAGAGGTAAAAACACAGTGGCAACGGGACTATAAACTGCAAGCAAGAGTTAATGAAGAAGACAGTTACGGCAGTATTTGATATCGGAAAAACCAACAAGAAATTCTTCCTTTTTGACGACGAGTTTCAAGAGGTTTATCGTGAATACGTTCAGTTT
Source organism: Leeuwenhoekiella sp. CH_XMU1409-2 (assembly GCF_037029365.1). Lineage (NCBI taxonomy): Bacteria > Pseudomonadati > Bacteroidota > Flavobacteriia > Flavobacteriales > Flavobacteriaceae > Leeuwenhoekiella > Leeuwenhoekiella sp. CH_XMU1409-2. The sequence goes on along the minus strand of NZ_JAYMEI010000009.1, from coordinate 35,025 downwards.
GATGAAATCACAGATGAAGACGGGCATCCTACCGAAGATCTTTCAGCACTTCGCGATTGGTTAAAAACGGTTTTTGACCGCATGCTTAAAACTGAAAAGTATGAGATCAAAGCCATAAATTTCTCTTCATACGGGGCAAGTCTCGTGCATTTGGATGAAAATCGTGATGTGATTTTCCCTTTGTATAACTATACGAAATCGATTCCACAGAATATTATTGATAGCTTTTACGAGAAATACGGTCCGGAGGCAGATTTTCATCAGAAAACAGGTTCGTCTAGCTCGGGAATGCTCAACGCCGGGATGCAACTCTATTGGTTGAAAAACACCAAGCCTGAAGTCTTTAAAAAAATCAGGTATTCGTTGCACCTTCCGCAGTATTTAAGTTTTGTGTTTACAGGAATTCCGTTGAGCGAGTACACCAGTATAGGTTGCCATACTTCGCTTTGGGATTTTGAAAAAAGAGATTACCACGATTGGGTATATGCCGAAAACTTAGATCAGATCCTCCCTCCTATCGTTTCTACCGAAACGAGCATCAATATGAATTATAACGGCAAACGTATTAAAATTGGCGTAGGTATTCATGACAGTTCGGCGGCTTTGCTTCCGTATGTACGCAGCCTTAAAAATCAATTCATTTTGATCTCGACCGGAACGTGGAGTATCGCGCTCAACCCATTTGTAGAACGTACGTTGAGTAAAAAAGACGTTGCAGATGATTGTATTAATTATATGCGCATCAACGGTAAACCGGTTAAATCGGCACGCTTATTTTTGGGCAATGAATACAGCATTCAGGTTAAAAAATTAACCGAACATTATCAGGTAGATAAGGACTATCACAAGACCGTAAAATTTGATCCTGAAATTCATTACGAGATCGTTAAAGAATTTGAGAAAATCTTCAAATGGGAATCTATAGAAGATCCTGAAATGCCTGAAGAAACCCATTTGCGTTACACCTCATTTGAGGACGCCTATCACCATTTAATGATGGAACTCGTGCTGCTTCAAGTAGAGAGCATCAAAAGCGCCAAAGGGAATATGACCATCGAAAAACTCTTTGTTGACGGTGGTTTTAGCGATAACGATATCTATATTCATTTGTTATCGCATCATTTCAGAACGATGGAATTGCGTACCACAGATTCTTCGCTGGGATCTGCCTTAGGCGCAGCAATTTGTATTTCTGACACCCAACTGAACTCTAAATTTTTAAAGAAAAATTATTCGATGAAAAAGCATATTCCTTTCATCGCTAAATAACTACTATGGCTAACTCCTTTGACACTGCATATCCATCGGTTGATGATTTACGCTCCAAAGCAAAAAAGCGCGTTCCTGCCTTTGCTTTTGAATATCTGGATGGTGGTTGTAATGAAGATGTAAGCATACAACGCAACACTTCAGAAATACGCGATGTACAACTACAGCCGCGTTACCTCAACAATTACGGACAAAGCTCAACGAATACCAAAGTACTTGGGATGGAATTTGATGCGCCTTTTGGTATCGCTCCAGTGGGATTACAAGGGCTAATGTGGCCTAATTCACCCGCAATCTTGGCTAAGGCAGCGCATAAAAATAATATTCCCTTTATTCTGAGTACGGTAACCACAATGAATATTGAAAAGGCAAGCGAACTTACCGAAGGAAATGCGTGGTTTCAGTTGTACAATCCTGTTGAAGACGCGGTGCGCAACGACATTATAGATCGAGCCGAAGCTGCCGGTTGTCCGGTTTTAGTACTGCTGTGCGATGTACCGACTTTTGGTTACAGACCTCGAGATTTTAGAAATGGGCTCGCACTTCCACCAAAAATGTCTGCTAGAAATATTATGCAGATTTTGGGTAAACCTACTTGGGCATTTAACACCCTTAAACACGGTCAACCCACCTTTGAAAACTTAAAACCCTACACGCCTGAAGGTTTAAACCTGAAACAACTGGGCGCTTTTATGGACCGTACGTTTTCAGGAAAACTCAACGAAGAAAAAATAAAACCCATCCGCGATCGCTGGAAGGGAAAATTGGTACTTAAAGGTGTGCAATCCTTGCAAGACACTCAAGATGCCATAAGAATGGGCTTTGACGGAATCATTGTTTCTAACCACGGTGGCCGCCAGCTGGATGCTGCACAATCAACGATCAATTCATTAAAAGAAATTGCAGCCACCTACGGTGATCAAATTGAAGTGATGATGGACAGCGGTTTACGCTCTGGACCAGATATCGCACGTGCGATGGCTTGCGGTGCAAAATTCACCTTCATGGGACGCTCCTTTATGTACGGCTGTGGGGCTCTAGGCAATAAAGGTGGAGATCACACCATCGGGATGCTCAAAACCCAATTCAAACAAGTGATGGATCAATTGGTGTGCGAGCGCGTTGAAGATCTACCAAAACATTTAATAACCTCCTAACTATGTCGCAATACACTCAAGAAGAAGAAACTATAGAGGAAATCGCCGGTGGTGAATTTGAACGCCAGGCGGTACCTCAATCCAGACTACAAAGTTGGAAGGCATTTTTAGGAATGTACGCCGGAGAGCACGCAGCAGGTACCGAATTTGTAATCGGGCCACTATTTCTCACCACCGGCGTTAGTGCTTTTGACCTAATCGTTGGGCTGCTCATCGGGAACTTGATGGCGGTGTTAAGCTGGCGCTTTTTGACGGCAGAGATCGGAACCAAGTTTCGATACACGCTGTATTTCCACCTTGAAAAAATCTGCGGAAAACGTCTGGTAACGGCTTATAATCTTGCCAATGGCGTCCTCTTCTGTTTTCTTGCAGGAGCGATGATCACGGTTTCAGCTACAGCAGTAGGGATTCCATTTGATATGGAAATGCCCAAACTCACCGATACGACTCCCAACAGTCTTACCTGGGTGATCATTGTGATCGCTATTGGTGCTGTGATTTCCATAATTGCTGCAAAAGGATATCAAACTGTAGCAAAAGCCGCAAACTGGATGTCTCCGGTGATCGTGCTGGCGTTTATCGCTTGTGGTGTAGTGGCGTTGATTCAATTAGATGTGCATAGCTTTACTGACTTTTGGAATATTTGGGGAGAAGGAAGCGAACCTTTTCCGGGTCAAATAAAATACACCTTCTGGCACGTCGTGTTATGGTCTTGGTTTGCCAATGCTGCAATGCACATTGGGATGTCTGACCTCTCCGTTTTCCGCTTTGCGAAAAAACCAAGCGCAGGTTGGACGACCGCCGGTGGAATCTACATAGGGCATTATGTTGCCTGGATCGCGGCAGCATTATTATATGCTGTTTATTTAAAATCACCAGAAGCTCAAGCGATGCTGGCAGGCGGTGAGGCACCGTCAGTAGCTCCGGGACCTTTAGCTAATAATGCTATTGGAATTTTTGGAATTATTGCTGTCATTCTCGCAGGATGGACGACTGCAAACCCAACCATCTATCGCGCCGGACTTGCATTTCAAGCCATTATGCCAAAGGTTTCAACTTTTTGGGTCACCATAATCGCAGGATCTGTAGCGACGATTGCAGGTTTATTTCCTGCTTTTGCAATGAAATTATTAGGTTTCGTAGCACTTTATGGATTCATTCTTGCCCCGATTGGAGCGATAATCGTATTTGATCATTTCTTTGGTAAGGCTGCGGGAATTCAACCGTTTTATGCTGAAAAGACCGGGGTAAAATTCAACTGGGCAGTATTTGGTGCTTGGGCATTAAGCTTTGGTGTCTTTTATTTTATCTCAGTTCAGTATGATGTATTCTTATCCTTCCTAACCTTACCGGCCTGGATAAGCTGCGGAATTCTGTTTTTAATTTTCAGTAAATTTTATCAAACAAAAACTGCTCCTGTGAGCACTTAAAGTATAACGCTTAGGTAAACTACCTCAGGGCAAGCCAAGGAGTTTAACCCTTTGGCGGTGCCAATAAAGCGTAAACAATAATTATTTGTGTGTGTAAATGGTCGTCAATCTCGCAGGTGGCGGCCATTTCTTTTTGATAACCCATTACAAAACAGGTAGGAACAGGATACGTTTTCTATAAAGATTATTAATATTGTTTTGTCGATTTCACCAGAACTCCATGAGATACTTTTCTACATTTTTCTTGCTGAGCATACTCCTTACTGCAAGCTGTAAAAACACTTCAGAAAATAACACTTCAGAAACAACCTCTTCTGAGCCGGAATGGATCAGTCAAGTGGGCGCGAATGACCTTGAATTCAATGAAAAAGTTTTCTATGTAAATGACTACGATGCTATTGCAGACGGGAGCGCATTAACCACCACCGCTATTCAACAAGCCATAGACGCTGCAGCAGCAAACGGAGGCGGCACGGTCACGTTCAAGCCGGGAACTTATCTTAGCGGTTCAATTTTTATTAAGGAAAATGTACACTTTAATATTCCGGAAGGTGTAGCCATTTTGGGTAGCGAGTCTATTGAAGATTACCCCGAGATCGATACACGCGTTGCCGGTATCGAAATGAAATGGCCTGCTGCACTCATCAACGTTTTAGATCAAAAAAACGTTACAATTGATGGTGAAGGACTGGTGGACGGCCAGGGAAAAGTCTATTGGGACTATTATTGGAACTTACGCGAAGAATATGAACCCAAAGGTTTACGCTGGATCGTAGATTATGATGCCAAACGCCCACGTACCTTCTTACTTCAAAATGCTGAAAATGTATTTCTAAAAGACCTCAATATTCAGCGCGCCGGATTTTGGACGGTACAAGTACTCTATTCCAACCACATTACAGTAGACGGCTTGACCATTCGAAACAATATTGGCGGTCACGGCCCCAGTACCGATGGGATCGATATTGACAGTTCAAAATATATTTTAGTTCAAAACTGCGATATCGATTGCAACGATGATAACTTTTGTCTAAAAGCAGGACGCGATTGGGACGGACTTCGGGTAGATCGTCCTACCGAATATGTGGTGATCAGAGATTGTATCGCTCTTGCAGGGTCTGGCTTAACGACCATAGGTAGTGAGACAAGTGGAGATATTCGGCACGTATTTGTTTCCAATATTCAAGGAAAAGGAACCAAAACCGGACTCAAAATAAAATCAGCAACCAACCGAGGCGGAACCGTAGAAGACATTCATATGCAAAATATCAAGATGGATAGCGTAGGGACCTTTATGCAAGTTTCGATGAACTGGAATCCTTCGTACAGCTATTCTAAATTACCGGAGGGCTATGATTACGATTCCATCCCAAAACGCTGGAAAACCCTACTCGAAGAAGTTACGCCTCCAGAAAAAGGAATCCCAACGTTTAAAGATATTAGCATTTCAAACATCGAGGTTCAAGGCGCCAAACGCGCGATCTACGTGAACGGAATGGAAACTTCTACAGTAAGCAATATTCAACTGACTGATGTACATATTGCTGCACAGGAAGCCGGTCAAATAACGTACAGTAAAGATTGGACCCTTGACAATGTGAGTCTCAATATCGCCGATGGTTCTACGCTAACAATAGAAAATGCACCTGGCGTTGAATTCCCTAATACCCTATACATCGCCAATGATGAAGATTAATATGAAATTGAACTTTCTAAGTTACCTCGCTTTTTTCCTCTGTATTTTTCAGTTCACTGCCGCCTGCTCTCAAGCTGCAAATCATTTTGAGCTGGTAACAGAACGTCAAAAAGTAAGTATTATTTATGATAAAGACGGAGTTGCACTTGATTCTATTGCAGCACACTTACTTGCAAAAGATATTGAACGCGTAAGTGGATATTTGCCTCAGGTAACTACTGCTATAAATTCGGTATCTGGAAACGCAATCGTTATAGGTAGTCAAGCCTCTGATTTGATACAAAGCTTTTCAGAAGCAACCACCCCAAAACAAGAAGCTTGGGAAAGCTATACCCTTAAACTTGTAAAACCGAAAAGTAGCCCAATCAAAAATGCTTTGGTTATTGCAGGCGCAGATGCCCGAGGAACCGCTTACGGCGTGTTTGATATTTCAGAAAAAATTGGCGTTTCTCCTTGGTACTGGTGGGCTGACGTAGTTCCTGAAAAGCAAGAAGAATTAACACTTGAAGTCAGTTCATTTCAGTCTAAAAGTCCACAAGTAAAATACCGTGGTATTTTTCTTAACGATGAAGATTGGGGGTTGCAACCTTGGGCTGAGCATACCTTTGAACCCGAAACCGGTGATATAGGACCTAAAACCTACGCAAAGATCTTCGAGTTATTGCTACGCCTAAAAGCCAATGCGATTTGGCCGGCGATGCACCCCAGCACCAAAGCCTTTTTTCACTATCCGGGTAATCTAAAAATAGCCGAAAACTATGAGATCGTTTTAGGCTCTTCTCACGCCGAGCCGATGCTACGCAACAATGTTGACGAATGGGATCACGATACGATGGGGGATTTTAACTATTTCAGCAATAAAGAAAAAGTGCTCAAGTATTGGGAAGATCGCGTAGAAGAAGCTCAAAACGCCAACGGTATTTACACCGTGGGAATGCGAGGCGTTCACGACAGCGGAATGGCGGGCGCAAAAAGCACGGAAGACGCGGCTAATATCCTAAATCAAATCATTCAGGATCAGCGAAAACTTTTACAAAAGCACGTTGGGAATCCAGAGGAAATCCCACAAGTATTTACCGTTTATAAGGAAGTGCTGGATGTTTATGAATATGGTCTGGAGCTTCCTGAAGACATAACCCTGATGTGGACCGACGACAACTACGGCTACATCCGCCGACTTAGTAACGCTGAAGAACGCAAGCGCAGCGGCGGAAGCGGAGTATATTATCACGCTTCGTATTGGGGAAGACCGCACGATTATCTCTGGTTGAGCACCACACACCCGGCACTTATTAGAGAAGAAATGCTCAAGGCCTACGACACCGGTGCAGACAAGATCTGGATTCTTAATGTGGGCGATCTTAAACCTGCAGAATACAATATGCAGTTTTTTATGGATCTCGCTTTTGATCCCGAATCCTTTAGAAAACCGGATAGCTATAAGCAGCATATGACCGATTTCTATGAAGGAATCTTTGGAAGTGATCTAGGAGCCGAAATTAGCAGCCTGCGTGAAACCTATTATGACCTCGCCTGGCTCAGAAAACCTGAGTTTATGGGATGGAGTCAAACCGAACCTACACGTCCTACACATTTGACAGCATTTAGTTTAGAAGAAGAAAATCCACAACGACGTGCTGCCTATCAACACTTGGAACAAGAGGTTGCTACGCTTAGCAATACCATTGAAGATGCACAGCAAGACGCTTGGTTTCAGCTTGTGGCCTATCCTATTTTGGGCGCTTCAGCAATGAATCAGAAATATTTATATCGGGATTTAGCGAGTTTCAATACGAAACAGCATCCAGAACTAACGCAAAACTATCAGGATTCCATCGCGCTAAAACAACAGCAGATTCAGGAGCTTACCAAAAAGTACAATACCCAGATCGCTGGTGGGAAATGGAATCGTATGATGCACAGTGCGCCACGCGGTTTACCGGTTTACAAAGTACCCGATGCCGTACTTGCTGATGAAGAAGCCGTTCAAAAATATCCAAAACCCGTGATCTCAAGAAAACTGGCTAACTTTTCTAATGCAGAAAATTTTGAAGAAGGCTTTCCGCAGGAATTAACCGGTTTGGGATATTCTAAAACCGCATTACAACTCGCACCGGCTACTCATAACGCCTACTCCGCTACTGCTTTTACAGAGAATCCGGTCTTACACTTTGACATGGAACTGGAGCAAACTATAGCAGAGGCAACCCTTACGCTAACAGCTGTTCCCAATCATCCGATTACCGGTGAGCAAAAGTTACGCCTTGGCGTTCAATGGGATGATCTACCGGTAGAGATCCTTAATTTTGAAACCCACGGAAGAAGCGAAACCTGGAAGATCAATGTATTACGTAATCAGGCGCGCGCCTCATTAAACCTGAAAGAACTCAATGCCGGCAAACATCAATTAAAGCTTTTTGTTATTGATCCCGGCGTGCTCCCGGATTATTTCACCATAACTCAAGCAAATCAAAAGATTCCCTATACCTTTTCAAATCAATAAAGCACTGACTATGAAAATCAAATGCACTCCCTACCTGTTGCTTTTAATATCCGTTTTAACCTACACCAGCTGTACCTCACAGCGCCTGATGGAAAATCTTGATCGAGGCGTTATAGTGATTCCGCAAGAAGATCAATCTGCAGTAATCAGTTGGAGGGTTTTAGGTACAGACCCGGATGAACTTAACTTCAACTTGTACCGCCAGTCTGGTGACGAAATGCCCCAGCAATTGAATACCAAACCTATTTCTGGAAGTACTTTTTTTATAGATACCAATGCCGATTGGTCTAAGAAAAATACCTGGTATGTCGCTTCTATTTTAGATGGAAAAGAAACTAAAGAATCTGGTGCATTCAGTATTGAAGCAAATGCCGAGCACAAACCCTATTTAAGTATTCCACTTCAAACTCCGGATGGCTACGCTCCCGGTGATGCCAGCACCGCAGACCTTGACGGAGACGGGCAATACGAGTTGGTTATTCATCAAATGGGAATGGGACACGACAACTCCCATCGCGGACTAACAGACGATCCTATTTTTCAGGCTTACGAGTTGTCTGGCGAGTTGTTATGGGAAATAAACCTTGGAAAAAACATTCGGGAAGGAGCGCATTATACACAGTTTTTGGTCTACGATTTTGACAGCGATGGTAAAGCCGAAATGGTTTGCAAAACAGCAGATGGCACCACTGATGCATTAGGTAATGTCATTGGAGATCCGGAAGCCGACTGGCGCGATACCGATGAAAAAAGTAGAACCTACGGAAAGATCCTAAAAGGACCGGAATACCTAACCGTTTTTGACGGTCAAACCGGGAAAGCACTTGCCACTACCGATTATATCGCACCCCGTGGCGACATCAGCAAGTGGGGTGGTCACGGCGGAAACGGCGGAAACGACAATACCGGAAATCGCGTAGATCGCTTTACCGCTTGTGTGGCCTATTTAGATGGGATTCACCCAAGTTTTGTGATGGGACGAGGCTATTATGGTCGTACCGTTCTTGCTGCTTTTGATTTTAAAAATGGTGAGATCACCTCGCGCTGGGTATTTGACAGTGAAAACCGGGAAAATCCGTATTCAGGACAAGGAAATCATAACCTCTCGGTTGCAGATGCTGATGCCGATGGTAAAGACGAGATCATCTTTGGCGCGATGGCTGTTGATGATGATGGCACAGGAATGTATTCCACCGGTTTTAGACACGGTGACGCGATTCATGTAAGCGATCTGGATCCCGATGTTCCAGGCTTAGAACGTTTTGGAATACACGAGATCGAAGACGGTACCAAAGGCCCTGGGATTGCCCTCTTTTCGATAAAAGACGGAACCGTTTTATACACCGCCGAACCCAATCGCGATATTGGTCGCGGCGTAGCAGCCAATATAGACACCACCCGCGTAGGTGCGCAAATGTGGTGGCTGGGCTCGCGCGACTTACACGACATCAAAGGAAATGTAATAGGTAAAGCACCACGGGCTACTAACTTCCTGATCTGGTGGGATGGCGATTTTAGCCGCGAACTTTTAGACCGTACTTACATCGCAAAATATGGAAAAGGAATGCTCTTTAATGCCGATGGTGCTACGTGGTCAAGAGGGAGTAAAGCAACGCCTTCCTTAAGTGCTGATATTCTTGGAGATTGGCGCGAAGAATTGCTCCTCCCAAGTAAAGAGGGTGACGAGATGCGCATCTACACTACCACCATTCCGACCACGCACCGTATGTATACCTTGATGCACGATCCGCAATACCGCTTAAGCATCGCTTGGCAAAATGTAGGATACAATCAACCGCCGCACACCGGTTTTTATATGGGCTATGGAATGAAAAAAGCTCCAAAACCAAACATAAAATTGATTCCGGAAACTATAGACTGATCGAGATGTACGCCAATAAAACAACACGCTTTCTTAAACCAATCTTTATCCTGTTTTTAGCAGGAATTAGCTGGAAGGGATTAGGTCAGCAAAAACAGGAATATTGGCATAACAAATCCAGAACAATTCATTACAAACCGGAAGGAAACGCTTTTGTCCTGGTAAATGGTTCTCGAAAATTCAATCGTGCCCTGTATGGTACCAATACCGGTTTTAGAGTAGAAACCGGTGACCTGCCGGAATTTGCATTGTACCTGCCCGGAATGGGTGGAAATTTCAAACTGGGAATTTCTAAAGAAACAGAATCCAAATGGATCACTGAAGCCGATAGTATTACAACTAAATATACTCCCGGAATGATGGAGTACGAAATCCATGATGCACTCTTAGGCAACGGTTTTTTTAAACTTACGGTTTTGGCTTCAGCAGAAACAGAAGGATTTCTTTTAAAAGTTGAAGAACATAATATTCCCGAAGCTGTTGGTCTTCATTGGCTTTTTGGCGGTGCCAGCGGAAAGAAATTTCATCGTGATGGTGATATCGGTGCAGATCCGGAATCGGTATTTTATCTACAACCGGAATATGCCCGGCACAATTCTTATGATCTCAAAGAAAACGGATTTACCCTTCAGTTCAACTGGGATGCAAAAAGTCAAACCAATAAAAAAACACTGACCGCCGCTGTTCCTGAAGGACAACTGAATTTAGGCAGTGCTCACGCTATTCAAAATCCCAATACTCTTCAACGAGCTACATTAGATTCTCTTCCTGTCATTTATGGAACGGTCGACAGATCAGCCGCGAAAACCTATTATTGGAACATTGAGCATACGACAGGCGATACTTCTGATAAAGTATTAAGCAGTGCTTCAGCCTTTAAAAAAGCAAGCTTCAAAGCAGACACTTTAGCAAACAGAATAAAACTGAATACTCCTGATCCATATCTCAATACCTTAGGTGGCACACTGGCTACAGCGGCAGATGCCATCTGGGAAGATCCTGCTTTTTTACACGGTGCCGTAGCCTGGCGGATGCATCTCAACGCATGGCGCGGGGCCTACAATGCAGATGTGTTAGGTTGGCACGATCGCGCTAAAACGCATTTTAAAAGCTACGGAAATTCTCAAGTGCTCGAACCCGAACGCGGACCTGTGGTACTTGACAGCAGTCGTAACTTTGCCCGACAGAAAGAGGTTTTGGGTACGGCAATGTTCAGTAAAGGTTATATCAGCAGGCACCCCAACCGCAATGATCGCGCCCATCACTATGATATGAATCTGGTTTTTATAGACCAGCTCCTTACCTATTTCAACTGGAACGACGATCCCGAGTTTTTAGAGGAAATCTTTCCGGTGATCGAACGGCATTTGGCTTGGGAAAAGCGCAACTACGACACCAACGATGATGGTTTGTATGATGCTTATGCGGCCATCTGGGCAAGTGACGCCCTGCAATACAGTGGAGGCGCGGTTACCTATACTTCGGCTTATAATTATCGTGCGAATACTTTAGCAGCAAAGCTGGCGGCGCGTTTAGGAAAAGATCCACAAGCTTATTTAGATGAAGCGGAAAAGATAAAAAATGCCATTCAGCAAAAATTATGGCTTCCGGATCAAGGGGTGTATGCCGAATACCAAGATGCTTTGGGCAATGAATTACTTCACAAAGCTCCCGGGATTTGGACGGTGTATCACGCCATCGATAAAAGGGTGCCTGATACATTTCAGCAGCAGCAAGCCTTACATTATATTCAAAAGGAAATTCCACATATTCCGGTGCAAGCAGACGGACTTCCACACGAAGATCTCGAATTGGTTCCCACCACAAACTGGCAACCCTACACTTGGTCTGTAAACAATGTAGCACTTGCTGAAAACCTCAACACTGCCCTGGCCTTATGGCAGGGTGGAAATCCCGAAGCAGGTTATAAACTTTTTGAAAGTGCGCTGGTGGAGAGTATGTATTTAGGTGCATCACCCGGTGGCTTTCAGCAGTTATCCTTTTATGATGCGATTCGAGGGGAATTGTATCGGGATTTTGCAGACCCTATCGGGGTGGCTTCGCGAGCCTTGGTAGAAGGACTTTTTGGTATTCAACCCAATCTTTTGGAGCATAAGCTGAAAATCAAGCCGGGTTTTCCTGAAGAATGGGATCACGCCAATCTCAATCTTCCTGACCTAGATGTTGCTTTTAAAAAAACAGGAAACACCACAACCTATACGATTACTAATAAATTTAAAACCGATGTGGATCTGGAGCTGGAATTGAGCATTAACACCACTGCTATTAAAGCGGTTTTAGTCAATGGAAACCCGGTAAATTATCAACCCGTAGCCGAAGCCATTGGTAAGCCTAAAATTTTAATTCCGGCGGGGGTTCATAAAAACTATACGATTCAGGTCACTACTGAAGACTCTACGCCTGAAAGACTTCAGAGCAACGCTTTTTATGCGCAAGGAGCAGCTTTTGAACTCACATCAAATAAAGCTGAACTACTCGAACTCAAAGATCCTCAGCAGGTTTTGGCAAAAGTAGACCTTGCAGCGCATCAATTGACCGGGCAGATCGCTTCTGAAACGGGACATAAAATGTTTTTTGTAAAGCTGAAACAAAACGAGGTGACGTGGTGGCAGCCGATAGAAATTGAAGTGAAACCTAGATTCAACCTGCTTTCTACGCGGGTTACAAAAGACAGTCTAAAAATCACAATTCATAATAACCAGTCCCGTGAACTAAACGGCAGCAATCAAATCAATTCAGGAAAGGAGCGTGTATTAGATATCGAAGCAAACAGCACTGCAGACCTAATGTTGCCTCTTTCTGAATTTATCCCCGGAACCAATGAACTTGAGCTACGGGAGGAATCTGGGCGACCTAACACCATCCAATTCACCAATTGGGATATTCCAAACTCCAGCAAAAAGCAGCAAACGATGCCAAACATCAGTAGCTTTTTTAATGCACGTGTAGACGAAATATTTCAGCAGCAGTATTTGAGTCCGCGACCCCAATCCCCTACCCTGCAGCTTCCCACTACCGGCATTGGCAATTGGTGTTACGCCAATGTCGCTGAGGATATTCACCTAGACGATTCCGGACTTCGCAAGGCCTCAGGAGTTGGAGGATTTCAAGGACTAAGATGGGTTTTTCACTTCACTCCTTCAGAAGAAGATGCTCTCAATATCGCATTCACCTCAAAATGGGACAACTATCCCGATTCGATCACTATTCCGCTTAAAGGCAAGGCATCCCACGCCTATTTTATGATGGCAGGAACCACCAACCCGATGCAGACCCAACTGGTAAATGGCACAGTAACTGTCACCTATACCGATGGAACTACCGCGATTTTAGAACTGAAGAATCCGGAAAACTGGTGGCCTATCGAGCAGGATTATTATACAGACGGTTATGCCTTCACCACCGGCGGGCCCAAACCACCTCGGGTGATTTTTAAAACCGGCGAGATCACACGTGATTTTAAAGACTATACAAACATTCACGGCTTTACCAATTACGGAATCGATGGCGGCGCAGGGACGATTCTCGACCTTCCGCTGGATCCACAAAAAACATTAGAAAAACTGACGCTCGAAGCCCAGGCCAATGATGTGATCATCGGGCTGATGAGTATCACATTATTGAAACCATAAAAAGATGAAAAATACATTCTGGATCACCACAATCGTTTTGGCCTTATGCCTTATCGGATGCAAAAAGGAACAACATACAGAGGAAACCGAAAATACCACAATAGACCGAAAAGCAGTTGTCACCAGGCACAACGTGCACATTTCTGAAGTAGATACGCTTGCTTCATTAACTGTGGGTAACGGTGCTTTTGCGTTTACAACAGATGTCACGGGACTGCAAAGCTTTCCTGAATATTATCAAAGAGGAATTACTTTAGGAACCTTGTCTGAATGGGGATGGAATGCAAAACCCAACAATCAAGACTATTCCTTTGAAGAAACCTTAAAAGACTATGATCAAAACGGAAGAAAAGTCTCCTATGCCACGCAGATAAAAACCCCGCAACACGCCAAGGAAGCCGTTGAATTTTTTCGGTCAAACCCACATCGGGTACATTTGGGAAATCTGGGGTTTGAACTCACCAAAAAGGACGGAACTCCGGTTAAACCGGAAGACCTCAGCGACATTGATCAGACCTTAGATTTATGGACGGGAATGCTCACCAGTTCGTTTGCTGTTGAAGGTATTCCTGTGCAAGTGAAAACCGCCAGCGCTCCAAACAGTGACGTAATTGCCGTTCAGGTAAATTCAGCCTTAATTGCAAGTGGCCAACTTAAAATACGCTTGCGTTTTGCGGCTCCAACAGCTGCCTGGACCGATTATGGAACCCAGTGGGAGAATCCGGAGTACTATACAAGCAGTATAGCAGCACAAGATGATACTTCAGCCGTGATCGAACGTCAATTGGATTCGCTGAACTATAACGTCGCTTTAAACTGGGAAGGAACGGCTACAGTTTCTGAAAAGGAAGCACACTATTTTCTCGTTGAACCTACAGGAGACCAAATCGCATTAACCTGCACATTTACAGATTCAGAACCGAAACGAAAGAACGCTACCGAAGCAATTTTTCAAAATAGCGCAACAGCGTGGGAAAGCTATTGGTCTAATGGCGGAATCGTAGATTTCTCAGGAAGTGCCGATCCGCGAGCAAACGAACTCGAGCGTCGTGTAGTGCTCTCCCAATATTTGACCAAAGCGCAAACTGCAGGAAAAATGCCACCGCAAGAAACCGGACTTACGTATAACAGTTGGTACGGAAAGCCGCACCTGGAAATGCATTGGTGGCACGGGGTGCACTACGCACTTTGGGGCAGACCTCAATATTTAAAAAACACCTTAAACTGGTATGAAAGTGCTTTTGATAATGCCAAAGCCCTGGCAGAACGTCAAGGGTTCAAAGGTGCGCGTTGGCAAAAAATGACCGATCCTTATGGCGAAGAAGGTCCTTCATCTGTAGGTGCTTTTCTGGTTTGGCAACAACCGCATTTCATCACCTTTGCCGAACTGCTTTACCGGGCAGACTCTAGCAAAGCAACGCTCAACAAATACAAAGAACGCGTTTTTGCTACCGCAGATTTTATGGCTTCGTTTCCCGATTATGATAAAGAAAATGATCGCTATGTGTTGGGCCCACCGGTAATTCCTGCACAGGAACGTTTTGAAAAGACCGAAACCTTCAATCCAACCTACGAACTCGCGTATTGGAATTGGGCACTCAAAACCGCTTCAGCATGGAAAGAACGCGCAGGCGAACCGGTTCCTAAACAATGGACAGAGGTTCTGGAAAAGCTTTCGGCTTTGCCGGTTCAGGAAGATTATTATTTGGCCACGGAAAGCGCCACAGATTCCTACACCAATCCCGAGTTCTTGACCGATCACCCTTCGGTTTTTGGAGCCTATGGTATGCTCCCGGAAACGTCTTTACTCAACAAGGCCACGATGCGCAATACGTTTAATAAAGTTTGGGAGGTATGGACCTGGGAAGACACATGGGGATGGGATTTCCCGATGACAGCGATGACCGCTACGCGTTTAGGTATGCCAGAAAAAGCTGTAGATGCCTTATTTATGGATGCACAAACCAATACCTATCTTAAAAATGGTCACAACTATCAAGAAGAACGTTTAACGCTGTATATGCCCGGTAACGGCGGTTTGCTTACTGCTGTGGCGATGATGTGCGCCGGTTGGGATGGTAACGAAACTAAAAATCCCGGATTCCCAAAAGACGGCAGTTGGAACGTAAAATGGGAAGGGCTAGAGCCTTTTTTTTAATAAAAATTCAAAACCATCAACGTTTTCGCAATATTTTGTACAAAAAAATTACAGGTAAAACAATTAATATAATCAACGAAGATAAAAGCATTAAAATGAAATATAGTTTCCATACATAGTAAAATGATAACCATAAAAAAATAGCTATAATACCTGCAATAGGAAAGATCACTATCAAAAGAGTATTCAACAATATTTTTGATAAATCTTTTTTTCGTTTGAGAGAAACATTTAGAACAATCTTACCATTGTTTCTATACTTTTTATCCAATAATAATAAGGGAGAATAAAGAATAAAGATTGAAGAGCTAGTGAAGTAAAAATAATATAACGTGAAGAATAAAGACAAGCCTTCACCTTCTACAATAAAACATTTAGACAAACCAGTAAACCAAATTTCATAAATATCCTTTCTAAACAAATATCCCAAACCACTTAATAAAATATAAAAGGAAAGAATTATTGGCTTAAAGTTTTTAAACAATAGAAAACGACCCCAGAAAAAATTAAATTCACGCATAAAGGATTTTATTAGAAAAAGCTTCCGTTAAATAATTATCCACATGTTAGCGCGCGATTGCATCGCGTGCTAACACTTATAAATCTCATTTATCGAGAAACGCCTCCTGAATCGCTTTCAATTCTTCAGTAGAAACTTGTATCGCAGTACCGTGGCGTATGCCATCAGGAAAAGAAACTTGATCAGAAATATCAGTCCAATTTTTTAAGTCGGTTGATTGTACAGCGCCATATTGATGCTCTGTATACTTATCAAAATACACCAACCACTTGCCATCCTTCTGAATGGCGGTAGGACCTTCTGCCCAATACTTACCGGTAATGGGAGCGCTCGCTTCAGAATAAGGTCCGGTTAAATTTTGTGCTGTAGCTACTTTTAAGTTCTTACGCGCAGGTTCGCGGGTTTCATCTTTTAAGAACATCACATACTGTGATCCATCCCATTGAATCGTCGCGTCTATCGAATTAAAACCGGGTTCGTACAAGACTTTGGCCTTGGAAAACGCTTTAAAATCTTTAGTGATGGTATAATACATTCTGTGATTGTAACCGGCATCTTTTTCAGATTGCGTTTCAGGGTATAATCCGGGGATGGTGGTCGCCCAGTAGATCATATATTCATCGTTTTGTGCATCATAGGTAATTTCCGGAGCCCAACAATTACGTGCTGTTTCCTCGTGTTGCATCACCGGGATAAGCTGCTGCTCAGACCAGTTGATCAAATCATTAGAAGAAGCATAACCAATTCCACGTTCAGTCCAGCCGGTGGTCCAAACCATATGATAGACGCCGTCGCCACCTTTGATTACCGCAGGATCGCGCATTAATTTCTGCTCGCCAACTTCAGGTGTAAGAATCGATTGATCATCATTCAACGACTGCCAATGTAAGGCATCGGTACTGTAGGCTAAATGCAAACCGTCTTCTCCATTTCCTTTAAAATAGGTAAAAATATAGGCTGGATCTTGAGCTTTACACGAGGTGAAAGCTAAAGCTAGTATTAGACAAATAGAGAGGTTTTTGAGCATAGGTAACATGTGTATAGTTAGTTTCGTTCAAAGCAGATTGTCCTCTCGAGCGCAGTCGAGAGGTTATTAATCTCGTTTTATTATCATAAGGTCTCGGCTGCGCTCGACCTGACAACTAGATGTCTAGCGTAAACTAATTGATGCCTTTTATTCAGCAATCAAGTCATGCTTTTTCATCCATAAACTCAAAGCAGCGGGCCAAGAATCGGCAGTGTGGGCGCGGCCCATCCCAAAACCGTGGCCGCCATCTTCATACAAATGTATTTCCGCAGGAACTCCGGCATCTTTCAACGCTAAGTAGTAGTTAATGCTGTTTTCTACAGGAACCGCATAATCATCGGTGGCGTGCGCCAGAAAAGCCATTGGAGTTTCAGGCGTTATCTGATACTCGCCGCTATACGCATACACAGCGCCTCGAGAAGCTTTTTTTCCTAATAAATTATCTTTTGAACCCTGATGTGTAATCCCACGTTGCATACTGATCACCGGATAGATTAACACCGAAAAATCGGGTCGTGCTGAAACGCCTTCCGCAGCGTCATAAACCTTATCAGCATAATGCGTAGCAGCGGTTGAGGCCAAATGCCCGCCGGCAGAAAAGCCCATGATTCCCACTTTTGAAGTATCGATACCATAAGTAGAGGCTTGCTCGCGCACATAGCGAATGGCGCGCTGTACATCCTGTAGTGGTCCTATGCTTTTATCTTCCATAATCGCATCGCTGGGGAGTCTGTACTTTAATACAAAACCGGTTACGCCTTGTTCTGCAAACCAGGCAGCAAGTTTGTAGCCTTCTTTATCAATCGCGAGATGTCCATAACCACCACCCGGACAAATGACCACGGCAGTTCCGTTGGCCTTGCCGGCTTCGGGCTCGTAAATGGTCAATGTAGGATCGGTAACCTTATCTACTCCATAAACCTGCCCATTATCAGCGTGTTGTACTTCTTGATATGCTGCATCGATTTTACTGTTAGGAACTCCGCTTTCCCAGAGTTTGACTTCCTTTTGTGCGTGAAGACTGTTCATACTCACAAAGCTAAAACCTAAAGCCCATACGAATACCGAATAAACGGATTTATAATTTTTCATAAAATTCTATTTCTACAATACGCAACTGCCCTTTGGCTGCTGCCGCTTTATCGTCTTTAAATAAATCAAGTTCCTTATTGGGATCAACCTCAACAATATCATTAAAGCCATCTTCCTCCTTTTGAGCGCCGGCCAACTGCACCGTGATCTCATCAGTTTTTACTGTTTTCAGAGGAATGGTGATATACCCCAGACTTTGCCAGGACTCGCCCTCAAAGAGGACCTCATCTCCTGCTAAAATACGTAAAGGATATTTTTTTCTGCGCCAACCGGTCAATTTAATCACGCATTCATTAACCTCGGCTTCTTTGGCTAAGGTGTAGGTGATCCAACCGGTTTTTTCCTGACCGTCATTGCGCCATTCGGTGAGTTCATTATCATCATAACTCAGGTACGGTTCATCTTCTTCATTGGCGGTTTGTGCCGAACGAATAAACACCGGTTTACGTTTCCACGAAAAAGAAGGCGTTTTAGGTGTAGGACCACGGTCGAGATAAGATGGTAAATCTGCTCCGGGTAATACACTTGCCAATCCGTTTTGGGTTTCAAATGCTTCGGAATCCAATTCTATTGAAGCATTTTTGATTCCGGATGCTTTCGCTTTGATCTTGATGCTTCCAGCCTGCGTCGTAGATTGAATCATCACGCGATTTACACCATTTTCAACCGGAAGCACTTTCGACTCAATATAATTATCAGGACCGTCTGCAATACCGCCCAGCCAAGTTGCCGGACCATCCAGTTCAAATTCGATCTTAGAATTATCAAGCGGACAACGCTGCCCGTCTTTATCTACCACTTCCACTTCAAAAAGCGCAACATCTGCACCATCGGCTTTAAATGGAAGTTGTGCTTCTAAACGCTTCAATCGTATGCTGTGTGGTGTTCCTGCGGTGGTCTTTTCTGCTGTGCTCAGGATCCTTCCTTCGGCATCATAGCTCACGGCTTTCACATTTCCGGGTTCAAACCTTAGATCTTCAAACGTAAACAGAAAACTGTAGGCTTTCTTACCAAAGCCTTGAGACTTTCCGTTGATAAAAAGCTCTACTTTTTCACCGGTAGAAACCACATAAAAATCTTTTTGCGTACCCGGTTTATAATTCCAGTGACCCAGCATATGCGTGCCGTGCTCTTCTGTATCTACCCAGCCATTCCACATCACCTGATGTGCAAAAAAGCCGTCTTTAGGAATACGCATAGGATCTACTTCCCCACTCGTACGGTAATTTTGTTCCCCGCGATAATGCGTATTGGAGTCTGAAAAAATAATATTCACACCCCCTGAACTCACGCGGTGACCGGTTCCCGGGCGGGCTTCATAATAATCATGCCAGCGAATAACATCTTCGATCGCGTGGCGATCCTGATTGTGATTGTAAGATGTTGCCGGCTCTCCTTTGTACAAAGGTCCGTCGCCTTCTTTGTGAAAAGGTGGTGAAAACTCATCCCAATATTTGCGCATACCTTCATCGCGACTGTACTCGGTAGCCCACATCGGGATTCGTGCACTTTTATTGATGTAAAGCATCTCGCCACCATATTCAGCTTCACGGCTATCGAGCATCTCTCTCGAACCGATGGCACGCCCGCCATACGGGTCGTAAGTGTCGCGTAGACTTTTCATCTCTGCCATATGCGGCTCGCTGATCGCATCATTACCACTCTCATAGAAAACAATACTGGGATTATTTCGATTATAAATAATGGCATCACGCATCAGGTTGGTACGCTGTTTCCAGTGGTCTCCCTGAGAATCTTTTTCAGCATCTCCGGCGGGCATCGCCTGAATAAGCCCAACGCGATCACAAGACTCGATATCCTGTTTCCAAGGAGTTACGTGCATCCAGCGTACGAGATTCCCGTTGCCTTCGACGATCATACGATTGCTAAAATCACTCAACCACGCAGGGACAGACATCCCGATCGCCGGCCACTCGTTGCTGGTGCGTTGTGCATAGCCTTTCATTTGCAATACGCGATCGTTGAGATAAACTTTTCCTTCTTTAAATTCGGTTTTTCTAAAACCGGTTTTGGTACTGACTTCATCAATGACGTTACCCTCAACTTTCAACATGGATTTTACAGTGTACAAATAACCATACCCCCAACTCCAGAAATTCAGATCTCCCAGGCGTTGCGCTGCGGAAACCATTGTATGTTCTCCCGGAGCAAGCTTGGTTTCATCTCCGGAAAATTCGGCCACCTTTTTATTATCCAAATCAAAAACAGCTACTGAATATTGAAAGGTTTTAGGGGTGTCATATTCGTTCTTTACTTCAGATTCAACGTGAATCGTAGCCGCTGCCTGTGGAATATCAAAATCTGTAGCGTAGACATAAACTCCGGTAGTCTTTAGATTAGAATACAGCGGAAGCGTTTGATATAATTTATCGGTTACGTGCAAGAATACATTTTTAGGAATACCGCCGTAGTTTGCATTAAAATTGATGTTATTCCAACGATAGGTTGCATTGGTACTGCGCTGGCGGTAATGCCAATCATTGTCGATGCGCAAGGCGATGCTGTTGGGTTTACCATCAAATACAACGATATCGCTAACATCTAAACCAAACGCCATAACGCCGTTCTCGTGCAATCCTACTTGCTTTCCGTTTACATAAATGGTTCCGCCTTGGCGTATGCCTTCAAATTCTAAAAAGATCTTTTGCCCTTTAGCATCTTCCGGAAGTATAAAATTCTTGCGGTACCATACGATTCCCGTACTATGTTCATCTATAGCTTTTAAAAAAGCTTCCTCTTGATTATAGGCGTGTGGCAGCGTCACCTGCGTCCATCCTTGGGTATCAAAAGTGGTAGCTTCCGCACCTTCGATCTCCCCGGTTTTAAACTGCCAATCGCTATTAAAATTATAGGTTTGACGTTGTGCAAAAAGGCTTTGTAGTGTAAGTACAAAGCCGATTAAAACAAGTATAGTTTTTATTTTTTTAAACATAAATTCAAGTTTAGTATTCTAAGCGATACATTTCTGACCCGGCGAGTAAAAAGCACCCCAAACCGTAGTCTTCAAAATCTGGCTGTTTGTCATAAGATAAAGGTTGCCCGTCTTTAGGTTCTTTCCCGGTGGATTGCAACCAGCCTAAAAAGCCATTTTCATGAAGCGATTCTGAGAGCATCGCATTCCAGGCTTTTGTAATTACCGGCAGGTATTTTTCACGATCTAACAAATCGTTATTGATCCCGTAGGCGATCCCGTAAACAAATAGAGCTGTTCCCGAAGTTTCTTTACCTCCAAAATGCGTTGGGTCATGTAGGCTTACATTCCAGAACCCATCTTCGCGCTGCACTTTTACTAAGGCTTCGGCCATTGCTTGCAGATCTTCAATATATTGATCGCGGTGCGGAGCATCTTCAGGAATGATCGAAAGCGTCTTTGCCAACGCAGCGATCACCCAACCATTACCACGACTCCAATAGGAATCTTCTCCGTTAGGTTCAGTATATGGCGGGTCAAAATCTGCATCGCGCCACCATAAACCGTCTTCCGGATTGAACAATCCGTTTTCACCAATGACGTTACGGCTTTCCATATACATCTCATACATCTTTTCAAAATAGCGCGGATCATTTTCCAGTACACCTATTTTAGCAAAAACCGGCATTCCCATTTGTATCGCGTCGATCCAATCCCAATCGCCGTTTTGTGGCGTTACCAAAAACTTTTGCATACAAGCTCTGGTATTTTTCAGTTTTTCAGGATCGGGCTGCAAGTTGTACAGATCAATGTACGTCTGTGCCGCATCATAATCATCTGCATTGCGGGTTTCATTTCCGCTTCGGAAACCCCACTGATGAAAATCGGCCCAGTCTAAAGCATATTGATAGTATTCTTTTTTAGGATAGATCTCGTGTAAGGCCATCAAACCTTCATAATACACGCCGCGAGTCCATATGTTACTTGGGCGTTCTTTATTGGTGATGATGGTTTTGCCTACATCTGGCCATTTCTTCATAAAATACGCATTGGCAAGTTCCATTTTTGCGAGCACATCATCGCGGTTGATCTGTTGCTGTGCAGCACAATTAAAATTGAATGCTGCCAAAACAGCTAAAACCAGTATTTTCTTCATCTATATTCGTTTTTTATCTCGTGATTTATTTTGTTTCTATAGCCAATGGCACCAATTGAACGGGACCTAAAAGTCCTGAAGGTGTAGGTTCCCAAACGGTCGCATCAAAAGGTTTATAATCTTTATTCACCATATTGATCTCGTAAAAGGTCTTCCACTCTTCACCGCGCAATTCTTTAGCCCGAAGTCGGTTTGCTGCCAGATTGGTCACTTTGATGGTCAGGGTATTTTCACCGGACTGCAATGCACCAAGATCCAAACGGTATGGCGCCGACCAGGCAGTACCAATATAATTATCGTTAAGCCACACGGCAGCACTTTCTCTTACATCTCCCAGGTCGAGTTGCCACGTATCTGCTGCTGTTTCCGGTTTAGTAAACGTGGTGGTATAGCTTGCCGTTCCTGAAAAATGCTCTGCATCTTCGCCTAGCGTCGTCCAGGATTTTAGACTGTTCATAGTTGCAGCTTCCGGAAGCGTAGGTCCTCCTTCTTCAAAGCTGATGTTCCATTCAGTTTCTAGCGGAATCCCTTCAGCCGAGGGCGAAGTATATGCCCATTGTTCTTCAGGCGAATCCCAATTGGTTTTAATAAGCAACGCATCTCCCGAAGCAATTTGCACTTTAACTTCAGCCTGCCCTTCCGTCTCACGAACAGCCGCCGCACCCACTTTTCGCGTAAGCGGATCCAAAAGCACCGCATTATCAACATTGCCCGATAATGGAATGTAGGTGTCAATATCCTCTTGGGTATGATTTACCAAATAATAGATCTTAGAATCTCCTTGAGCTCTTCTAATAAATTTTAATCCGGACGCTACCAAGGTTTCGGGAGCCACCTCTGCCGCACGCAAACCTGATTCTAAAGCAGTAATGGCTAGATCATTTTCAGACATCAGGTTCTCTAGTGCCGCAGTTTGTTTTTCATATTCAAAATATCCCGGAACGCTTTCTGGTAAACCGGTAAAGATCACAGAAGCTCCAGCGTTTTTAAGCGCTACTAATTTTTCCATACTGCCCAGTGGCATAAATTGACAATCAGGAACCACCAAGGCTTTGTACGTCCCGCCGGGTAAAACGATCTTACCTGCTTCTACTTTAGCTTGTTTTAGAAAAGCATCAGACAGAAAATCGACACCATACCCCTTGTTCATCAAGGTATTTGTGGTTTCGTAAAATGGCGTATCGAGTAACCACTCGTCTAAAGAATGGATTTTAAACTGAAAGAATAAATTTCCTTTTTTATAACTATTATACTGGTCATAAATAGGCCAATACAATAAGGTCTCGTTATCTGCTTTTCCCTCTTGTAATACCGATTGCACATTACCCACATAGCCAAATAGTGCTGAAGCATCTTTCCAGATAGTATTCTTCGGACTAAAATTTACCGAAGCATAAAATTTCCAGCCCGGCCAACCGGCACGCTCCGGAGAATAGGTAGAACCGTGTAAGAAAATATGATTCACTCCATTGAGGAGTAATTCTTCAGCTTCCGGCTTTGCCTGAGACAAAGCTGTTTTAAAATGCTCTCTAAGCCAGGTAAAGGTTTCTGAAGAAATAAGCGGCTTCCCGGCGATATGTCCCGCCGAAGAAGAGAATTTGAGCATCACGGGATCTGCATCTCCGGTTCTAATATTTTCTTCCTCGCGTCTAAAACCCTTGATATCAAAGGGCATCGAACCAAAAGTCTCACACTCCGGGATATCTGCCGAAGCATAAAGATCGATAAGATTCCCCGGCGAACCGTGTGCTTGTAATTTGGTTTTAAATCCGTATTTGTTGGACCAGTCGGTCCAAGGTTCATTAAACTGATGCAAGAGTAAATCAGATAAGGTTTCGCGGTAATCACTCTTCACCCGGTTCCCTAAATCGTTATCGCTGTCACTCAATAAAAGGTTGATATGTGGTTTGAGATCGTAACCTCGAAGTTTTTCAAACTGCTCAAAAAACTTCGGTGTAAAATCGGTACCGTAAACTTCATAGCTGTCATTAAAAATCGCACGCAACTGCCCTTTAATTTCGGCAAATGCAGAATCGTAAGGCTGTATGTAATCCACAAAAGCTTCTTTAGAATAGTGGTCTAGCGTGTAGCCTGCACCTCCGGGAGCTGCCCGCTTTACCTTTTGACCGGTTTTGCCGGTAAACAAGGCATAAACCGTATAAGAAGCATCTTCAGGAGTCCAGCTAAGTTTTCCATCACGCACTTCTTTGGTCAGATCTTTAAAGTTACCCGCAGTATCATACGCAAGCACAGCGTTAAGGGACGCCGGCTGGCGTTCTTTAGGATCTGGTTTGAGTTCCTGATCAAATGCCTTTCCTTGTGCTAACTCATATTTTTGAACCACCAACTTGGTTGCGGCAAATTCACGCTCTACCTGAGGACCGCCGTACGGCCATCCGGTTCCTAAAACCATATCTACACCAAGCCCCAAACTGTCTGCAGTAGTGATCGTATAGTCTAAAAGCTCCAGATACTCTGGAGAAAGAAACTCAAGAAATTGTTCTTCTTCTCCTTTTGCTCCATATATAGGCGTGATCTCTACACCGCCCAAACCGGCTTTTTCAAAAGCAACCAAGTGCTCTTTGATGTTGGATTTATCAACGGCGCTTCCCATCCACCACCAACGGGTCCAGGGCTTGGCCGTTTTTTCAATATCAGGCCACAACGCAGTATCGCTGTGTGTAACTTCCGAATTTTGAGATTGACAAGCTGTAAAAAGACCTGTAGTGAGAAGAACTAAGAGAAGTTTGAATAGTATTCGCATAGATAAAGCTTATAAAATTGAAAATACAATGCATTATGCAGATTTTCAAATTCCGTTAAAATTATAAGTTCGTCTACCAAAAGCTATCCTGTGCCGTCCTGTGAAAGACAAGCTCTGTAACTCTTAAAATTTAAGAAAACTTAACATAAAGCAGGATGCAGCAGCACAGTAAGTACAGGATACCTCAAACGATTTCATTGGTTACTTTTAAAAATCTGTTATCCAAAAAACAGTTAATTTTTCTTAAATAAGAGCTAATATGAAACAAACAAACAAACTCATTTTATTGTGTTTCAGCATACTGATGTTCACCACATCGGTATGGGCACAAGAAAAAACAGTGTCAGGTACTGTTACAGACACCCAAGGAATGCCATTACCGGGCGTAAATGTCTTGGTAGAAGGTACCCAACGTGGAACCCAGACCGATTTTGACGGGAATTTTAGTTTACAAGCTGCTGAAGGAGAAACCTTAATATTTTCATACCTAGGAATGAAATCGATTTCGCAAGTAGTAGGAACTGAAAGTACGTACTCGATTACAATGGAAGAAGACAGTGCAGAACTGGATGCCGTAGTTGTGGTAGGTTATGGTACGCAAAAGCAATCAGACCTCACCGGAGCGGTTTCGTCTGTAAGTTCTGACGAGTTATTAACACAACCTGTAAGTAATGTTTTTCAAGCGTTACAAGGTAAAGCTGCTGGGGTAGACATCACAAGTAGCGAACGCCCAGGTACTGTAGGTTCTGTACGTATACGTGGTAATCGTTCTTTAACAGCAAGTAACGCCCCTCTTTATGTAGTAGACGGCGTTCCTCTTTTATCAGCTTCTTCAATTGAAACCATTAACCCCAGAGATATTGAATCTATCAACGTTTTAAAAGACGCATCTGCAACTGCGGTTTATGGTTCTAGAGGGGCAAATGGGGTAATTATCGTTACCACCAAAAAAGGAAAAACAGGACGCTTTGCTTTAAATTATTCGGGTACTGTAACTACTTCTAACATAGTAGATCGAGCACCTGCGATGAGTGCTGCAGACTTTATTGAGTTTAGAAGATGGGCTGCTTACAATTTAGATCCCAATACCTACGCACATCCAGACAGTCCTACTTTGGCTAATGATACCAATATCTTTGACAGCCCATTAGATGGCCAAACCTCAAGAGACAATGTATTGCAAGGCTGGCAAAATGGTTCTTTTGATGCATCACGAGTACAAAATACAGACTGGACCGATTATGTTACCCAGACAGGTGTATTGAGTGAACATACCTTAAGTGCCAGTGGAGGTACAGAGAAAATCAACGCCTACGGATCGGTTGGTTATACCAATAATAAGGGAACACAAAAAGGTCAGTTTTATGAACGCTATACTGCAAACCTTAGTACAAACATCAATGCTACTGAATGGTTTGAATTTGCAGCCAATTTTAATCTCTCTTGGAGTGAGCAGGATTATGGATTTTCCACTTTAGGTGGTCGTAGTGGCTCTGTCCCAAATGCGATATACGGCGCTGCCAAGAACATTTACAACATCGCAGTTCCTTATGATGCTAACGGAAATCTTGTCATCAATCCTGGAGGTGAAAATACCATTTACACCATCATTGGAGAAGAAAACAAAAGTACCCAGTTATCACAAACGCTCCGTGCTTTAGGTAGCTTAAGTGCCACTTTTGATATCGGTGAGATTTATGAGCCATTAGAAGGTTTAGAATACCTAGTACGTTTTGGTCCTGACTTTAGACACTTTAGAGAAGGAGTATATATAGATGGGAGTTCTTCTCATCGTATCAATTCAGACGGGTCATTAGGAACCAATTATGCACGTTTAAATAACAGACGTGATTTATCTTGGACATTAGACAATCAAATCAACTACAGCACAAGTTTTGGAGAAAAACACAATTTAGATCTTACATTACTTCAAACGGCTTCATCTTGGAATATTGAAAGTTCAGGAATGTCAGGTAATAATATTCCCAAGGCATCTATGCTTTGGAATAACTTTGGAGCAATTGATTTAACCAATTCTGAAAACAATGTGAGTATAGGCTCTAACCTTAACGAGCGTCAGTTAAGTTCGTATATGGTTCGCGCCAATTACGGTTTCAACAGTAAATATTTATTAACGGTTTCCGGACGTTGGGATGGTGCTTCTCAATTAGGCGAAGGTAATAAATGGGATTTCTTTTCATCAGCAGCTTTAGCCTGGAGATTAGATCAGGAAGATTTTTTAGCAAGTGCAGATTGGGTTGACAACCTTAAACTTCGTTTAGGTTATGGTACTACAGGAAACTCTGCGGTAAGCCCATATGCAACTAAAGGTGATATCATATCGATTTTTCTACCTTTTAACGGTCTCTCAAACCAAATTGGTTATACGACCAACGAGCCATATTACTCAAGATCTCAGTTATCCTTGGCCAATCCTAATTTAGGTTGGGAAAAGACCACTCAATACAATCTAGGTATTGATTTTGGTCTCTTTCAAAATCGCTTATCCGGTAGTTTAAACGTGTATAGATCGTACACCTCAGACCTCTTGATGTCTGTGAACATCCCTACGCTTACAGGTTTCCCTTCTACTATCGCCAATATAGGTAAAACTAATAACCGTGGTTTTGAGGTTTCTTTAAATGCGATTCCTATAGCTTCTAGTGAAGGTTTTCAATGGGAATCTGATTTAAATGTTGCTTGGCAACGCGATGAGATTGAAGAGCTTGCTTACGGCGAAAATGATATGGTAGATAACAACTGGTTCATCGGGGAATCTATAGGCGTTATTTACGGTTATGACAATGCCGGAATCTGGCAAGATACACCAGAAGATCAAGCAGAAATGGCCGCTTGGAATGAAAACGGCTATGATTTTACACCGGGCAATGTACGCCCTGTAGATCAAAATGGCGACTATGTTATGAATGCAGATGACCGTGTAATCTTAGGTAATACCGCACCACGATGGACTTTAGGCTGGAATAACTCCTTCAGCTATAAAGGCTTTGAATTGAGTACACTTATCATCTCACGTTTGGGGTATCAAGCAAATATTGGTGGAGAACCTATGACCGCACGCTCTAACCAACGCGAGGTTGATTATTGGACTCCCGACAATACCGATTCTAGATTTCAGAAACCTATTTTAGGACAAGCGACCTCAGGATCACAAGATGAGTTTTCAGGACTCTTGGGAATACGTGATGCGGGCTTTATAAAAATACGTAATATTTCTTTGGGGTATAATTTCACCCCTGAGCAAAGCGAAAAAATGGGGCTTAATAATCTTAGAGTTTACGTACAAGCCGTTAATCCGGGAAGTATTTACCAAGGTGCAGCCTGGTATGACTTTGATACTAATTCAACAATTTTCAACCGCAGTTTTGCTGTTGGTTTAGATATTGGACTGTAAAATCAGCTATGAATTTTAAAAAGAAAACGATGAAAATAAATATATTTAAAAAGAGTACTACGGTACTCTGTTCGGCTCTATTAGCACTGAGTATCACATCTTGTAAAGATGATTTTCTAGATGAAGAGTTGACCAATCAATATTCAACCGAATATTTTGAAACCGCTCAAGGTCTTGAAGATTTAACCGTTTCTCTATATGGAAACATTAGATGGCATTTTGGTTATGAATGGGCATATGGTCTTACCCTGTATGGTACAGATGAATTTACAAATGCCAACGATCTCACTAATGAAATGTGGAACACCTATGATAACCGTTTAGGGCCCGTAGGTGCAACACCAGAAACCGGAGCAGCCAATGGTAATGCAACATCGCCGGCCGCCTTATGGGATCAGATGTATTATGGTATCGCCTCTGCAAACACCATTATTGCAAATGCCGAAGTTATCGAAGATGAAGGTATACGCAACCGCTGTCTGGCGCACGCCCATTTCCTAAGAGGATATAATTATTACCGACTAGCCGCACAATATGGTGGGGTTGTACTACAACTAGAACCCGCAGAAGGAGTGGTTCGCAATTTTGAACGTGCAACCGATGAAGAAACTTGGGAGCAGGTGATTTCTGATTTCAGAGATGCATACACCTACTTTGAAGGCGAGGTATACACCTATGGTAAAGGGGTTACCTGGACCAAAGCTACAGCAGCACATTTTTTAGCCAAAGCATTGCTTTTTAGAGCCTCTGAACGTAATGATGCCTGGAATGCTGAATACATTCAAGGTGATCTTACTGAAGCTATTGATGCTGCAACCTATGCCATTGATGCACGTGGTGCTTTAACCGATGACTATCGTGACCTATATGCTAATTGGACGGGTGTAGATAGTGAAGCAGAACAACTTGATGAAATTTTGATGGCCGCACCTCATAACGCAGATGCTTCTACTTCAGGCCGCTTCGGGAATCGCACCTACAATTACTTTACGCCTCAATTCTCTAATTTTTCCGGAGGATGGGTACGTCGTGGAGTATGGATTGGAGGTATGGACTTTCAGCGTCTACGTCCTACCGAATACACGTATGCGGTTTTTGACCACGTAAACGATTCAAGAATGTGGAAAACTTTTAAAACAGTTTACGGAGTAAATAACGTAATCAATACAGATGTCGATGTAGAACTGGGAGATCCCGGTATTGTGATGATTTTGAATACTAAAGATGATGATACCTATAATGATTTTACCTTTGGTGCTAATATTCAGAATCCTGATTGGCGCGATGTTGAAGGTCGCTTACCAGAGTGGGAAGAAGGCATGCGTCAAACTCCAACTTCAGGGTCCTTGACAAGCAATCCTGGACAATTTGTACCCAATTCTTTAGTACTATATCAGAATGGTCAATACGTGTCTCCAGATTTTAAGAGTACCCCGGTGTCTAACTTTTTTGCCGGAATAAATAAGACTGATGACGGTTCTCGTTTTGCTGAGAAAGGAGATGCACACCGTGATGTGACCATGGCTCGCCTTGCTGAAACCTATCTTGTTCGTGCAGAATGTTATGCACGCCTACAACAATATGGCAACGCAATGAATGACCTGAATACCGTGCGTGCTCGTGCAGCCTGGAAAGCAGGAGAAAATCGATCATACTACATAGACGGGTCGGTTGCTTTTGAGAATAACAGCTTAAACACAGGTTCTGCGGCAGAAAATTATGTAAATTCCAACTTGAATATGAACACATATTACCTTTCTAATCCAGATATTGAGGTGACTACAGCTGCTTCAGATTTAAGCTTAACCTCATTTCCTGATAATCTTCCCGACGAAGATGAGGCGGTATTGACAGCCCTAGGCATTTCAGGTTCCTATGAGCGTGCGCTTCATTTTATTTTAAACGAACGTACCCGAGAGCATTTGGGAGAATGGCAGCGTTGGGAGACGCTTTCAAGAACTGGAACACTGATTCAACGTGCCCGTGCGTTCAACCCACAAGCCACCAACATCACTGAAAATAAGCACGAATTGCGTCCTATTCCGCAATCATTTATAGATGGACTTCTCAACGAGGACGGATCCAACCTTTCTCCAGACAGAAGAGCAGAATGGCAAAATCCGGGATACTAAATGTTGCGCTTAGCTTGAACCAATTTTAAATAGCGATTCAATCCCCAAGGGTTTAAACCTTTGGGGATTTTTTTATGCAGGAGGTTGGCACCCAACGTTAAATAATGTTTAAACTCCTTAGAACCTGCAGTTCACAAGTTCCTTTTGATATTTTTGTCATCCCTAAATCAGCACAATTGAACGTACACGATCTTGACAGAGCATCAGCATTAGCTGCACTAGACTTAGACTACAACGGCTTAAAAAACGAACTTGAATCTTTAAGTATACTGGCTGCAAAAATTGCCGGTACCGAGCTTTCTGAAATCAACCTTCTCGATTCCTACGCACAGTGGACGGTAGCCAGTTCGCTAGGCGGAAGTTATCAAAAACCACTGGAAGCCACGGTGTGTAATCATACGGTTGAAGAGGCGCGAGACTTTGAAACGCGTTTAGATCTTGACCCGCGCTTTAAGAATAAAGAATTTGTAACCCAACAAGGTTTTATTTATTATTTCGGGATTCCCTTAACCTTAGGTCAAACGATCCCCGTAGGTTCCCTTTGTGTTGTAGGTAAAAGCATAAACAGCCTTTCAAAAGATCAAAAAGACCAGCTGCACTTAATAGCACAGCAAATAGAGCAGTATTTAGGTTTAAAACAACATACTGTACATTTAGAGGCCCAACTCAAGCAACAACAACAACTCACCCGTCGCTTGGCACATGATATTCGCAGCCCGTTAAGTGGCATTGCACAGCTCAAGACCGAGCAAGATTTTAAAACTATGGAGCGTGAAGATCTTGAAATCTATCTTTCCGCAGCCGTAGCAAGTGCCGCTGCTATTCTCACCTTGACCGATGATATCCTGAGCAAAGATGCTGCCCGGCTTCACACAAACGCTTCAGCCTATGTTACCTTAACTGAATTGGGCACAAAACTTTACGAACTCTACACCCCACAAGCCACTCCCAAAAACATCGAGCTACAAATAGACTACGATGCTACTTCGGTTAAAGTTCCCCGAAAGAACCTCTTACCGCTTGCAGGAAACCTTATCGCAAATGCCATCAAGTTTACGCCTTCCGGCGGAAAAATAAGCGTCACGCTTAAGATACTTAGGGATCAAGATCCAACCTGCATAGAAATTCAAGTGGAGGACAATGGGATCGGGATTGCCCCGGAAAACCTTAAAACCATCACTTCAGGAACAGCTCGTGCACAAGCAGGAACTGCAGGTGAAACCGGCTACGGTCTGGGACTGCGTTTTGTAAAAGAATTAAGTGAGCGCCAGGGAGGAACGTTTACCATTACTTCAAAAGAAGGTTTGGGAACTAAGGTTTTCTTGAGGCTCCCCATAGACTAAGTGCGTTTTTCACAGGACAGTACAGGATATCATTCCGCGTGTTGCTACTTAATTTATAGCAGTAAACAATTGGTACCTCCTATGCGCTTTTTATTATGCTTTACGATGCTGTTTTGGCTTGAACAGGCTTTGGCGCAAGTACCTCCTACCTCAAAAGAGCTCTTTAAACCGGAATACTGGATTATTGAGAAAACAACTCCAAAAACTCTGGTAGCGTTCCGACAGGAACATATCGAAGTCAGCGCTAAAGGTGGAGTCACGCTTTGGTACCACGAGCCTTTGGAGGCTCCGGTATCGATTCGGCTTCAGGCCAAAGTGGTCGCTACCGAAGACCCGGTGCTGCGGGTCTCTGATCTCAATTTTTTCTGGATGGCTCAAGATCCCGAATATCCCGATGATTTTTTTAAACGCTCATCTTGGCGAAACGGCGTCTTTCCGCACTATTATTCGCTCAACCTTTATTATGCAGGTTATGGAGGCAACACCAATACAACCACCCGATTCAGAAAATATAAAAGCACCTACGAAACCTTTGCCAATTCAGGAGAACGCCCCCCTATTCTCAAAGAATATACCGATGCCGATCACCTGCTGAAAGCCGATGTCTGGTATGATATTCATATAGAAATGAATGAAGATCGTGTTCGTTTTTATGTGAATGACAACCTTTTATTTGACCTGAAAGATGAAGCCTCTTATACCCGTGGGTATTTCGGTTTACGTACCGTAAAAAGTAAGATTCAGTATAGAAATTTAAGCATCAAGCGCCTGTGAAACCATTTCTCTTTTTATTGAAATATCCCAACGGGCTACTCCTATTGAGCCTGTGGGTAATGGCCTATAGCTCTGGGAGCGCACAACGTCAGCCTGCAGAACGTTTAGATCGCGGTGTGGTCGCCATAAAACTAAACAACCAAACCCACATCAGCTGGCGCCTGCTTGAGCAGGATCCGGAATCCTGTGCTTTTGATGTATATAAAGAAACGGACGAGGGTACCTTATTAAAACTGAATGCAGCGCCATTATCACAATCCACCTTTTTTACCGATACGCTACCGGAACCGGCCCAAGCCTATTATGTCAACTATTCCGGTAAAACGCCTAAACGCGACTTTGGCAATAGCAGTAAACTACGCACATCGCAGGCAAATACCCCCTACCTTTCGGTTCCTTTGCAAAAACCGGAAGCAGTCCGAAGTGAGGGCTTAAGCTATACCTATTCGGCCAATGATGCCAGCGTTGGAGATCTGGATGGCGATGGCACCTACGAGATCATTCTAAAATGGCAGCCTTCAGAAGTGCAAAATCCACCGCGTCCCGGACTTACCGGACTGCAGCTTATAGATGCCTATACATTAGACGGCACCTTGTTGTGGCGTATCGATCTGGGAAAAAATATCAGAGCGGGTGCTGCGTATACCCAGTTTTTGGTCTATGATCTTGATGGGGATGGCAAAGCCGAAGTGGTGTGTAAAACTGCAGACGGAAGCATAGATGGCACAGGGAACGTCATTGGTGACGCAACTAAAGACTGGAGAAACCTGGATCCCAAATCCCCACTTTATGGTAAAATTGTGGAAGGTCCGGAATACCTTAGTGTCTTCGAGGGCGCTACGGGAAAAGTACTCGACACGCAAAACTATATCCCAGACCGTTATCCTTTAGATGGTTGGGGCGGCATTGGCGGAAACGGTAATAATGACGACACTGGAGGTCGCGCAGATCGCTTTACAGCCGGTGTTGCCTATCTGGACGGAAAGATACCCAGTGTGGTCTTCGTACGCGGATGGTATGGGCGTACCGTAGCAGCCGCTTGGGATTTGAAAAGGGGTAAACTGCGGTCCCGTTGGGTATTTGACTCGAAAGACGCTAAAAATCCGTTTTCAGGACAGGCCAACCACCAATTGAGCATTGGTGATCTGGATGCCGACGGAAAAGATGAGATCTGTGTTGGCGCGATGGTCATCGACGATGACGGTTCCGGATTGTACACCACAGGCTTGCGCCACGGTGATGCCTTACACATCAGCGATATGGATCCCGATCGTCCCGGTTTGGAAGTATTTGGCATACACGAGAATGAAGGACGTACACTAAAACTAGAAACCCCGGGAGTCGCTCTTTTTGACGCTGCTACCGGAAACATACTTTTTGAAAAAGGAAAAAGTATAGATGTAGGTCGTGGTGTCGCTGCAGATATTGACCCCACACACCCGGGTTTCGAAAATTGGGGCGGTCCGGGCGGCTTACGCGATATCCACGGCAACACAATTAGTCAAAACACACCATCCTCTACTAATTTTATGGTTTGGTGGGATGGTGACCTCACGCGTGAACTATTAGATCAAAACCGCATCGATAAATGGAACTGGCAGACCCAAACCACCGAAAACTTGCTCACTGCAAACGGAAGCGTCGCTAATAATGGCACCAAGGCTACTCCTTGCCTTTCTGCTGATCTTTTTGGCGACTGGAGGGAGGAAGTGATATGGCGTACACCTGAAAGTAACGAACTGCGTATTTACACTACGACACACCCTACCGCTTACCGTATGCCTACCTTGATGCAAGATGCTATGTACCGCCTAAGCATTGTATGGCAGAATACTGCCTACAATCAACCCCCATATGCTGGCGCGCTATGCTAAGAAATAGTGTAATACACTTGTTTAATGTAACTACTGTTTTGCTCTTAAGACTTGGTACCTATTCAAATAAAGTACATTACAAGCATGTTATGTCACTTTAAGCACCGTCGAGCTGCTTTAAAAATAGTTTACAGAAGACATTACTGCACGTTTTCTTGTTGAGTTATGCGTAAAAAAAAAGTCTGCATCAGATATTGATGCAGACTTCTAAAACAAGGCGGCGACCTACTCTCCCACGAGATGTAGTA
>NZ_JAYMEI010000008.1:162053-206131 GCF_037029365.1 Leeuwenhoekiella sp. CH_XMU1409-2 | reverse complement strand
GTACGACCATCACGTGGACGTATGCAGATGCCAGTGGCAACACGAGTACGCAAACTCAGGATATAGTGATCGAGGATGTGACTGCTCCGATTCCTGATGTGGCTACATTGGCTAATATCACTGCGGAATGTGAAGTAGTGAGTCTAACGCCACCCACAGCTACAGACAATTGTTCGGCTACAGTAAGTGTTGCCCATAACACTACCTTACCGATCACGGAAAGTACGACCATCACCTGGACGTATGCAGATGCCAGTGGAAATACCAGTACGCAAACTCAGGATATAGTGATCGAGGATGTGACTGCTCCAGTGGCGGATGTATCGGTATTAACGGACATCACTGCGGAATGTGAAGTAGTGAGTCTAACCCCACCCACAGCTACAGACAATTGTTCTGCTACAGTAAGTGTTACCCATAACACTACCTTACCGATCACGGAAAGTACGACCATCACCTGGACCTATGCAGATGCCAGTGGCAACACGAGTACGCAAACTCAGGATGTAGTGATCGAGGATATGACTGCTCCGATTCCTGATGTGGCTACATTGGCTAATATCACTGCGGAATGTGAAGTAGTGAGTCTAACCCCACCCACAGCTACAGACAATTGTTCTGCTAAAGTAAGTGTTACCCATAACGCTACCTTACCGATCACGGAGAGCACTACGATCACCTGGACGTATGCAGATGCCAGTGGAAATACCAGTACGCAAACTCAGCAGGTGGTCATTCTTGATTCACCTTTAGCACAAGTAACTTTTGAAGATCAGGCTTATGTTTATGATGGAACTTCCAAATCATTAGAACTATATAATTTACCTGACGGGGCTATAGTAACCTACTCAAATAATGAGCAAACTGAAGCCGGCGTTTATGAAGTCTCTGCTCTTGTTTCATTACCAAATAAAACCTGTCCTAATCAAACCTTTACTGCAGTACTTACAATAGAAAAAGCACCTCAGGAAATTACGTTTCCTTCACTTGATCCAGTAAGCTTAGATTCAAGTGCTGACTTTCAGTTAGAAGCTACAACATCCTCAGGCCTGCCTATAATTTTTAGCTATACATACTCTACAAGTGTTCCTGCAGCATTAGTTACTCCAACTGGGTTTGTGAGTTTGGTACAATCAGGTCGTATTAGTATAACAGCTACTCAGGCCGGTAATGAAAACTACCTTCCGGCAGCCGAAATTACTCAGGATTTAGTTGTAACAAGTGGTGATGCTCGCATAACCTCTCTGACTATTGGAGAAACAGAATATACTGATCCAGAACCATTGACAGTTCATACACTTGATTGCGGATATTACGTAGACGAATTGAAAATCTCATACGAAACGGAAGCTAATGTAACTGGCAATATGCCTAATACATTTACATTAGATGTTTCTAGACCCGGAGTATACCATGCGACTATAGTAGTTACCTCAGAGGATGGTAAAACATCACGAACTTATAAGATTGAAATTATTAAACATTTCTTTTTTGAAGATATCGTGGTTCAGAAATTTAACAATACGCTATTAGTTAATAACAATCCTGAGACCAATGGAGGTTACCGTTTTGTTTCCTATACTTGGTATAAAAATGGGCAAATAATAGGTGATGGGCAATATTTCTCAGAAGGGGACGCCGTTACAGATTTATTAGATCCTTCAGCAAATTATCGTGTAGAACTTACTACAATAGATGGGGATGTATTAAGTACATGTCTATTCCATGTAGAGTTAAAAACCAGTGGTAAGATATATTTGGCTCCAAATCCGGTACAAGCAACGGGATCTGCAACGCTGTTTGCAGATTTCGACAAGGAAGAATTGAAAGATATGAAAGTGTCTATCTTGAGTATAGGAGGGACTTTAATAGATACATTTTACACAAGTACTTCAAGATCTACGATTCAAATGCCTGTCAATATTCAGGCCGGGGTTTACCTGTTAGTTTGTGAAACTTCTAAACAAACACAATCCATTCAATTTATTGTATACTAAACCAACAATTAAGATGAAAAGTTTGAAATGTAAAAAAAGGGAAACACTTAACAGCCTAAAAATAATAAGTCTTTTGATCTCGCTTAGTACAATATCCTTGAATGCACAAAGCATCAATGAATTTACTTTGGCGGTTAGTGGTCCGATGGCAATTTTGAAGTATGATAATATAAATCATAAAACCGCTTTGAATGATGGCATAGGACTGGAGCTGGCCTATGGTAGATATCTTTCGGATCACTGGAGCCTTAGATCAGGTGCTGCATTACAAACCTATAGAGGTAATGCAGGGCTTGATATTATAGAAGGAGCGTATGCTACTCAAGATTCAGAAGCAATATCTTTTGAGTTTCGATATCAATTTGATAATTATCGAGAAGAACAACGAGCTAAATATATTCAAATCCCGCTGTTGCTTCAATATGAAGGTAATGGTTTTAGTCGTTTTTTTGCTACGGTTGGCGTTAGGTTAGGTTTTTTGACCGATAGCAATTATAAAACAGAAGCTGAAGAATTGAACACGGCGGGTTATTATGAACAATATGATGTTTTATTACAAGCTCCCGAGTTTGCTGGTTTTGGTGATTTCGGAAAATATGCATGGGAGTCAAACGACTTGGGGTTACAAACGAATATGATACTTAGTTTAGAAACAGGTATGAAATTCTTAATCTCAGAAGCGAGTTCATTTTATGTTAGTGCATATATAGATTATGGTTTAACCAATTTACGCTACGAAAATTATGCAAACAAACGTTTGCTCGACTATATTGCAGATGAAAAAGTTAGTCTTATAGCAAACAGTATTTTGACCAGTCCAATTAGGAGTATTGACGCTATTAAAACGCTATCTTTTGGTTTTAAGCTGAAATATGGTTTTGGATTTTAAGTAAATTTGATTAACCGTAAAATTCAAGCTAACAGTAATTGATTATCAATATAGATTTAAGATCAATTCGGATTATTGATAAATCGATGTGCGATTTTTATTTCCAGATCCCGTTCGCCTTGGGCCTCGTGCAATTGTATAACCACCCGGTTATTGTTACTCAAGGAAAACTTGGGTAACACGTAGACAAACCGGACGCGTTCTCCTTTTTTTACCTTGCTGGGAAACTGATGTTTGTACAGCGGCTGTTTTACAATGCGCTGGGATGATTTTCGTTTTCCTTTAGCACGTGATTGCACAGCTACCTCTAAGAAGTCCACATCATAATCCAATCCGGATTTGTTTTCAATCTCAAAAACAAAATACAGATGTTCCTTATTAAACACGATGTTTTTGGTGGTAAGTTTGATACCGTAATTACGTTTGGTAAGATGTCCTAAGCGTTGTTTGCGTTTAAGCAGTTGTGCACTTACCGCTTTCATATGGGATAGGGGTATTGCTGCAGTTGGTTTTAATGTAATTGGCGCAGAAGCGGCTCTATTTTGGACTTCTTGTCCAATGCGCTGCTGCGGTTCTACAAAATAATTCACTCGGGTAAGCTCGGCTTTATATTTTATGATGTAGGAGTAGATACTTCCATCCGTAGTGATCACCAAAAGGTTACTCTCCTTACCGGGTTGAGCTTGAAGTAAACCGAAATATTGCGGGATATCCCGGTTAAAACTGAACACAAAAAAATCTGAACCTACAATTCCTTGTCGGATGGGTGACGGGAAAAACAAGGCTACATTTTTGGTTTCATTGGCATACAGCGTATCCAATACAATGGGGGACTCGTCGAGAAGGCTTTTGCTGTGTCCAGACAGGCTAAAGAGTGCGAAGATACAGACGGAAATATAGGTGTTGAGCGTTTTCATAGGAACTGTTTATTTGATTTTTAAAAGCATGCGGTAGTTGTTGAGAACGGTAACTTTGACATTGCGGTTATCGCGTCGCAGTAATTGAGAAATTCCGCTGACTTGCGGCAGGCTGGGAATGTTGATGTCCTGAAGTACATCATCCATAACTTCCCGGCTTGCCTGTGCTCTGAAATTGTTTTCTACATAAATTCCCTCTAAACCGTCTTGCAAGTCATAGGCTACCAAGGTAACCGGGTGGTGATGGATTTGCTCAATAGTTATAAGGGCTCGATTGGGCTGAAAGCTGATCGTACCAAATACCAGGGTGTTCTTGGGGATCTTCCTTCCCTGTAGGCTTACCGATGCTGTAAGGCGTAATCGTATCCTGGAATTGGCTTTAACCACTTGATCTCCATCTACAACGGCCTGAACCACATGAGTACTGCTTGTATTGATTGGTGTAGTTTTAAGGCTTGTCGAGGTTGCTGCAGCAAAAAAGAGTTGGTGCTCTAACCCCAATTCCTGACGGACCACCTGGCGTTCTTGTTGCTGTACTTCGGGACTTGGTTCAGCGGGTATATGCTTTTGATTTGAAGTCCTTGCATAGGTCTTGGATTCTTGATCCCCATAGACCTTTTGATTGGCGCGGTAGATGCTATCCACTACGCGCTCTTTTTCTTTTTCAGCATATTCCGGATCATAATACCCCAAAGAATCCAATAGGTTTTCATCATAGATACTCGGTGCAGTTTGTGCTTTGACTTCTTTGAGATCGTTTAATGCATCGAGTTTTGAATCGTATTCTATTTGTTCCTGCTCTAAAGCAGGAATCTCCGTGTGAAGCAGTTGCTGTTCTTCAGGATCAGGCTCTGTAAGCAGTATTCCATAGCATATCAGGAAAATCACGATCACTGCAAGTATAGCGGCAAATACAACTTTGTTTTTTTCAATTTTCATAAACTTGGTTTTAAGAATTACTCTTGGGAATCGATCTTTTGCAGGCGTTGTTCAAAATAATCAGTGATCAGTAAGCCGTGGGGATTATTGGGGAAATTACGCGCCACATTGATCAAGCTCCCTGTAGTCACCAATTGATAGGTATCGGTTACGGTTCCCCGATTGATCTCGAAAGTAAGCGTGGTGGTGAACTGTATAGGACTGGCGTTGAGATTGAGTTGTGAATCTACTTGAAGTACGCGTTGCACCAAGGAATATTGGATGAGTCTATTGTACACCCCATCGGCACGTTTTTGTTGATATACCTGGTCTACACTGCTATTGCCCAGCCATAAGGCTTTGTCTAAATTCTGTTTGTAATTACTGGCATCGATATTATAGAAGTAGCGGTGAAACAGATCTAAATGTGCAAGCGCCTCTACTTCCAGATACTCTTTTTGAGCAATCAACTTTAAAGGGATAACCTCTCCCGAAGTACTGATGGCAAAAGCTGAGGATGCAAACTTTTGATAGCTAGTATAGAGCATCCATCCAGAGAACAGTACACAAAGCGTGGCCGAGATCATACAGCTTAATACAATGATGCGGTTGATCTTTAAGACGGCATAAATTTGAGCATAGGGTGTTTTCATAGTACGAGTGTTATTGTGTGAACAGACGCAGGGTGAAGGAGGTGGCACGCCGGTAGAGTTTAAACTTGAGAAATACGATAAAACCCACGGAACCGAATTGCACTACCGGAGCAAAAAAGCCTTCCATATAATCAGTTCCAAAGAGCTGCTCCCAGAAATTTTCATTGATCTCTGTGTATATCGCATTGATAAAGATGTTCACCAAGAAGAAGGCGGGAACCAACATATATACTGCAGCATAGAGTTTAAAAAAGCCGTAGGCTAATGACCGAAATTTTTCAAACACCGACAGACTCAATACCAAGGGGAAAAAGGCTTGCATAATACCGAGAAGGAAAAAGCGCTCTGCTAGAAATAAAGGGTAGATAAACAGGTCCAAAATCCAAAGGATGATACTCCCGATGAATGCGAAGATTTTAAATCCAAACAAAGGCGTGACTAATGCTTCATAAAGTAATGACATGGCCGCCTTGGTGGCTTCTAACATACCTACCTCTTCTTCAATAGGGATATCCTGCATTTGCAAAGGCAAAAGGGCAGGAGCGGTATCTCGGTATTGAGATTCAACTGCAAGCAATATACTGTCAAAGAAACCCAAGATCTGTGTAGAGAAAATGACTAGTAGGACTATAGCAAAATTCTTAGCCAATTCCTGAGGACGCAATCCCCACGTATATCCTTCCTTATCAGCAATTCCTTCGTTGTATTGCTTTAGGATGTTGATCAAAAAGAAGAGTACAGCCAAGGTTTTAATTCCTGTTATGGTGAATTGAGAGAAGGGACTGTTTTGAATGGTTTCAAAAATGGTATCCACATACTCCAATCCAATTCCTAAAATTAGCAGCGCGTTCATCTTTAGTAATCGGTTTTACGGTTATTGATTTTATCCTGCATTTGGCGAAAGGAAATAATAGCTCGATAGCGTTTGGTCTTGATGTCGATCTCGGCCACCATTTCCTGAGATTCTTCTTCTTTTTCCTTAAGGATCTGCGCACGCTCGCCATCAGACATTTTTAAGTAGTTGCTGGATAGAATCTGATCGATAAAGTCCATCGTCTCTAAAGAGTTGTCTACGATCTGATTGAAGGAGTTGGTAATGCGTGTGACTTCTTCAGCTTTGATGTAGGGTGAGTTTAGGATACTGTGCAACTCGTTTTGCATAACCTTGATCAGTCGCGCATTATTGCGTCCGATCTCTCGTACGGCTTTGAGTTGGCGTACGACCGAATTTACTTTTTCCAAATTCTCTTTCTGTTGCTTTAAAAACTCCACCGTTTTTAATAACTGACTGGTTTGCTTGGCAGATTCTACCAGGGATTTAACCAGGCTTACAAAATTGGTGTTATCATATACCGGCATCCCCTGAGCCGTAGCACGGCCAGGCAAAAGAAAAAGCACTATTACTATTAGCATCGAGAATTTTAATGGATATTCTATTTTCATAACTCGTGTTTTTGATTGATGAATTCTTGTATGGCCAGTTCCATATTCTGCGTACGCGTATAAATACTCATAATCGCTTCGTGTTCTTCCCCATCCGTGAGATAGGCTGCATAGACTTCCGGAGGTACTTCAAGACGGAAGATGTTACTCGATTTTCCAATTTTGATAAAGATCTCGGTGTATTTACGAGCGCCTTTCAAATTGTTTTTGATCGAATGCAACTGGTTGCGATCGTGACTGGATAGATTCAGGCGTTTGATCAATTCTTCGTAGCCTTTTTCGTTATTTAGGCTATAGAGGACCTGTGTGTTTTCTAATATACTTGCCGAAGTGGCATTGGCAGGTAGTTGATTGATAGATTGTAGAATGATACCAATAGCTCCATTTTGCTTTCGAATAGCCTGATAATAGAACTCCACACTTTCCAGGACATTCTCAAACTTGAGCTGTTTGGCAAACTCGTCAAATAAGATGATTCCGCGTTCTGCTTTGTTCTGCCATATGGTACGTTGCACAGCCGTTTTAATAAGCTTGAGCATCACCGAAAGGATTTCTTTGTTATCCTTGACTTCGTCCAGTTCAAAGATGATCAGACGCTTATCTTCAATTTTATAGGTTTGGTCTTCCGTGATTTTAAAGAGGTAACTGTAAAGTCCGTCACCTACATATTCAGACATCACATGTAGAAAGCCCTGAAGATCAAAATACTCAGGATGAATGCTGAGCGCTTTCATTATGGATACGCCCTGGTCTTCCAGAAATGTGTAAAATCCGGAGAGGGAATGCTGCTGTGGAACCACTTCATAATAGTGTAACAATAATTTTTTTAGGGCTACTGCTTGAGATTTGCCTATAGCGGTAGCGGAAGCATACAACTCAAAAAGAAAAGCACATAGATCTTCTAAGCGTTCTGAGGTGAGATCCTCTTTATGTTCAATAAAGAAGGGATTGATCCCTAGATTAGAACCGGCTTCATACCGCAAAACGATATGATCCTCGGGATAAAGTTTAGCGAACTTCGTATACGAGCCTCCAAGGTCAATGATGACCAGGCGTACCCCTTGCTCAAAAAACTGTCTAAGAATATTATTGGCCAGGAAGGATTTTCCCTCGCCTGTAGGGGCAAATATGGCAAAATTCCGTGCTTTGATTCGCTTTTTACGGGCGTCCCAAACATCTTTAAGTACCGGCAAATTGTGCAAGCGATCATTGAAAAGAATACCCTGTGAATCGCTCTTGTAGTTGGTGGTGTGATTCAGCAGACATAGCGCGTGCTTTAAATCGGTCACATAGAGATCCTGATCGGAAAAATGCGAAACAAAACCACAATAACTGTTGAGGATATAATGCTTCAATGCATCGCCTTTCGGATAATAGGGGAGTAGGTCCAGTTCTTTAAACTCCGTCTTGATTTTAGCTTTTATTGCATCTAAAGATTTTAAATGTTTAGCCCAAAAGATCACGTTGAGCTGCCCCCGGATAACGCGTGAGGTTTCATCGGTATTGATCTGCTGCAAAATGTTCTCGATCTTAGTTAGTACTACTTTGTTTTGTGACCCGAAGTTGGAGCTCTTCTTGAGCTCATCTACCTTTTTATCCAGAAGTTTACGCCACTTATGCTTATCATCAAGCACTATGATTTGATTGACAATATGATTTTCATTCAATCCGAGGCCAAGCCCCTCAATAAAGCCTTGATGAAATACAAAATCATCTGAGGTAAACGTGTCATTGATGATACTGGTTTGTACCCCTTCTCCAAAACACAGCTCACTATTGACGGCCAGCGCATCAAAATAATGATCACCAATCACCACTTGATTGTTGGCTAATAAAATGTCGGTGATCACCTCTTTATTAAAACCATTGAAATAGGCTTGGGTCATCGCCGTAATAGCAGTTTCCTCAAGCGGTTCAAAAACCATTTTACGGCTGTTATTGATAAAGGCAATAGCATCTTCAACAGCCGCTTTAAAATGGAGTAGAGCATCGTCCAGCTGCTGGGGCGTGTTTTTAGGTGCTTTTTGGAAGGGATTAAGATATCGCGCATTTGAAATGGATTTGTTTTTGGTGAGAATGAA
Organism: Leeuwenhoekiella sp. CH_XMU1409-2; assembly: GCF_037029365.1. Classification (NCBI taxonomy): domain Bacteria; kingdom Pseudomonadati; phylum Bacteroidota; class Flavobacteriia; order Flavobacteriales; family Flavobacteriaceae; genus Leeuwenhoekiella; species Leeuwenhoekiella sp. CH_XMU1409-2. The sequence goes on along the minus strand of NZ_JAYMEI010000008.1, from coordinate 197,233 downwards.
GAATAAGTAACAGCGGTGGGTGAGTTGCTGGCGTCCTTCAAAATGCTTTTTGGTGGCTTGCTCTAAAAAGCTGGAATTCGGAAGCGCATCTGCTGAATAGGATCCCTTTTGATACACATCCTGTTTGTGAATGATGGTTCCTGCAGGTAAGGTTTTTAAGGCTTGAAACCAACACGCATGTAGGGCTTCATAGTCCTTTTCCGACAACGAATACAGCTCGGGCAATTCCCCTTGATAGCAGAATACCACATCGCCATTACTACTAAAAAGGAGGTGTTGCTCCAGGGCTACTATGGGTTGAATGGACTGCATATTACAAGGTGTTATAGGTGAAGTTAGACTTGGGTTTGTTGCTTAAATGCTTCGGGAACCGGGATCCCAAAAAAAAGATCGACTTGATGCGCTCCAGATTGAGCAGCACTACATAGAGTCCGGCATTTAATACCGGTACTCCAATGACCATAAGAAGACTAAAGGAAAAGATGATGATCATTAGCGAACAAAGGATGCTACACATCATAAGGGCAAACAAGGAAAGCGGGAGGCCAAAGAGTACCGCCCGTTTCCTGATGTTTTTATAGACTTCATACTTTTTCATAAAGCGGTGCTTGATCACGTTTAATGACTTAGACTACAATACCTATGAGGTAGGAGAAGATGCCCACGACACCACCGGCTATCAGTACAAAGACTAAAACCCGGGTAATTCCTTTTTTGAGATCGGCATTCTCTCCAAAGAAATGACCGGCGTTAAATAAGAAGCCTACTAAGAAAATAACGCCCAGAATAATCGGGAATACAGCACGGATGGTGTCGGAAACATCATTGACAGAATCTTCAATTCCTCCAATCTGCGCAAAAGCAGTCGTGGAGATTAAGGCTAAAACAGCGAATAGATAACTTGATTTTTTCATAAGAGTTCGTTTTTGATTTGTGATGATTTGATGATGTTGAAAATTACTTATTTTTGTATTTAAAACACTGTAAATCAAATAATTGTGAATAAAATATTATTTATAATCCGCTGGTTTTAAATGCGTTCAATTGCTATCAAATCCTATTGAGTTTGCCCTACATCCTGTTAATAACTTGAAAACCAATTTTTAAAATGAAGCTCCAAAACGTCATAATACTCTGCTTGCTGGTTAAAAGTTGTGTGTGTTTTGCGCAGTCCGTTCAGCACCCATTACAAATTGTAATTGACCCTGGACATGGTGGGAAAGATTCTGGTGCAGTAGGAAAAAATGGAGTACTGGAGAAGGATCTTGTGTTGCAGATAGCGAAACAGTTGACACGTAAGGCTAGCAGTTTTGATCACAAACCGGCACAATATTATTTAACACGGTATGCTGATACGTTGATCAGTCATAGGGATCGTACAGATCTAGTCAAACGACTGAAGGCCGATCTCTTTATATCCTTGCATATTAATGATGCTCCTAATGCAAACGCCCAAGGAATTGAAGTCTATGTTTACGATGGTCCAAGTGAATACCGGTGGGAATCTGTTTGGTTGGCCTATACCATTCAGGAAAAACTTGCAGCCATTACTCGGCAAAAGAAAAGAGGGGTGAAGTTTGCCGACTTTCAGGTGTTACGGGATTTAAGCGATAGTTGCCCGGCAGTTCTCGTGGAGTTGGGGTTTATAAATAGAATTTTTGTAAATATTGGAAACAATTAAATAATATTAAAGGTTGTTATAGAAAGGTTTTAAATTAAAATAGGATGTATTTGACGCTAAATTTTTAAAAGCAAAACCTGTTTCATTAAAGACTCCTTTAGAATATCTTTAGAATGAAACCTTAAATTTATAGTCAAATAATTTTGATATGAAATTTCTAGTTGCCGAGGACGAATACGACTTACAGCAGGCTATTATTAAATATTTAAGTCAAGAAGGAAATATATGTGAATCAGCTTCTGATTATATCGAGGCATCGGAAAAGATCGATTTATATGAGTATGATCTAATTATCTTAGATCTCAATTTAGTTACAGGCAGTGGCTTAGATTTATTAAAGCAACTTAAAAAAAATCATAATAGAACAGGGGTGATTATTATTTCAGCAAATAATTCTCTAGAAAACAAACTCGAAGGTCTAGACTTAGGTGCTGATGATTATTTAACCAAACCCTTCCATCTGGCCGAACTAAATTCTCGTATTAAAGCTGTGCTTAGGCGTGGAAAATTTGATGGTGAAGATGTGCTTGTTTTTCAAGAAATAAGACTTGATACAAACTCGCGAACAGCTTTCCTCAATGAAAAACCGATTACCTTGACTCGCAAAGAATATGATTTATTATTATTTTTCATTACAAATCAAGGGCGTGTTTTGAGCAAATCAATTATTGCAGAACATTTGTGGGGGGACGATAGTGATATGCTTGATAGTTTTGACTTTATATATGTTCATATAAATAATCTTCGAAAAAAGTTAACCGCGGAAGGAGCTAAATATATTCAAACAGCCTATGGTTCCGGGTACAAATTTATAGCTAATTGAATTGAAAAAGAACGGTACACATTTATTACAAAAAGCAACAGAAACTTTTCTTAAAAATGGAATTATCATAATGGTGATTTCGGGCGTGGTTTTGTTTTTTTCAATCAAAATATTGCTTGAGAGTGAGATTGAGGAGGAGCTCTACTCGAATAAGAATAGAGTGGAACTCATACTTGAATCAGATCCAGAGCATCAAGGTATACCACCGGTAATAGAGGTTGAAAAGGTAAACAGAGACCAACAACGTGTTTTAAATGATACATTGATATATGATCCCTTACAAGATGAGATTGAACTTTTTAGACAATTATCACAAACCAAACTAATTAATGGTCAGCATTATAAAATTACAGTTAGAGCGATGGTGATCGAGTCTGAAAATATATTAGTCGCCATTGTCTCTACTTTTTTGATAATAATCCTGTTGGCGTTTTTATTCCTTTTTTATTTTAATACCAATCGTAATAAAAAATTATGGGAGCCTTTTTTTATAAATTTAAATAAGATCAAATCGTTTTCTATAAAAGAAAGAACCGATTTAAACTTGATTGATTCTGGAATCATTGAATTTGATGAACTAAATAAAGAATTGAAAGCGCTAACAGCTAAAGTATATTCAGATTATCAAAATCTCAAACAGTTTACAGAAGATATTTCCCATGAAATTCAGACTCCATTAGCAGTAATGCAAGCTAAAATCGATACGCTGGTTAACGCAACACCAATAAATCAAGAGCAATATCAACAATTTACATCTTTAGAAAATGACATTAGAAAATTGAAAAATCTCAATAAGCGTTTGATATTGCTTGCCAAAATAGATAACAATCAATTTGTTAATGATCAGATTATCTCTCTAAAACAAATATTTGAAGAGGCAATTGAAAATATGACAGAACTTAGTTCAGCAACATTTAAATTAAAATCTAATGCTGATCCACTTCTAAGAATAGATCCTACATTGGCAGTTGTCTTATGCAACAATTTGTTGTCAAATGCGATAAAGCACAATTATAAAGATAATGAAATACTAGTCGAAATAGAAGTAGATAACGTACAGGTGTTAAACCAAGGGAAAGCTCCTATTAATCATCCAGAACATATATTTAATAGATTCTATAGAGAAAGTAGAAATAAAGATTCTAGTGGATTGGGATTATCTATTGTAAAAAAGGTTTGTGAGCAATACGGATATTTACCATCGTATATGTTCAAAGCACCAGAAACCAAAGCCTCAATATTTGGGTATCATTGTTTTAAAATACAATTCTAAAAACTTCAACTTTAAACTCTCTTTAGAAAGCAGTACTATTTTAGTTAAAATTTTATACTATGAGGGTACTAGCAAGTCTCAAATTATTTTTCCTAATTCTATTTACTCCATATATTGGAGAAGCGCAAGAAACCGTTTTGATTGAAGGAAGTGTGACCGAAGAATCAGCGCAACCTTTACCCTTTGTAAATGTTATTTTAAAAAATCCGCAAGGTGAAACCATTAGTGGAACCATAACTGATGAGTTTGGAGCGTTTAGCTTAAGTAAAATTCCAATAGGAAATTATATTCTAGAGTTTTCATTTATAGGCTATGAGACCATACAGAAAAAAATTACTGCTGGCGGTCTCAATCCCATTTTCGACTTAGGAAAAATCCAGATGATGCCTTCGGCGGAAGCATTAACTGAAGTTCAAATCCTTGCAAAACAAGCTGCAGTAAGTGCAGATCTGGCTAAGAAATCGTTCAGTCTTGATGAGAATCTGGCGCAAGCTGGCGGTTCGGTTATGGATGTTATGAAAACGATGCCCGGTGTAGCCTTTGATCAGGAAGGAAAAGTAGTTTTACGAGGGAGTGATAAAGTGGTTATTCTTATAGATGGAAAACAATCAAGTCTTACTGGTTTTGGTAATCAAAAGGGACTTTCAAATATTCCGGCAGCAAATATTGAGCGTATAGAGATCATAAATAATCCTTCAGCGAAATATGATGCAAATGGTTTTGCCGGGATCGTAAATATTATTTACAAAAAGGAAAAACAGACCGGTTTTAATGGAGATGCAGGTCTTTCTTTTGGTCTTGGGGCTTTAGGTAAGCGTAAGTCAGATACACCTACAGATTTTGGAAGTTATTCTGTTAATCCTAAATTGATACCTAGTGTTAATTTAAATTACAGGACGGGTAAACTGAATTGCTTTTTACAAAGCCAGTTTATTATTCAGGAGGCTTTACCTAATAATGAATTTACAACACGTTTTTACGACGATGGCCGTAATATAATTTCCCAGATTCCCGAAAACCGAAAGCAGTTTCGTTCTATTATTTCCGGAGGAGTAGATTATCAATTGAGCGAAAGCGATATGCTTACATTTTCAGGGATGTTCGACCGGGAAAAGCATATTGATACCTCACAGGTTGCATTTATCAATCTCAATCAAAATACCAGAAATAGACTCTACACCTGGCAGGAAGAGGAGATCACTAGTTTCATAAATGCAGCAGTTAATTACAAACATAATTTTGAACAGGCCGGTCATTCTTTATCTGCAAATCTTCAATATACCCGTGGTTTAGAAGATGAAAGTTATTTCTTGAACGACAGCTCTGCTGTACGCGTTGGACGAGATAAAACGAATATTAGGGCTATAGAGTATACTACTAGTGGCTCAGTAGATTATACACGTGCTCTAAGCAGCGGTAAGATTGAATTGGGAGCAAAAGGCAGGTTTAGAAGATTGCCTGTAGATTATACGATTATGCGTGGTAATCAGTCTATTATTTATCCCAATTTGGGGGATTATTCCAAGTGGAGCGAAAACCTTTTCGGCGCTTACGTTAATTACTTGATGGAAAAGGAAAAATTTGACATTGAAGCCGGCCTGCGTGCCGAGCAAACCGAAGTCGCGTACACTTTAGATCCTCAAAATACCTATTATAATACTAACGATGCTTATGATTATTTTGAACTGTTTCCAAGCGTTCGATTTACTTATAAGTTGAATACAGAAAATAAACTTTCGGTTTTTTACAACCGAAGAGTAGATCGCCCTGGAGAACCCGAACTACGAATTTTTCCGAAATATGATGATCCTGAATTACTGAAGGTTGGTAACCCCTATTTAAGACCACAATTTACCAATACAGTTGAATTGGCACATCGGTATTCCTGGGATAATGGCTCATTATTTTCTGCAATTTATCATCGCAATATTGATGGAGCGTATCAGCGAATTTTTAGTATAGATGATAGTAACCCGCAATATGATATTGTAAATCGTATTTATCAGAATACGGGGCACAGCACAAATACAGGTGTAGAAGTGTTATTCAGTCAGGATTTAACAGATTACTGGAAACTAACTTCCAGTTTTAATGTGTATCAAAATGCAATTGATGCCTATCAGGGAACATTGTTGTTTCCATACGAGCGACCTTTTTTTGTAGAACAATCCCGTGATCTTGCCGGAGATTTTAAAATCACCAATACCGTTCAGCTTCCGATTCAGATGGAAGCTCAACTTACCGGTTTATATTATTCAAAAAAGAATATTCCTCAAGGTGAGCAATTGGCGCGGTACTCGGTAGATTTTGGGTTTAAAAAGTCCATCTTGGAAAAGCGTGGGGAACTCACACTTTCTGCAACAGATATATTTAACCGTTTTGGTCTAAGACAAAGACTAACCGGTGAGGGTTTTACCGCAGTTTACGAAAATTACTATGAGACTCAGGTTGTGCGTATAGGGTTTAATTATAAGTTTTAAAAATGAACTGATTGTTAGTGTTTTACGTTAAACTTCATTTTGCTCATCAAAAACATAGGAATACTCATGAAAATTTGACCCACTATCAATAAATCGAATATGCTATTGCAGCGCGTTTACGTCCCAAATTAATGACTGCACTTGCTGCAATAATGGCTCTTACCCCACTGGCATTGGGTATCGGTGCAGGTGCACAGTTACACCAACCTCTAGCCATAGCCGTCATAGGCGGTTTGGTATTTGCATTACCTCTTTTACTCATTGTGTTGCCTACAATTCTTAAACTTTTAAAAGAATAGGGAACTTTAGATTTCCTTAAACCCCTCTTTAGAATTGACTTGTAGTTTTAATATTGAATTAAAAAAATATAAATATGAAAACTTTAATTGCATCTATCAGTATCGCATTTATTTCAGCAGGGATTGTAAGTTTTACAACGCCACAAACAAAGGCAATTCCAGAAATAGTTAAAACCGCCTTTACTAAAAAATTTCCTTCAGTAAAAAAGGTTGATTGGGAAAAAGAGTCTGACTCAGAGTGGGAAGCAGTATTTAAAATGAATAGAATTGAGTATTCTGCAAATTTCACTACGGATGGGAAATGGCTTGAAACGGAACATGAGATTTCAAAAAATCAAATTCCACAGAAAATTAAAGCAGCTTTGGATAGCGAATTCAAAACTTATAAAATTGAGGAAGCCGAAATTTCAGAAACTGCTGCGGGAAGTGTTTACGAATTTGAACTTGAAAAAGGTGAAAAAACACTGGAGGTCGTTTTTAATTTAGACGGGAAAAAGCTTAAAGAAGAAGTTGTTGAAGAAGAAGATTAGTTCCTTTACAGTTGTTAATTGAGAAAAACGGCTGAAACACAAGTAGTTTCAGCCGTTTTTTTTATTTATCTGGCTTTCAAAAATCAACTTTAGATTTTCCAAAGAATTGAGTTTGATCTTTGATAAAACATTTGTAAAAGGTGAAGGTAAGTATCTCGATAGATTTAAAATATGCACTTTTCTTAGTGGCGGTAATGTCTTTTTTATTGTGGGATTTAGGAACATATGGACTTGCAGAGACGAGTGAAGCCCGTTATGCAGAAATCGCAAGGGAAATGTACCTATCTAAAGATTATATAAATCCTACATTGCTGGGCATTTTCCATTTTCATAAACCCCCTATAACCTACTATATCACCGCTTTAGGATATCATCTATTTGGAATTAATGAATTTGGAGCTCGTTTCTTTATGCAGCTAGCGGTGGTCATCCAACTAATTATGGTCTACTTGCTCACTAATCTTTTACTTAAGAATAAGAAATTGAGTTTCACTGCTGGTCTGATTTATTTTTCAATGCCCTTGGTACTTATATCGAGTAGAAACCTTACAACAGATGCCTACCTAACCACTTTTATTTTAGCCGCGCTTACCAGTTGGCAGTTCTATACCAATAAAGGAAAAATTCTTTTTCTGTATCTATTTTATATTCTTGTAGGCGTAGCTTTACTTACTAAAGGCCCAGTAGCTTTACTATTTATAGTTATCTATATTGTAGTGTTCAAATTGCTTATGAAGTCTGGATTAAGGATTACCCTACATCATTGTATAGGCTTTATTTTGTGTTTTGCTTTAGGAGCGAGTTGGTATTTCCTTGTTGCTTATCAAAATCCAAAATTGTGGGACTATTTTGTTCATAAGCAAGTATTAAGTAGAATAAATGCAGATGCTTTCAATCGCTCTAAACCTTTTTGGTATTATTTACCCATTGTTTTTGGATTGTTACTTCCTTGGTTGGTAGGACTTCTACCTAGTTTGAGGCGGAAATTAAAAAGACCCTTCAAACATCCTAAAGAACTACAGGTTTTGTGGATTTCTGTACTTCTCCTTTTAGCTATTTTTTCGGCATTTACCACAAAATTGATTATGTACATTTTGCCAGCTTTTTGGATGCTAGCGATCCTTATTGCTTTTACGCTAAGTACAGCTTCATTAAAGACGCGTAAGGTGATTGAGTTCACCTATTTTTTTCAACTATTAACATTAATGATAGGGATCTTTTTTTGTTGGTATCTCGAATATGATTTTCTAAATATCACGCAAATAGACGTATTCCTTAATTTCTGCGCAACCTGTATTGTCTTTGCTATTTTTTACCTTTTAAAAAATAAAACGTCATTAAGAACTCCAGTACTTGCTACCTGCTTTAGTCTAGTACTTCTTACTACAGCAAATGGAGCATTAAATCACAATAATGATTTGATTAATGCAATGCGTGATGAAGTGAGTTTTATCGAAGCTAAATCATTAGGAAAAAAACCTCAAATAATTGTTTATGATTATCTACTTTCTTCAATTCCGTTTTACAGTGGAACCTATCAAGTGACCCTCAAAGATTCGCATAATACAACAGACCGGGAGATACAGTTTCAAAATGGATTAGAATGGAAAAAAACTCTATTAGATGTGCATAATCAAGATAACTTAGATGATCTTAAAATACTGGCCAACCAGCAAAATACATTTTTATTGATTCGAAAAAAAAGAGGACTTAGTGAAGATTTATCCTTCCTAAAGAAGTCTTTCAACTCGAAGAAAACCACTGCAAAGTGGATCATTTTATACCACAGCTAATTCAATCTTTGATTTTAATACTTGTTTATGAAAATACCTTTTCATCATAATATAATTAGAAGTTCTTTCTTGATTTTATTTCTAGGTATCCAAACATTTAAGCTGATTGCACAAGACACTAGCGAGACGTTACCACAGGTAGGAACCACGCAAAAGATTGGAGATGTTATACTTTTTGTTTTACCCGTCGCAACTGCAGGAACCAGCTTGATAAAAGGAGATAATCAAGGAGTATGGCAGTTTACCAAAGGTTTTGTAATGACAGAGGCATTAACCTATGGACTAAAATTAAGTATTAATAAAACTAGACCTGACTTAAGTAATGACAATGCGTTTCCATCGGGACATACCTCTACTGTTTTCCATAGTGCAGGATATATACATAGGCGTTATGGATTTAAATACAGTATTCCTGCTTATGCTCTAGCAGGATTTACTGCAGCAAGTAGAATAGACTCTAAAAAACACGACATAGTAGATGTTCTTGCGGGAACAGCCATAGGATTAGGAAGTAATTTACTATCCACAACAGAATATCAGCAAAAGCATATGGAACTGAGCTATACGAGTTTTGATGGAAATCATATGCTGGGGTTTACCTATGAATTTTAAGTATTTATGAGAGCTACAGAGATATTAACTGCTTCAAAAAATTATTGTGAATCACTCATAAAACAAAATATTTGCAATGATTTACCGTTTCACAATTGGCAACACACACAGGAAGTATACCAAAGTGTAAGGGAGTTAGGGAGTCTTGAGAACCTTAACTACGACGATATGTTGGTGGTTAGTATTGCCGCATATTTTCACGATGTTGGTCAAATAAAGGGGCCTTCGGGTCACGAAGATAGAAGTGCTCATTGTGCAAGAAATTTTTTACAAGCCCTTGATGTACGTTATGATATTATTGAAGAAGTTAGTCAAACAATTAAAGCGACCTCATTATTAGAAAAACCTGATAATAAGGTGCAGCAGATTCTTCGCGATGCAGATTTGGCACACTTGGGTTTAGCCTCATTTAAATCAAAGAATGAAAAGCTAAGAGAAGAGTGGAAACTTTTAGGATTATTATCCTGTGATGATCTGGACTGGGTTCATTTAAATATAGAATTTTTAATTGAACATCATTACTTTACACAATCTGCAAAACAATTGTTTTTGGCAAAGAAAAATGATAATTTAAAGGATTTGTACCGCTTAAAGGAACAATTGGAAAACAATTTTAAAAAGGCGAATTAGTCTAAACGGTATTACAATACGAAAAGCATTACTCCTATAAAATATTTTAAGAATGGTATGAATATATGTTGACACTAGAAATTTTATGTTCAGCTTATTCCCTGAATCACTGATATGGAATACTCGGTGGTATCGAGTATCATTTTCTCTTATCTCCCGTTCCTTTATCAAACCCCACCAGATTGAACAACTCGCGCATTCTACTTCGCACGCGCAAGCCATAGCGCTCTTCGAGTTCGCTGGCATTGAGGTTGGTGGTAATGTGCGTTTTGATTCTGGACTTTAAAAACAGCTCATAGCGACTGCAAATGATTTCTCCCATCACATTACAGTCTTTGCCGTAATGCCTGCCTATGGCTTCTGTGCCCAAGTCATCAAAGCAGTAATAATGGGTATTCCCGTGTTCTTGGATGACTTTATATCCCAGATGATTAAAACTGAAGGTGATGTTGCGACAGGGAAGGATCTCATACTTTCGCTGATGCGGTACGAGGTTTCGTAGCAGTTTCATTAAACTGGTTTTACCACAGCCTACCGGACCGGTTAACAGCAATCCTTTTTTGGGATCAATGTGCATTTCCTGGCAGTTTTTGGGATCAGCGATAAAATAATTGCACAGCTTGAACAGCAACGGGCGGTCTTCCTCATAGATTTTAAAATGACTTCCCAGCAACATTTTGCCTTTGACTTCCAGATAAGCAAGCATCTTTTCGAAATCGTACACGGCCTTACGTCCCTGCATCGTACCGATCTCGTAGACCGTATCACCTTCGATAAGTTTACAGGGGTTCTCCATAGTTTTTCTGATTTTCAACTTGTAACGGATCTTTGAACTTTTGCGCTTTGCGTGTTTTTCTTTTTTCACCCGCAGCAATACTCAACTGCATCCAGTGTTCTGCAATAGCTTGCCAATCTTGAATGGCTTCCCCGTTGGAGGTCAGCCAATCGGCCTGATCGTAATGCAGTAAAAATGCGGCAGCTTCCTCCTCAGGAAACTTTTTAGCTTTAAAGAATTCAAAAACCGCCATGGCATGTTTAGGTTTGTTTGATATTGTTTTATCATGTTTTATATAACGATTCACTGCTTGGTGCACTAGTGTACTACCGGTTGGTGCAGTGGTTTGTGCATTACTTGGTGTAGCAGTTGGTGCAAAAATGAACATCTTGATTTGGCTCCCTTTAAATGGATTATGCGAGGGTTTATAGCTAAGATATTTCCATTTGTGCAAGTCGTTCATGCATTTCTGGTAGGTTCTGTTGGAACCTATCTTAGACATCCTGCATAATTCTTCCCGGTTGACATAAAATTGAGAGGAGAATCTGCTGACATTCCAAAATTGAAAGGCAGCCATATACAAACTGATATGCGAAGTGTTCAATCGATCATCGCTATACACTTTCTGGAACAGCGTATTCAAATGTTTGATATAATTCATACGCGCCGTTATTGTACTTTGCTGGAGTCCATTACTTTTTGGATATCTTCCGCATCATAGAAGATAATACCGCCCACTTTGTGAAAGGGCAATACCCCGTTGGCTCTAAGGTTTTGTAAGGTCCCGGGACTTATTTGTAAAAGCTCCATCACTTCTGAAGATTTTAAGTACTTCTTTATGCTGCCTTGTTGTTGGTGCTGTAGTAGTTTTTTGAATTCTTCTAAGAGTTCCATCTTAAAATAATACAGGTCTTCGGTGGTAATAAGTGTTGCTGACATAGTGTAGTTTTTAATAGAAAGGGGCCATCGGGTTTATCTGTTTTTGTTGACAGCCCCTATCTGGGTTTGACTTTCGTTCTACGAATTTGAATAGGTTTGATGGGAATTATTCACAAGGACCTTCGGTACTACGAGAAAGTTTAACATTTAGAAAAACAGCAGCAATTTGTTGGATTTTAAAGCATTTTGATATGCGGTAGTAGTACAACAACTGAAGCTACACACTTGCAAAAGCATATTTTTGATATTTCGTAGTTACGAAGAGGTGGGAAAGTAAATAGACTTATTGATCGTCCTTTTTCATTTTGGCTTCCAGTGCCACAGTAAGTGCCTCCAAATACTTTGTACGCTGACCTTTACGGGCTTTGATCTCGGAGTAGGTTTTGTAGTTATTATCGAGTTTGATATTGAAAAAGTCCTCAAAAGCGTGAGTAATCGTACTGATGTCTGCAGTACCGTGATTGAGATCGCCCATGGCATAAAGCGCATAGATAAGTTCGATCAGTGCTGTTTTAGATCCTGACCACAGCAGTATAGGATGTTTTTGAGCCTGCAGTAGATCCATACTACCTGGCTTTAATGCCTCTAAGGCTTCACGGATGTAATGGATCAACCGATACATCGCCTGGATTTTAGCCCAGAGCATATCATGCGAACTTGAAAAATCAGGATATTGATAGTAATTGATGGTAGGGGTAAAGGGAAAGTTTTTGCGGTGGTTCCTGGTAAACAATTGATGGTCGAGATAGGTATGTCCCTGTTCCATATACTGCACAAAGTCAGTATTACGGTAAAAGAATTTGTTGATCTTGCGCAGTTCTTTTTTGAAATACTGCGTCTGAAAACCCACCCCTGCTTTGGGCTTATGGGATTCACAAGAGCGCATTTCTGAAAAATAGATGAGGTAGCTCATCGGTCCCGGTTTGATATTTTTAAAAAAGTCAATCTCCTCTGCAGGCGTTTCAAAATCTTCCTGTTCTACTAATTCCTTAAGTTTGGATAAGGTAGCATTGGCCAGTTCAATCCCCGAGTCTGCTTTGTGAAGCGGCTCTAGTTGACACAAGACCTTAGTGCTAAGGTCCTGATGAAAATTATGTATTACAGTAGTGAACATGGGGTTATGAACTAAACTGGTTAACAGGTAATGCGGAAGACGTACGTTCAACGAAGGTATAGATTAGGTGTAGGGATCTTAATAAGGATTGAAACAGTACATGGCCTAAGCGTTTGTGCGCATCATTTCTAATTGCTCCAGAAGGTAATTGTCATCGGTTTGCACAAAGGCTTGCTTGGGTATAACTGTAGCTCCTAGTTTGCGCTTTTCAAAATTAGCACTCATACCAAAATCGATCTGATTCATATGCAGTTTCCGGGCTCTTAAAATAGTTTGATACAAAAGCTGTCTATAGGTTTGAAACTCCTCGAGATACCGGTAATCCATACCGATTAGACTGGGAACGTAGGTACCAGAATAATTTTTATAGCAAAACATAACGCCCAACACGCGCTGATCTTCAACCGCCTTGAGCAGGATGCACTCCCAATTGGGATGGGCGCACATCGCTTCAAACACGTCAAAGGGGTAGGTAAAGGTATTCAGACCATAATTTTTGGCCTTTACTTGTAGATAGAGGTCGTAGTACATCTTCATGTTTTTGCTACTGACGCGCTTCACAATGTTCGCTTTAACCAAATGCATATAGGGTTCAATATCCTTTTTAAAATGCTTTTGGGATCGTTTGGAAAGGTATTGTGTATAATCCTTTTCCATTTTATGATTCAAGTTTTGTAGCACGCAGGATTCAGGCATGTCCATTGGGAAGTATCCCTGATCTTGAAATAGTTTAGACCATTTATAATTCATATCAAAATCCCGAAGAACGGTCATATCGACCTTCCAGGTATGCCCCAGGTTTTCAATATACTCCAGCAATTGTTTTAGCGCTTTTTCAACCTGTGGATGCTCTTCATTCACGTAGAGGTGATTGCCTTCGGTAAATAAGCAGCCTAGAGACAGCACCCGAGCGGTTTGTAAATAGGGGTCTGATTTGCGTTGCTGTTCTAGTTTTTGGGATACCGATGCCGGAGCAAGCATATCATTTTTCCAAAGGCTCTCGGTTAAAAAGGTCATCAGGATCGGGCAGTTGGCATCATCCACGATTTGTACATACCTAAAGCGCCATTGGTGCTCCTGTTCTTTAGCATGCTTAAAGGTCTTTTCTAAAAGAATGAGACCATTTTGTGACAGCATATTGTTCTTTCCTATGGTAGAATCCCAAAGTGAAGAATCAGTTCCGATTATTGATTTATATTCTTGTAGCTGAAAATCCTGATTGTTGATCGCAAAAGGTTTAGCATCTTTAAAATCCATCCGAAAGGCTTTCCCTATACGTTCAAGGGAATTATTACTTATGATACGCGCTTTTTCGTGATGCGCGATCAATTCTTGGATCAAGTAGTCAATATCACCTAAGGTATTATGATTCGATATGGTGATGCGAAGCCCGGTATTTTTGGAAGGAACCGCAGGAAATAAACCTAAGTTGACATAGATGCCTTGCTGCATCAACCAGTTTACGAGCAAATAACCCGTGGCCGGCAAGCCCGTACCGATATAAAAGACGGGAGAACTGTTGCGAGCAATCAGTGGTAAACGGGTGTTTGCCAATCGTTGATTGAAATAGTTGATGCGATAGTTGAGTGCTTTTTGCAGGGAGTAGATCTCATCTGATAAATGAATGTTGGCTGAGGCTATAGCGGCACCTACAGCACTGGGTTCTAATTGGGCAGAGAAGGTTAGGGGACCACCAAAGTTTTTAATCTGATCGTAAAACTTTTTATTGGAACAGACCAGAACGGAGCCCGATGCCCCAAAGGTTTTACTCAGGGTGCCAAAAACCAGTACATTTTCAGGTAGACGTTCTAATTGACTCATGACGTAGCCCATGCCGTTTTTGCCACGCCAACTCATCCCATGTACATCGTCAAAATACAGATGGAGTTGTGGGTATTTCTTGGAGAGTTCGATCAATTCCTTAACAGGTGCATAGTCCCCATACATAGAATACACGCCATCGGCCATATACCAAATTTTAGCTGCCTTAGAACTTAGTTTTTGGATTTGGCTTTCCAGCATTTCCAGATTATTGTGCCGTATCAGCTGTACCGGAACCCCTCTTACTTTTAGAAGTTGTGCTGCATTTTGTACACTCCAATGTACCTGATGATCCAGCAATACGGCATCTTCATCACGTACCACGGTAGGGATCACTGCCAAATGTCCCAAGGTACTGTTTTTAGTGATGATCACTGGGTTTTCAAAAAGTAGTTCTAGTTTTTCTTCTAGCTCTTCATACAACGGGTGAGCGAGGTAGGTCTTTGATAGCGGAAATTGGGTGCCATAGCGCGAGATGGCTTCCATAGCTCCAATTTTTAAACGTTCATCCTGTTCTAAACCTAAATATCCGGTATTTCCAAAATGATAACAGGCTATACCATTCACGGTAATCTGCCTGCCTGTAAGATACGCATCTTCTGCTCTCAAATGCAAGATGCCTTCAGCCTTGGCCTCGGTAATCACTTGGTCTACCGTATCCAAAAAATTGTTGTGTTTAATTTTCGCCATTCCCTAAGATTTTAATTCATACTTGAAACTAGCCAATATATGCTCAGGTAGTAGGGGAGGTACTTAAGGTTAGTCTTTTGAGACAAATATTTCACCTTTTAGTACAAGTAAACGGGATGGATAATGGTTTGATTTACGCGTTTTTATTAAAATTTATTGACTTTTCAATCAAATTGATAGTACTTGTATTTCCCTAATTTCAAGTATTCCAAAACTTATACGGGATGGTCGTGGATGGAACGTATGCTAAAATGTGGATCGCAGATGGGATTTTTTACTTCATCTATAAGCCTATACCCATACTCGACTTACCCAAGGCTAAAAAAATCGTGCAGGAACGCTTTGTGGTTCAAAATCAGGTGAAGTATCCTATTTTTTGCGACTTGCGCGGGGTGCAGTATTCGGTGAAAGAGGCTCGGGATTACCTCGCGCACGAAGGGGCTTGGATGACCAAAGCCCTGGCGCTTTTGGTCGCCGATCCGCACGCTTTTGCCATCTCTAAAATGTATGTGCATATGGCTAAAGGAAACTATCCCACTCAAATTTTTACCGATCGGGAGCAAGCGCTTGAGTTTTTGGAGGCCAATAAATAATGCTAAAGCTTATGGAACGGGGAGATACAGAACGCTTTGAACAATTATTTCAGCAGATCTATGAGATTGCATCGGGTAATTTTGCTTACCGCAATAAACTATCGGGTAGGAGAGACCATCTGGATACCTTAGCCGAACTACTCAATATGATGTCAGAAGAGATCGCTTCCTTCAGTTACGAACTCATCCCGCAAACCCCAACCCCGGCCAATCTGCAAATCTTGCTTTTTGATCCTAGGTATAAGATCAAATTTTGTTCTACACAATTCGAGTCTTTTTTAGGATATGATAGTTCTAAGCTTCCCAAAAATCTAAAACACTTGTTGTCTACAGAAACTTTCAGTATTCTTGAGGATGAGCTGCAAGTACTCCAAGAACATCCCCACAGGCCGCGTTCTTCTTTTTATTTGGACTTCAATGTTCCCGATAAGCGCATTATTCGGGTTTCCTGCTGTCTGCGTTTAATGCAAAAAAATAACAATAAGGCAGGGTATCTACTCACCCTTAAACACCAAGCAAATCAAGAGCAGATCAAGAAAGATCCGGCAGTTGAATCTACTGCGAATCGCAGACTGCGCTCCAAGAGTTCATCCAACCGCATATTGACCCGCACGGTCAAATTGTATGTGTTGCAGAATCTAAACCGTCCCCTGCCGCCCCTGAAACAAATAGGTTTGCTGCATAAAACCAACCAGACCAAGCTCAAAACTGAGTTTAAAAAAGCCTACGGGACTACCATCCATAGATTTCATAATGAAAAACGCCTGGAGCACGCCTCCATGTTATTAAAAACCACCGAACAACCCATCTATGAGATCGCCCAGCAATGTGGCTATAAAGATCTGGCGCATTTCTCAAGGATGTTTAAAGAAAAGTACAATATGGCGCCTAGTTATTACCGCAAATCTTTTTTATAGTCCGCCACTTTAAACAAATTAACCTGCTGCTAAGACAACAGCATATGTAGAAATCCTTTAGAACTTTAGGGTATAAAGTTTAAAGATGCAGAATAGTAAGAATCGCGTAGTACATCATACAGTTCAGGGTATAGGTTTCTTTTTTATACTCTTATGGGTTTATGCCGCCACCGCAAAGCTCTTGGATTTCGAAGCCTTTAGCGTCCAGCTAGGGCAATCCCCTTTATTGAGTGCGTATGCCGGAGTATTGGTTTGGTTGGTTCCGTTGAGTGAATATGTACTAAGCGGACTCTTGATGTTTCCAAAAACCCGTAAAGCCGGTTTGTTGGGTAGCCTGAGTCTGATGACAGCTTTTACGACCTATATCATCATCATTCTCAACTACGCCGATTTTGTGCCGTGCTCTTGTGGTGGGATTCTGGAATCTCTGGGATGGACGGAACATCTGATTTTTAATGGGGTTTGTGTGCTGTTGGCTGCCAGTGCTTTGATCTTTGAGACTCATCGGCAATCAGATAAATTAACGATCCGTACAGGTCTGATATCTGGAGGTATCGTATTCTTTTCCACTCTAGCGGTAGTCTTGCTGTACTGGAATTCTGAACAGTTGATTCATAATGAGAATCCGTTTATCAGAAGATATTCCCACGGAGTTCAAAAAATCAAAAGAGTCGATTTACAAAGCTCCTCGTATTATCTGGCCGGGTTGGATGGTAATGTGGTGTATTTAGGCAATTACAATACACCACTTAAAATGGGCGTGCTAGACTTGCAGAAGGACAGCTTGTTCGTGCAGAATCTAGAGGTCTCCGAAGCTGATTTACCTTCTACGGCAGTGCAGCTACGCGTAAGTTCCCCATATTTCTACCTGATTGATGGTCAAATTTCCCGGGTACTACGAGGAAACCTTGGGAAATGGAACACCAACAAACGCTGGGACGGACCCCGTGCTTTTAGCAACTATGCGTTAAGAGATACTATTCACTTAATAGCAAGGGCTTTTGATCCGCATACCGGCCAGCTGGAATTGGTACAAATCAAATTAGGAGATTCTCTAAGCTCCCGCTCCTTAACCGGAATTTTACAAAAACAGGTAGACGGCTATTTTGATGTAGATGGCCATTTGAGTCATGATTACCATACTAAACAATGGGTGTATACCTATAACTACCGCAACAGTTTCCGGTTACTGGATCCCGAATTAAAACTGATGTATACCGGTCATACCCTCGATACCATAGCGCGCGCGCAATTACGTATCGACTCGATCTCTAAACCCAGGCAGCATAAACTTACGGGCTCCGTATTGGTCAATGCAGGTACCTATAGTCATAAAGCTCTCTTATATGTACACTCTAAAGTAAAAGGACGCTATGAACCTGCCAAAACCTGGGAGCGGACCGAGACTATTGATGTCTATAGTCTTGAAGACGGCAGTTACCGCAGCAGCTTTTATGTCTACCCTGAAGAAGACCAGCGACTCACCCACTTTTTTGTAAGCGATAAGCGCTTTTACGGCTTTGCTGGAAACCACCTGGTCGTTTACGATCTCAATCTCTTACTAAATGTCACCCACTAACGATAATCATGGTTGCAGGGGTAAGATCGAAAACCTGCTAAAATATAGAGTAGATCGTCATTTAATATTTTAATATTATGAAAAATCTAGTAAAAAACCGCTTAGGAGCCTTAGCTGTAGCAGTGGCCTTAACCGGTGCCTTTGCCACACAGGCAATGGCTGAACGTGCTAAAAGCGCAACTGAAGTACAAGGCTATGAACGCGTTGAGAATGGCAATGAAATCAATTGTGAACCTCGGGAGATGTGTACAGAAGTTAATACAACCATACTCTGTACTGTAGACTATGATCCCGCTAAAGCTCAGATTTTGGGTCTGGATCAGTTTGGAAATTGTACTGAGGTGTTGTACCGCCCATTGCCATAAACTTTGATTAGGCAGATGAAGAAAGGGTGAACCATCAGGTTCACCCTTTTGCTTTGAAATGATGTAATTATTTTACCCAAGATTCTGCAGGAACACCTTTCAGGTAATGATCAAGCCAGTGCTCCACTTTTAGACAAAGATCTATTTGTTGAAAATGTTTATATGCAGAATGATGCATTCCAGCATATAACAACATAGTCACCGGCTTTTGCAACCTCTTAAGCCCCATGTAAAAATCCAGAGTCTGGTTGAAATCTACATGATGATCATCTTTACCGGACCATAAGAGTAAGGGTGTATTCATAGTTGAGGTGTGATAAAGGGCTGAGTTATCCAGATAACCCTGATAATCGAGAAATAGATTTTGAGGTATTCGCAACTGGTTTTCTTCATATTGAAAATAAGCGGGATCCCCTTCATCCTGAATATAAAGGTAAAAGGAAGCGTTATCATAGATTCCCGAACCGGCAACCGCCGTGGCGAACAGATCGGTTTGCGTAATGGTAAACCCGGTTTCAAACCCACCGAAAGAGTGTCCGATAAGTCCTAAACGTTTGGGGTCGATAGCATCTACCTGTTGTAAGGCTTTTTGAGTACCTGCGAGAATACAATCCGTTGCGGAGAAAGCGGGTTCCCCGGACTGGTAGGTTATATCAGGATGTAACACAAAATAGCCACGGTTGACCAGATTTGTTGAGTTAAATCCACCGTGGGGATACAAGCCCGGGTTGGTATAGTGATTAAAGGTATGGCTCTGCTTTTCATAGACGTAAACCACCATAGGATAGCGCTTATCAGGGTCATATCCTACTGGATAGCGTAAAATCCCTTTAAGACTGTCACCTTTAGTATTTGTATAGTGAATGCATTCCTGCCGGGGAAGCTCATACTCCTGATACTGCGAATTGCTTTGAAAGATACGCTGCGACTTAGCATCTCCTAAATGAAATACCTCCAGCGCCGGAGGTCGGTCATAGGCCTCAGACGAATATATCAGGGTTTTAGAATCTGCTGATACCTTAGGCCATTTCAAATAATCTGTTCCAAAAGTGATCAGCTTCTGCTCTTTACCCGGTTCAATAACCGCATAACCCTCAGGATATTCCTGACTCATTTCTACAAAGAGCGCATCTTTTCGCTTCGGCATCCAGTCCCGACTGGGTTTAATCAGTTTATGAACAATACCGGAGGTTCTTCCCTGAGTTAGTGCAGTGAGTTTTTTGGATTTCAGTTTAAGTTCCCAAAGATCGTACTTGCCCTGTAAAAGCACAGCTGCTTCATCCTGATACCAGGCGACCAAATTACTGGTTTCTAGATCAGCTTGCCCAGTGGCAATCCAGGGCACCGGTAGTTCGTCCTTTTGTTCAAAAAGATCATAGAGAATCACGTGTCCCTTTCTGGGGTATGCCAGATATCTTCCCTGAGGACTAAATACAATATCCAGTTTATGTCCGGTATAAGCAGTCTCAAGCAACTGGATCTTTCCAGTCTTAAGGTTTTTTAAATACAAATCAACAGGTGGTTTGTGTAACGCACTGGGGCGGTAGGAGGAAGGGTCGTAAACTACAGCATAGTTTAATTGGGGATCACAAACCACTTCTGTAAAGCGTTCATCCGTAACTGCTGTAATTTCATGGGTTACTAAATCCCACAAGGCTACCCGGTGTAAGTTAGCGCCTTCCATACGGTACCGCATGACCGGCCCTAAATAAGGATCTGTACTGTGCCAGATCTCCGGAATTTCATCTGATTGCAGTAAAGGCTGTCGCCGGTAACTAAAAACTACTTTACTACCATCAATATCCAATTCTAAAGGATTCTGCCACTCCAGCTTGAGTTGATATCCTTTAAACTTTTCCATAACCAATCCCTGTGGCAACCAGCGATGTTCTTGAGTTTTCAAATCATAGACAGCCAGTTTTCCAAAAGCTACAACTGGAGAATCCTCGATTTCAGGTATGAGGGTATAAGCCAGTCGCGCTCCGCTTTCCTGCCAACTGGTTTCAATGAGCTTATACCCTTTCAGGTCTTGAACCGGTACTGCTTTCTGCAATCCATCTAGTGAAATCAATTCCAGCACCCGGGAGCTGTCTACTTGCCGGGTAATCAAAAAAGCTCGGGCAGCGGGAGCATATTCATAATTGAGAACCCCGTCAATACTCAAGCTATCAATCTTTGCAGCACCCCTAATGAGCAATTGTTTTATATTCTTATAATAATATGCATACCAACCCTTAGGCATATCCTCCACGAGCTGGGCTTTATCGGAAAGCGCGTACGTCTTTCCAGTTTTGAGATTATACCTTTCGGAAATACTGTCACGATGAATCAATACCTCATTGGGGCTTATAAATCCATTCAGAGATGCAGCAGCAAAGCTATAGCTCTTTTGATTTCGGGTATGTTGTATTACAAGAGTATCTTCCTGCTCATCATAATGTTTGGTAAACCCAACCCATTCCCCGGTCTCTGAAAGTTTCGTGGTACTCAACCTGTACCAATGCTTGTAGTCTTCCCGTGGAATAGCCGTTTTGGCTTGCTGCGACCATA
This sequence comes from Leeuwenhoekiella sp. CH_XMU1409-2, assembly GCF_037029365.1. Taxonomy (NCBI): domain Bacteria; kingdom Pseudomonadati; phylum Bacteroidota; class Flavobacteriia; order Flavobacteriales; family Flavobacteriaceae; genus Leeuwenhoekiella; species Leeuwenhoekiella sp. CH_XMU1409-2. Next base: position 175,769 of record NZ_JAYMEI010000008.1, on the reverse strand, counting down.
AGGGAACACCTGAAACAAAAAGCATTAGTACTACTGATAACTCCACTAGCACATTATGTATTAAATTATTTAATCGCATAGCGGGATATTAGTTTTCAGACTGATAGCCTGGGTTTTGAGGCGCCAGATTCGGGTTGATTAACAATTCAGACTCTGGAAGTGGCAACCGCTCATCAGTAGTTTTCCATCCCACTTTTAAAGGACTGAGTACCGCGTCCAGTTGATGGGTTCTTTTTAGGTCAAAAAAGCGATGTCCAGCCTCTGTAAAGAGTTCGTGTCTGCGTTCGATTAGTATCTGATCTATTAAGCCTTCTTTCTCGGTATACGCTACATCGATTAATCCCGCACGCCCACGTACCTTATTCAAATCTTGAGCTGCAAGCCCCAGTTGATCTAGACGCGCATAGGCTTCACTGCGTATGAGATAGACTTCCGCCAGACGCATCACAATCGAATATTCTACGGCAACAGGAGTATTACTACGGGTTTGATATTTATAGGCCTGATAAAACGTATCGCTAGCATTAGACACAGGGTTGATCCAGTTGCTCAGTCGGGCATCTACAGGATCAAAACTACTTACCAAACCCGGTGTCAAGGCAACGCGGGGCGGAGGAGCTGTTGTAAAACCTAAAACACTTGCCTCAGTCGTATTCCGATTAGAAAATGCAGGATACCATTGCCAGAGTGTAGACTCACTTTCTTTTAGAAATACCTGGTTCAAATCGTTCTGCCAGACATAAAGATCGCTGCGGTTTATTAGGAGATTAGCAGCATCCAGCGCCTGTTGCCAGTCCCCTGCATACAGGGCTACCCGCGCTAAGAAACCTAAAGCAGCGCCTTTATTAGGCCGGGTACGGTCTGCTGTAGCATATTCCCAAGGCAGTAGCGATGCAGCCCGACTTAAATCGACCAGTGCATCTTCCTGTACTTGGGCAGCGGGTGTTTTGCCCACCGTCGTATTTTGCTGGTAATCTGCAGTACGTACATAGGGCACATCCCCATACAGCGCACTCAGGTAAAAATGCACCAGACCCCGTACCAATAAGGCCTCGCCTTCCAGTTGGTTGGTAAAAGCCTCATTAAAGTCTGATGTTTCCAGACCTTCCAATACCGCGTTGGCCGCATAAATCTGAGAATAGGAGGCGTTCCACCAGCTGCTCACTGTAGGATGGGAGGGGATCAGGCTGTTGGTGTAAAATTGCTCCTCAGCAGAAGATGCAGAACCGTAATAATCCAGATCGTCGCTATAGAGACTCATCTGGTAGTATAGGTTACTTAAAATTCCTGCTGCCCGCATATCAGCATAAACACCCAGCAAGGCAGCCGTAGCTGTTTGTTCATCTTCAAATACCGCGGTTGCAGTTAACTGAGACGCCGGTAAGTCTACTTTCAGAAAAGACTCACAACTTGCAGTAAATACGACTAAACTTAGCGCTACAACTGATAGTATTCTAGACGCACCTAATGGTGCAAATTTTAAATAGTGTGTTTTCATCGGTTTATACATTTAGAAATTAAAGCGCACTCCGGTAGTAAATACCTGTAGAGGAGGGAGACTGCTGATGTAAATAGATTCCGGGTCAAAGCCTTTATAAGAGGTAATGGTTAGCAGGTTTTGCCCTTGAAGAAAAAATTCGCCGGTAATACCCGGCAGAATGTCTTGAGGTAAGCTATAGCTCAGGGAGATGTTTTTAAGCCGTATATAAGAGGCGTCAGTGATCATCGCATCACTTTGGTTGTACCTCAGGTAGCTGAGTACAAAATCAATATCTCTACCGCTGGTATACTTCTGGTAGCTGGCTTCATCCCCGGGTTGTTGCCAGCGATCTAAAACATTGGGAGTCTGACCGCCTAGCGAACCCGGATAACCCGTCAGGTACATTCCTCGGTAGTTGTCTTGCTTGACAACCTGAACCAAAAAATCCAGACTGAAGTTTTTATAGCGTAGGCTGTTTTGTATGCCACCAAAAAATACCGGATTCAGGTCTTTTATAGATTCCCGGTCATCCTGAGCAGTAAGATTTCCGTCTTCGTTAAAGTCTGTAAACTGAAACAGACCGGTTTCTGTATCAATACCTTCATAACGATAGGTCTTTCGAATGTTTAAGGGCTCGCCAATAACATATTGGTTGGCATAGGTAGAGCCTTCCAGATCGGGAAACGCTAAGAGTTCGTTACGGGAAATACTCAGGTTCAAGTTGGTTTCCCAATGCAGTTTTTCGGTATTTATGGGGATTCCTGTTAAGCTAAATTCCCAACCCCGGTTCTCAACGGTAGCATCTAGGTTTGCTTGCACAGATGAAAAACCCGTAGTACCCGGTAGCGGGATACCTACCAACTGATTGGAAGAGCGGTTGCGGAACCAGGCTGCCGTAAAAAGAAGTCGATCGTTAAAGAATCCGGTTTCCAGTGCCAGTTCCAGTTTTCGGGTTGTTTCCCAACTGAAATCTGGATTGAACAAACGGGAGGGCTCAACTACCGAAACGCCTCCATACGTACTACCGGTTAAGGTATAGGTGTCCAGATATTGATAATTTCCTATTTGATCATTACCGGTACTTCCATAGCTCCCTCTCAATTTACCAAAGCTCAGAATTTCTGATTCTGCAAGAGCTTCTTCTGCGGAGAATATCCAAGCGGCACCCACAGCTCCAAAGTTGGAGAATTGTTTGCCCGGGCCAAAGCGGCTTGAACCGTCTCTTCGTCCGGTAAGGTTGAGGTAATAACGATCCTCAAAAGCAAGATTTATCCTCCCATATAAAGCGCTATACTTATACTGAGTTTGGGTGTCATTACCTATGGCAACAGCATTGGCACTGCCTAAATTGCTGATGAGATTGTTGTTAGAAAATCCAAGACCCGCGTATTGTGAAGCATGTGAGGTTTGATTCTGTAAAGTAGTACCCGCAAGTACATCCAGCTTAAAATCTTTAATTTGTTTCGTGTAATTCAATTGAGGTTCTGCAATCCAGGATTTTCGAAAGTTCTGGCTTTTGGTTATCATAGACCTGGAACTGTCATACCCAAGTGCAGGATCATATTGCGTATGGGGCTGGGCCAGTTCATCGTTAAATCGGATATCAGTATAACCAAAACTGCTGCTCAATAGTAAACCAGGCAGGATTTGATAGGATATTTTCAAATTGGTGATGAGGTTATAGGTGTCCGATAAATAGGTCTTTTCAAATTGACTTAGCGGATTGGTCCAAGTGGAATTTTCCCAGTTTAAATTCCCCTCTTCAGTGTATAACTGCGGAGCATTAGGAGCCAACCGGAGAATGTTGCTGAGCAGACTGGTACCGGGCAGACTATTACGTTGATAACTAAAGCTGTTGCTGAGATCTAAGCTGAACTTACCATCTAAACCTGTGTGGCCCACATGCGATTGAATGCCTAGTTTTTGATATGCAAAATCTCCCGGATATACGGTAGTTTCTCGATGGTAATTTCCTCCCAGCCTAAACCGGGTTTGTTCTGAACCTCCGGAAACAGAAGCATCTACATCGGTGTAAGCAGCACTCCCCCCTATAAATACCTTCTGCCAATCAGTATACCGGTTTTCATCCCAAGTACCGTTTATATCATAAGCATTGGCAGGATAATCGGTAATGCCATCATTGGCAAAAGCCTCTCGGCGTACTTCGAGATACTGCTGGGTATTGAGCAAATCAAGATGGCTGGTCACCTGTGCAACTCCATATCGATAACCTACCTGAAAGCGGGTGTCTCCTGCACTTCCTTTTTTGGTAGTAATAAGAACCACACCATTAGCGCCTCGTGACCCGTATATAGCCGTTGCATCGGCATCTTTAAGCACCACAATACTGGCTATACTGGCGGGGTCTATCGTATTTAAAGGACTAATGCCGCCCGCAATCGCTGCGTTTGTTGAGGCATCTCCAATGCTTTCAGAGGAGTAGGGCACTCCATCAATGATATATAAGGGTTGGTTTCCGTCATCCCGCAAACTATTTTGCCCGCGTATTTGTATTTGAAAACCCCCTCCGGGAACTCCTGTATTTTGGGTAATAAACACCCCCGGCATTCTGCCCTGTAAAGCGGCTAAAGGATTGGTCACCGGTTGGCGCTCGATCTCGTCGGCGGTGACCCGGGCGATACTACCCGTCTGCTTGCGGCGGGTGGTGTTGTAATAGCCCGCGTTGATGGTCACTTCGCCTAAAGCGGTAACGTCTTGTTGCAATGCTATAGTAAACGTGGTTTGATTCCCTATCGGTATGCGTAGCGTTTTAAACCCAAGATAGCTGATACTTAAAGTATCGCCAGGTTGTGCTTGAATGCTAAAGGCCCCGTCCAGATCGGTTTGCGTACCCGTGTTGCTGTTCAACAGGCGAATGCTTACACCCGGGATGGGATTGTCTTGTGTATCGGTAACGGTACCGGATACTGTTTGTTGGGGCGTGGCCCAAAGTAGATTTCCTGTTGCCCAAAATAGGCAAACAAGTATCCACGCGGCCCCCGTAAGGCGCGTAGTCAAAATTTTCATAACTTCGTCGTGTTAAAATGAAACAATAGTTTTATTTAAGCTCACGCCTTCCCGCCGGACTCCAATCTCACCGGGAAGGCTCTTTTGCTTAACACCCGTATTAACGCGTGTTTCTTACTTTTTCATAGGCATTTTTTATGGCTAATTCACCTGTGCTTGTACAGGAACTGTATAAGCCCGTGCTGCACGCGTAGCATGCAACCCCAACCCAACTACCGATTAAACTTAGGGAATGACCGGTAACCCACGGGTGCTTTAGCAAGATGGTGTGCTCCCGTTCGCACGTTTGTCATATGCTCTTTGTTTTTAAATTATTAATACATTTTTACTTTATAAATTTTAAAATCTAAATTCTTAGCTCTCATAGCCAAAGGGTTAAACCATTGTCTTCCCTCGGTTCAGAATAGCCGCAGGAAGCTCTGTGATTCAGGAGTTATCAAACTGACTGATTTGAGAAATCTCGTTCTTAGCGATATAGTAGCTTTAAGATCAATATATACTGTTCTTTAGCCCTCTTTTTCTTCAGTATAGCAAGAAGATCCCGTTAAAAATTTTCGAAGCCTTGGAGAAAATTTAGGGTACTTCTTGTGGTTTTCGCCCTGAGGCGAAAAATACCTAAGAAAAAGTGTCCTTTCTTTTGTTACTTTTCTTTGGACGAGCAAAGAAAAGTAAAGAACATCCAATAGAACCTCTAAGCATTCAAACCCAAAGGGTTTACTCTACTCTCAAATCCTTTTAAAGAAATATGCTCGATCAAGAAAAAGAAAGCCGTATATACACCATAGGCAAAAATCACTTTAAAAATTAAACACCTCACCCCGTGCGGGATGTTGACCATGATGGTCGTATTGAAGTTTAGGGGGAAAAAGGGATGCGAAGCTTTATAAAGAGAAGAAAACGACTTTGAAAAGTAGGTTGAAGATTACAAAACCCTAAATACAAAAAAGGGCGGGCCTCTGCTTACCTGTTCGGGGTACTGGTATACCTGACAATGATAAGAGAGATGCCACGCCCGGGTCGTGAACATCCTTGCTTATCCTCTTGTTGTCTAAAATTACCAGTTTTCGAACCAAGATTCAAAGCGAATGCTTCTATTATGTTATTTACAGAAGTTTCGCAAATATATAATTATGAAGTAAATATAAATAAAAATTCAATATGAGAGCGTACGCTCTCAATAAAAATATATACATTTTTTTCATTTGTGCTAATGGCGGATGGTAGCACTATAAAAAAAAAGAAGATCTATACAGTAGATAAATATGTCTGCAAGTATATAAATGATGAATGGTTAGTAGATGAAGATATAAGCTCCAGAAAGTATGGTAAAAAGTATGGAGTTAACTATCACGTAATTGAAAAAATCCAACAAGAAGATGGATATAACTTACCGCTATCTACTTTAACTACTATGTGTTTTAATCACGGAATTAAACTTTCTGATTTTTTTAAAATTGTTGAAAGTAAATATTCCAAATTCTTAACAGACGATTACTTTTTTAAAATCAATTAATTAAACTCTAGATAATTTATAATTCTTCATATTCTAACATGGCCTTTGCCTGGGCTTTGCCTAGAGGATCCTATCCTGTTGACCCGTCCTAAATTAGCTATACAGTTTAATAAATCCTTAATTACCTACCTTATGCAAAGAGCTTGTAGTTTTCTGTGTACAGATATATATAGAAAAGAATAACTTGATTTCATTTATTGATAAACCGGAACAATAGTTCCTGTTATCCCGATACTTATAAAGGGATAATAGGTATATTTATCCTGATATAACGAGTTGCCTACAATACTGAAAAACGAACTATAAAGAATGATTGTACCTGTCGAAAATATTGTTGAAACTGTTGATTTAACAGCTGATGATGTTTTATTACCAATGATGGAATGTATAGTAAATTCTGTTATTAGCTTACAACAATCGGACAAGCCAAATGATGAAAAAATTATTCAAGTAAAAATCATTCGAGGTAGTTCACCCAAGCAAGCAAACTTCGACAATATAAGAACTATTGATAGCATTGTCATTACTGATAATGGAATTGGATTCAACGAGAAAAATTACAAATCATTTGAAACACCTTTCTCAAAAATAAATAAAGAATTCGGATGTAAAGGCATTGGTAGATTTACAGTTTTAGCCGCATTTGAAAATTTAAAAGCAAGAAGTAACTATTTTGAAAATGGAGATTGGCATTATAGAGAATTTGAATTTAACCCAAATGACGAACTCAAACCAATAAAATTTGAGATTTCTGACAAACCAGAATCAAAAACAACTGTTGAATTAAGTAATTGCTTTAATGAAATTATTAAAGAAAAATCTGCCTTATCATTAATTCAGATTTCAGAAAAAATTATGGAACATTGTTTAATTTATTACCTCAATGATTCCTTACCAAGTATTGTCGTTTATGATGAAGAAGGCAAAGAAGCAGAATATATAAATGACCTTTTTGCAAGAGTATCAAAAGAAAAAGAAAGAACATTTACTGTAAAAAATCATCCTTTTAAAATTTACATTACTAAAACACCAAAAGAAGGAAACAGAAAGAACAATTACGTTTATTATTGTGCAAATTCACGAGTAGTTGGTAATCCAAAAAACATTAAGAATTTCAATAGCCTATTCAATTATCCTATTTCTAAAAACGGAAATTTATATTTTTTAGATGTTTATGTAGTGTCGGAATTTTTAAATCAAAAAGCATTTAGCACTAGAAACGGATTTAATATTCCAAAAGAAAACGAAAATCTACTTTTTAACAATTCAGAACAGGTTACATTTCAAGATATTGAAGAAAAACTAACAGATGTTTTAGAAGATGAATATGACCAATTTGTAAAAGACTCTAAAATTAAAAGTCAAAAGCAAATAGAAAACTACATAATTAATAATGCGCCTAGATACAGGAGTTTTTTAAAAAATCCTGCAATTTTAGATTCTATTCCACCAAATCTTTCGGAAGATAAACTAGAGGAACATCTATATAAGATTTCATATTCGGCACGTAAAAAGGTTGAAAATCATATTGAAAAATTCATTTCGGAAAAACATATTAGTGAAGAATCAATTGAGGAAATAAAAGATGACATAAGAGAAAAAACTGCATACGACATTGACAGTTTAGCGGATTATATGACAAGACGTAAAGCAATAATCCAATTGTTTGAGAAATTTTTAGATGCTGATGAAGAAGGTAGATATAAATTAGAGGAAGATGTTCACAATATAATTTTCCCTATGGGTTTAACTAAAGACCAAATCTCATACGAGAACCATAATCTATGGTTATTGGACGAAAGGTTTATTAATTATAAGTTTATCGCTTCAGATAAATCTATAACATCATTTTCACAAAAGAAAAGTAGTAAAGAACCTGATTTACTTTTAACAGATAACCCTGAAATGTTTGACAATCCAATTAGTTTTGGAAATAGAAGTGCAGGAGAAGTCAATTCAATGGTGATTTTTGAGTTTAAGCGTCCAGGAGAAATTGCTCATCAGAAAAACAAAGGAGATTATAGATGGCAATTCTCTGATTTAGTGGAACCCTATTTTGATGAATTTCTTTACAAGCAAGACAAAAAAAATTATAAAGGAAATCACGTTATAATAACGGAAAATACCCCAAAATTCGGATTCATAGTTTTAGACGTAATTCCGCCACTTTTAGCGAAATTCAACGAAGGAAAAGGATGGAAGAAAACGCCATTTGGTACTTATTACAAAATTCAGTCTGAATTGAATATGCATATTGAAGTTATGACATTTAGAAAATTATTAGATATAGCCCAAAATAGACATAGTGCATTTTTCGACAAACTTTTCGCGTAGAAAGAAAAGTACTGAAGGCAACAATGGGTATAAAACATAGGGCGGACAGTGGTTTCCGCAAGTTTCGGGTTCTTAGTTAGCTTGGTTTCGGGCGGACAGTTAAGTGCTTCGAAATGCCCTACGTTTCATACCCGAGCCGTTGTGCGCAAGCTGAAAAAAACCGAATATGGGAGATAATTTACCATCAAAAACAAATGCCGAAGTTCTAATTCCTTTAGACAAAATCGATTACTTACAAAAGGAATTGACCAATGTTCGAGATGAATTTGCTGATAACAAGTACATCATTGAAGCAAGAAAAGTTCTTGCCGCTGGCGGACTTCGAAGTACAATTGGTAGTTATTGGAATGCTGTTGTAGATGATTTAAGAAGAAAAGTAATTCATAGAAGTGTTGATTTATTCAACAAAGAAGTTTCACCCAAAAAGACAATAAAAACTTACGAAGATTTTCAAAACTACTTAACAGATTTTGAATTGATAGATGGTGCTTATCAAATAGGAGCTATTGGCTGGGAAGCAAAAAAACTTCTTCATCAGGCAAGAGAAACAAGGAATATTTTTGATGGTCATCCAGACAGTTCAGACCCAACATTATTTAAGGTATTTGATATGATTTCCGATTGTAATCGTTATGTTCTATCACAACCTTATCCAATTCCAATCATAGATGTAAATGAATACATCTTGACTATGGATAGTGATGATTTTAGTAAAAGTGATATTGCTGTGGAGCAAGCATTTTCAGATTTACCAGATATATATAAGAAAGAGACAGCAAACAGACTTTTTACTCTATATACTGGAGATAGTGCTTCAACAAGACTTAAAAGTAATATTGAATTTAGTTATCCTGTTTTATGGAAAGTTATTTCCAAAGAGATAAGACAGGAAATTGGAAAAAGATTTGACAAATTAATGGTTGCTGGGAATTCAACAGTAATAGAAAAAGCCAGTGATATTTTTTCACTTATTGATGGTTTCCGATATGTTTCTTTAGCAAGCAGACGTATAATTTATGAACCACTAGTAACAGAACTTGAGGATAGCTTAGATAAATGGTCTGAAGAGGGAGTTGTTGTAAAAAAATTACAAAGGTTAGGTTCAAACATTCCAGAAGACATAATTGACAGATATGTTTGCGCACTGACTAAAACTTATGTTGGTTATAAAGGTGGTAGTCATTATTATTCAAGAACTGAATTTTACTCAAATTCTGCTGCACCAAGAATTTCAGAAATGTTTGAGGATTTTGACAATAATTCTGCTGAATCTTTTGTAAAAGCAATCAAAACTGACGCAAAACTAAAACAAAGAATAACTTATAAAAATCAACTGAATAGATTAAGAAGTTTAGCAAATATTCTTCTAAACAAACCTGAAATCAGAGATGATACGAAAGAGTTTTTAGAATTGCTTGTTGATGACGAAAAGACTAAAGATTTCTTTTATAATTTGAACAAATAAAAGCCAGCGCACAACAATGATAACCGTTGCACAAGACTGTAAAACGCAATATTATGAACATAAATAAGCCGCTCTAAGCGGTTTTTCTTTTTTTGATTAACTTGGTTTTAGACCAAATTCAGAACTCTTAAAACCGATGTATCGATGTTTGTTAGTCTGTTTTTCAGCAAAAAAAAGGAAGCGAGCATTCCTGCTCCGCTTTTCACTCGTTTTTGGGTGAACTTAAGGTATTCCTGCCTGCCGCAGGCAGGTTTTGAGGTTGTAGGCAATGGCGGAGAGCTGTTATTACTTTAGGGTATTTAATTTTAAAAGTTGTTCAGGCTTAAGGTATCAGATAAAAACAGAACAAAACACAGCTTCTTGCCCATTTTAAAGCTATTATAGAGCTTAGAAAGCCTCAAACCTCAAGTAATAACCTCACAACTTAAAATACCTCTTATGATATTTATGTTGGATATCGCAGCCACTTCTACTACTTTTAAAAACATAAACAGGTAGTTTTGAGACCGACTGACATTACCCAACATTTGACCAAAAAAAATGATAAACTTAAATAGTGATGATTTTAAAATTAATCATTGGGGAATATTATACTACTATGATGATGACCTTGACAATCTGCTAATAGCGGAAAAGAAACTTATATCAAATTCCGAAAAATATAGTAAAACATTGATTGCAGAGTTTCGAGCTAAAGTTGCAAATGATGCTGAATTACAAGCTAAGCCTAAAAATTATGAGGAAGGCTCAAGACAAGCACAATACTATGGGCATTATTACGGTGATACTGAAAAGATAAATAATCAAATACTACAGAATTATAGAAAAGCGTCATTGCTTTCTATTTTTTCAATTTTGGAAGGACAGTTAAAGCTTATTTCAAAATTAGTTGAAGATGAATTTGATTTCAGGGTAAAAACAAAACATATTACGGGAGGTGATTATATTCATAAATATTGGTTATATCTGACAAAGGTTTTCGAATTAAATCCAGCGAATGTTCAAGACGAATATAATCTGATAAGACAGCACAAATACGTTCGGAATAAAATTGCTCACAGCAATTCCGAAATTGATAAAAATAAATTACAATTTGTTGAACAGACAAATGGACTATCAATAAGAAAATTCGGAAATGATAATATTCTTGAAATAAATAATGATGAGTATGTGACTGAAATTTTGAATTTAATTAAAACTTTTTTCAATAAGCTAATTAAAGATGTTGATAGAAGATATGGCGAAATAAAAAACGTTGGGTAATAACTAGCGTTCGTGCGGTCGGTACAGCCGGTCCCGTTGCATAACGGGAACCCTAACGCTCCGGCAGAGTTGCAGCGTTTGAGTTAACGCTGATAGTTAAAAATATATTTAGCCTATGGGCTATACCTCTTGACAAAGCCTTATAAATACTTTATGTTTACTAAGGTAAGGTAAAGATGTCTTTCGCCAAACCAGCACATAATAGGATAGGGGAAAGGCTCTTTTACAGTTGGCAGGTTAATTCTTTAAGAGAAGCCTAGTCAATTACCTTTTCCGAGCATTTCGTGCTGCAAGTATTCCATTTTAAATATTCCAGAACCACTTTCACCCAAGGTTCATCCGCAGTTCACCCGAGGTTCACCCACGGTTCACCCGGGGATAGCGCATAGCAAAGGCAGGGTAACGGTATACTAACACTATGGGAACGACAGGGTAGCGGTTCGCAAGCACTAGTTATGGATGCAGTTCAACCTTTTCAAGAAACACAATTCCTAAAATTCCCAATATAATAAGCTGCTTTAAATGGCTGTACTTGCAGGAACTTGCACGGTCTCGCATACTGCAGCATCCCTTTACATACTATAGACTACTCCGGCATGGAGATTCGGTTTTTAGAGGGTTTGCTTCGAGTCTTGTTCGGGGATCCTTCGAGAGCGCTTCGGTAAAAGGGGGTGTTTCTCGAACAACATCCGAAGAAAACTGGAAGTACACTCGAACAAAAGGGTGTTTTAAGGGGATTTATCCCCTTTTTTTAGTTTAAATCAGGGATTACAGGATTCAGTAAACTTTTTTTAAGACAAAGTTCTATTTTTATAAATGCAACGCTAAAGGTTTGATATCCTGTAGATTTTGAGGGGATATCTGTACTTTTTATGTTGATATAATCAGTTAGCATTTATTATGAAAAACAACTACAAACAATGAAATTCTGTTACATAGATGAAAGCGGAACAGGAGATGAACCATTTGCTGTAATGGTAGGAGTAATTGCTGACTCTTATCGAATGCGTTTGACCAAAGAACATTGGTCTAAACTTATAAATGATATCGAAAAGATTATCGGAAAAGAAATTGCAGAAATTCACACTAGAGATTTTTATGCAGGTAATGGTGCTTTTAGAGGAATGGACGGTAATCAAAGAAAAGAAATCATAGAATTAATTTTTAATTGGCTTCAAGAACGAAAACACCCGATTGTATTTGTAGGAGTTGATAAGGAAAAGTTTCACAATGAATTTAAAGAAGACAAAAGAGCAGTTGATATTTCTACTCTTTGGAGATTTATGGCAACGCATTTAGCATTATCAATGCAAAAAGAATATCAAAAACAGAAGAAAAACAAAGGGAATTTCTTAATGATTTTTGATAACGAGGAAAGAGAAGAAAAGAGATTTACGGACTTACTACTTAATTCACCAGATTGGACGGATAGTTATTACAACAGGAATGAAAAAAAACAAGAAAAATTTAACCAATTAATAGATGTACCACATTTTGTTGATAGTAGAGATGTTGGACTTATTCAATTAGCAGATTTTATTTGTTATTTCCTACGACGGCATATGGAACTTTGCCAAGGTTCTCAAAACGAAAAATATGATGGAGAAGCAGAAATTATTGCAAATTGGTTTGAACTGATTAACAAATCATCATTATCAAAAAGTGCTACTTATCCTAAGAAAGGAAGATGTGAATGCACCGAATTATTCTATCAATACGCACCAGAATGTATAAAATAACAATCGCTAATCGAGTAGGCGGCCGTGAGCATATGCCCACGGTACCCCGCTCCCGCCAGTCTGTGACTGGTGACTGAAAAAAATATGTCCGATTTATTGAATTAAATTTTGTTACTGATATAAAATTAGAATAGATGATTCTCAAATACTACGAAAAAAGAGCTACGGAGGCCGGAGTTAAAATATCTCCACTTGGGCAAATGAAGGTGCTAGGTATAAGGCATACAGATTACGACCCGTTTCCCCAAGGAGGGACTTACTTGTTTACAGTTAATTGCGTTCCAAATGATTTACCTGATTATATAGAGCTTTTATCTCGATAAAATAGTATTTAAAATTCATAACTGAATATTCCGGTTTTAAGGACCTCTAAAGTCGCCAGTTTGTGGCGGTGGGCTAACAATTAGTGTTTGATTTATTAAAAAAAAAATCATTTCAATCCTATTGTCTGGTACAAAAACCGAGACGAGTAATGTTTATTGTCTTTTATAGAGTTTAAATTTTGAAGATTACACTTTTTTAGATTTTCAATTTGGATCTATCAAATTTATTTATTTGTGATCTCAAAATTATATATAAAAAAAGTTTAAATGATAGAATGTTTCAATAAAGAGTGTAAGTCAAAAAGTATTAAAATAATAAGAGATTTTGAATTTTTTGATGTCTTCGAATGTCAAAAATGTAAATACTGGACTTACAAAAGAGCAGAAATTTGTTGTAGACGTGTAAGCTTCCCCCGGTTAGAACTGCTTAATTTTCCAAAACTGGTTTAAAATTATTGTTATTCATTCTCTTGGGGCTAGCCCCAAGAGAATGAAGTTTTGCGTATTGCACTGGTGCTATTTTGCCCAGTGAGTCATGGGGACGATACTTATTGTAATCTTCCATCCATATT
>NZ_JAYMEI010000008.1:0-162044 GCF_037029365.1 Leeuwenhoekiella sp. CH_XMU1409-2 | reverse complement strand
AGTTTTGCGTATTGCACTGGTGCTATTTTGCCCAGTGAGTCATGGGGACGATACTTATTGTAATCTTCCATCCATATTTGAGTTTGCTCCCTTACCTGATCAATGTTTTCAAAGATATACTTATCTAGGACACCTCTGCGATAGGAGCCATTAAAACGTTCTACAAAAGCATTTTGAGTAGGTTTTCCCGGTTGTATGTATTTAAATTCAATATCATGCATTTTACTCCATTCAGCCGTAAGGTTTGCTATGAATTCAGGGCCATTGTCCATCCTGATCCTGTTTGGCTTGCCCCGTCGGTTGATTAGGTGATTGAGTACCCAGACTACCCGATTACTAGTCAATGAAAAGTCTACTTCAATATGTAGTGCCTCCCGATTAAAATCATCAATTACATTAAAAGACCTAAAACGTCTCTTGTTTTCTAGGACATCGCTTACGAAATCAATACTCCAAGTATCATTCAATTCTTCAGGAATCTCCAAAGGTTCCTGTATACGCGCGGGCAGGCGCTTCTTTACTTTTCTTCTTAAAGGAAGCCCTAAGGACACATATACCCGGTGTACTCGCTTATGATTCCAAGGCTTTCCTTCGTTACGGATACGCCAGTAGGCTTTCCAGAATCCTTCTTCTGAATGTTTTTCAGCTTTTTCTCTAAGAGCTTGTTCTATAGGAGCATCATTCTTGGGTAAAGGTTTATAATAATAAACACTTTTACTCATATTAAGCACACGGCACGCCCTACTAATACCGTAGTGGATAAGCTCCTTAGCTATTATACGTTTACGGCAGGGCTTTAGAGCTTTTTTTCAATAATCTCTTTTGCCATTTGGTGGTCTAGTGCTAAAGAGGCATACATCTGCTTTAGACGGGCGTTTTCAGCTTCGAGCTCCTTAATACGCTTAAGTTCTTTGCTGCTCATACCAGCGTATTTAGAACGCCATTTATAAAAGGTAGAGGTACTGACACCGTATTCGCGGCTAATTTCTTCAACACTCTTACCGTTGTCGAACTCCTTTAAAATTTTTGCAATCTGTGTAGGTGTGAATTTGCTTCGTCTCATACTGTTTAAAATTAAGAATTATTACACTTCTAAACAGTTCGGTTTTAAGGGAAGCTTACAATCGCCAGGCGAACGTTCACAAAACGTATAGAGAATTATAATAATTCTTAAGCGATCTCGAAATTTGCGAAGTTGATCAACCATTGATTTTAATGACTATATGAATGTATACCTTTATATTTCAAAAAACAACTGATTCATAGATAGATATACATTGAACAGTATATTATTTATAACTGATACTATGCTTTAAGCAATTTTGTAATCTCCTAAAAAAGGACAGTTTTAAATTCTATTTCTCAAGTATTAAGATCGTTTTGAAATAGAATTCTTGAAAATGTATAAAGATTATGGTAATAAAATTAAATAGCATTACTTAAAAATATTAATGCCTGTCAAGTTTTATCTCTTCATATTAAATTGATTAGTCAAAGTAACGTCTTGATTTTACGATCGCAAACGAAACCCCTACATACAGCAGAGTGAGAGGTGAATCGTGGGCTTATCGCTCATTACCTTCTAAACCATTACAATTTGTTTTTTTCGATAATTTGATTGCCTCTACCTGATTGTAAAAGGAATCTTCAGGCGTGTGGGTATACACTTCCACCAATCCTTCTTTTAATAATTCATCTTTAATGTTGTAAGAAGATCGATAATGATAACCTTTCGCTCCTAAATATTTCACAACGAAACTATTTAAACCTACAAAATCACTACCATAGGTTTTCGCCCATTTCTCACTTTCTGCAAGTTCTCTTAAAAACTCTTCCTTTGTTATATCATCATATTCTGAATAAAAGTTATACTTATGATTATCCAAATTAATTTTTCCAACAACCTTGAGGTGTTTTTCCATATCAGAACTTGAACTATCTGACGTTTCAATAAGTTTTTCAATATCATCGTTAATGAGTACATCTTCTTTAATTTCTGTATATACAGGACTATAGGAAACCCGTATTTTATCTTGAGCATTGAATATGAATAATGTCTGTTCAGATAATGAATAAGAATTTATTATGTAGTGGGTATATGGTTTGTATTCCGCTTTCTTCTTTGATAACCAATCATTTTTCTCAACATCATTTGTTAAAAAAACTGCATCTGTTTGATTAGACTTTAGAAACTTTATCATTTCGTGATAAATAATAAAGTCTCCATAAGGATTTTCTTTCTTGTCTCCACACCCTGGAAATGTGCTTTTCCAATTCTTATTTTGGTCATTTTTAACTGTTGAATAAATAGAAGTTAAATCATTAAATTGATTTTTTAATACAACCTCTTCTTCTTCTGATAATTCAGGTGTAATTTGAAACTTAGAAATTACATTTAACAATGGGTCATTTCTTTCAATATCAGCTTGTCCTTCGAGCCTTTTCCTTATTTCTTCAATTTTGCCCTCTTTTTCTTCAATTTGTTCTTCAAAATCGGATTCCGAAAAAAGATTTTTGAGTTTATCCTTTAAAGTCTCGTTGAAAGTAGATAATTCTTTCCTAAGATCTTGATAATCATTTTTCAATATTATATTTTTATTGATATAATGGTCGAACCCTTTAATTTCTCCATTTTTTAAGCGTTCAATTTCTGCACGGATATTCCTGTAAGCATTTACAAATTCATCTAAAGATTTAAGATATGAGCGAATATGGTCAATACGATGACGCAAAAATTCTGTCTCAATTTGTTTAGTTATGTAAATACGCTCCTTATTTGTTTCAAAGAACTTAATTAATTCTGCCCTCTCTGAAAACGAAATCCTATAGTAATCTAATAAAACGTTAGTATCTAAGAAAATAGGAATTTCATTTTCAAACCCCAGAGCAGATTCTAATTTTTTGCTGTACAATTCCAACGCTTTTTGAGAGGTAACAATAGAAAATGACTTGTTTGTTTCAAAAACGAAATCTTGACAAATCTTCAATTCAGGTGTTTCTTCCATAGTTCTTTTAATTAGGCAACTTTTTATATTAATATAAAATACATGAATATCCCCTCAAAAATCGCAGATTACCAACATTTTACAATTGCGTTTATAAAAATAAACATTTGCTTAAGAAGCACTTTATGGAATTCCTTAATATCACTAAATTATATAGCTAATTTAGGACGGGTTAGAAAGACTAAAAAAGCATAGCATCCCTCAGGCAAAGCCCACTCAAAGGCCTTGATGGAGTATGAAATAGAAATTTTAAATAAGCCTATTTTGAAATAGGCTTATCTGGCCAAAAGTCTTTTGGAGAGCATTGGAGTACTTGAGCAAGTGCATTAAGGTGATTAAGATTATATTTTGCTCTTCTGGTTGTAGATTCTACGTGAGAAATAAAACTATCACTCATACCTAATTTCTGGGAAAGGGCTATTTGAGAAAGGTTTTTCTCTTTCCTTTTTTCTTTAACCCTGTCGATAATATAAGCTTCTATTTTACTAATCACTGTTCCTTCTTACGAAGTACAAGAAGTAAAATAATCGATCACTCAATAAAGGTACCTGTACCATTATTAAGTAATTTTTATTATATTTGGTGAAATGCTAGAAAATTATAAGCATTTATAACTATAGGGTTGCCAATAATCTATTCAAAGTTTACGGCTGCTTCATACACATTTCAATTAATACGGGATTAATTATGTGCTCAAAAATCAAATCATCTTTCGAATTATTCAAACACGGCTGCCCTTTGGCCTTTAATGCCATTTATACCCAATACCATCGGCAGATCTATTGGATGGGACGGAGTTTGATCAAAGATGTATTTGTGGTCGAGACCTTGGTACAGGACACTTTTCTCACGCTATGGGAAAAACGCGAGCAAATCGAGTCTCCACAACATCTGGTCAATTTTCTATATACCGTCATTTCTAATGAATGCAAATGGTATTATGCGCGGCCTAAAAATCAATTTAATCGGGAGTGCTACGCTTTAGAAAAAATTGAGAACTACCAAAGCTTTATGCTAGGCTATGATCCTACAGCGGTAGACGCACATTTAGAAGACCAACAACAGCAGCAAAAGGAGTATGAGCAGGTGGTTAAGGTATTACCCCTCTTGGGTGTCCAACGTCAACGCCTTATTGAGCTTTGCTTGCAACACGGGTTTAAGTATAAAACCATTTCCGAACAGCTGGGCATCAGCATCAAAGAAACCAGTAATACTCTCCAGCTTACCATCGAAGAGATTAAAAACATCCTGCACCAAGGCTATGTGCTTCAATCTCAAGAACCCGAGCCAATTCAAGAAGAAGTAGGGCAGATAACCGAACAGGAAGCTCATATACTGGAACTTCGTTGCCAGCATCAATATTCGTTTGCCCAGATCGCTAACGAACTCCAACTTTCTCAAAAGGAAGTGCACCGCGCCTTTACAACGGCCTACAAGCTCTTACAGCAGCACGAACACTTACAATCCGCGTGATGATGAAGAATAAGACCTTAAGCCTTACCCGCAAAATCCAACTCAAGGTAGATCTGCCTACCTATGAAGAGCGTAAAGAAGCGATTGGTAAACTCTACCAATGGCAAAACCGCTGCTTTAAAGCGGCCAACATTATCGTGACCCATTTATACTGCCAGGAAATGATCAAGGAATTCTTTTACCTGACCGAGGATATCCAGTACAAACTAGCCGACCAAAAGAAAGTTGAAAGTGGTATTTTAAACCGTTCGCGCATCAATACCACCTACCGTGTAATCGCAGACCGCTTTAAAGGGGAGATCCCGATGGAGATCTTATCCAACCTCAATCGAAATCTTGAAAGTAGCTTCAATAAAAACAAACCCAAATATTGGAAGGGCGAACGCTCCCTCAAAAACTTCAGGCGGGACATTGGGTTTCCATTTCCTGCGCGCTGTATGTGGGGCTTCAAGCACGACCCGGAACGCAATGCCTTTTGTTTTCGCTTATTTCAGATTCCATTTTGCACCTATCTGGGGAGGGACTTTTCCGATAAGCGGGACCTTTTGCATCGGGCGGTAAAGGGGGAGGTTCGTTTACGGACCTCAGAGATCAAGTTGACCGATACTAAGATCTTTTGGTTGGCCGTATTTGATATCGAGCAAGAGCAGCACGCTTTAAAACCGGAGGTGATTGCAGAAGCTTCCTTGTCACTGGAGCATCCTATCAGCGTCAAGGTAGGTAGTAACCGTTTAAACATCGGGACCAAAGAAGAATTTTTGTATCGGAGACTAGCCATCCAAGCCGCGCGGAAGCGTGCTTTAGCAGGAACAGTAAATTCCAGAGGAGGACACGGACGAACCCGCAAGCTTAAGGCGGTAGAAAAATATAGGGACAAAGAAACCAAGTATGTCAATCAGCGTTTACACGTATACAGCAGAAGACTTATAGACTTTTGTGTTAAACACCAGGCCGGCACCTTGATCTTGCTTAATCAAGAAGCCAAGATTGAAGCCGCCAAAGAAAACCAATTCGTCCTCAGAAACTGGAACTATTACGAACTCATTAAAAAAATAGAATACAAAGCCAAAAAAGCGGGAATAGAACTGCTTATCGATTAAGCATAAAACTAGACCTGTTAAGGTCAGCGGGTACTTGTATACCCATAACGTGAGGTTTAAATACACTCACGAAATGCCGCGGGGGCATATACAACGCGTGGGCTTACTTATAAATCAACTCTAATAAAGAAAGATGCCGATGAAAAAATAACAAATGATAACCTGAATGAATTATACATAGACCCTTTAGGGTCGAGGGTGCTTGTACACCCGCAAAGTGAGGTCACGGGCACTCACCAAATGCAGAAAGCATATACAACGGCGTGGTCATCCAAGTTTTGATGAATAGAACACAAAAAGAAAACCGATATATGTACCATATTTTTAAAAGACCTTTAAGGTCAGAGGGTACTTGTATACCCGTAAGGTGAGGCTTGGGCGCTCACTAAATATCATAATGATATATACAATGGCGTGAGTTAGTTATCTATCGCATTACTTTAAAATAGACCTATCAAGAGATATTGAATATAGAATATAATGGAGGGTGCTTGTACACCCGTAGGGTGAGTAATATAAGACGCTCACTAAATGTTTAAAACCTATACAACGGACGTGAGCGAACTATCCATTTAAAAGGTTGAATTATAAACACAGAACAAACTTGTTCATCTACCTAAATTTCCGCTCAACAAACTTGGGTTGCTCTTCTTCCTGTTGGTTAAAAAGTCGATCCAATAACTCTTTGGTCGGTTTGGTTTGCTCGTTTTCTATTCTTCGTAGTATAGCTTCTACCCCATCCATTCGTTTATTAAATAATGTTTCCAATCGCTGTTTAGAATCATCAAAAGGCTCAAATGGATTGATAGAATTCTGCTCAAAAAAGTCTAAAATAGCCTCTAAGGTTTCAGTATAATTGGCATCATTTGCTATGGCATACTTTTTAAAGCGCTCCACTGTTTCGGTGTGAAAATTTATTCGGGAAAATCGTTTAGGCATCACTAGATTTTTAAAGATTAGGATAATCAATCGCCCTGTTTATAAGGGTTTTGAAGCATTTCACGAAAAATTACTACAAAGCAGTTGTTTTCAACACTTTGCAAAGTTTAAATAACTCGCTTAAAGACAGTAAATTACAAATAAAAATGAGCTATATAACCTCGCGTAGCGGGTTATCCTCTTGCTTCTCATTTTTGTCCGCTTCGCTACTCAAAATGATAACTTGTACACCCTAAGTTATCAATTAAAATCCGCATTAATTTTAATGTCAAATGCTTTCAAATTTTATGGAAGATCAAAACCATTTACTTGGTATATCTGGAGCGTTTTTCTTGAAGTTTGATAGAAAAACAGAAGCTTCACATCAGATAGATTTCAATATACACCCAAACGAAAAATAGCTGCTTCTAAGCATCCATTTACTTTCCATAGCGCCATCGCGTTTCCTTTTCGATTACCCCCATTTAAAATTTAGTATTGAGGAAAGCTTTTATAAAAAGAGCGACAGCGGAGCCTGGTTATGCAAAGCGGCTCAATCTAAATTTTAGTTCTTTCAAGCAAAGGAAATGAGCGTTTGAAAAAAGTGTGTTGGTAGTATTTTTGAGTTTGACTCAGCCTCTTTTTGCGCAATGATTTTATAGTGCACTTGAATCAAGCGAACGTAATCCCTTTTTCCGGGATTGGGTTCAAGATTTTTGAATGAACCGCTTTTACCGAAATGAAGCTTTTTTGCGGAATGTAGGGAAATGGGGTGAAGAATTACGGATCTAAAATTCTATTCTATAGATCCAATAAAGTCAAGTTTCTCAATTCTGTTTTTTGCCCATTGGATTACTTGTTCTTTATCACTATCAACTAAGCGATTATTTTCAAGCATCAATATAAATTCCTTCAGATTTTCAACACGTTTCCATTGATCCGCTAATTGTAAAAGCTTTTCAAATTTTTGATCTTCCTCAATCCTTTTCCGTTTTAAAGCTTCAGCCTTTTCTGATTCGACTTTATTTCTTCGGTGTTTTACATCACGATAAATAGATTCTGCACGTTCTTTCTTGGCTAAATATTCAAGCCTGGCAATGATTTCAGAAATTTTATGCTCTAGAGTTAGGGTCTTTTGGTCTTGCCATTCTTTACCGCGCCAGCTATCAATTTTTAAAGCAAGCTTTCCTGTAGGTATATAATCAGATCCCCAACCATCACTTCTAGGAACCCGTTTATTAACCTCACGAAGACTAAACGGATAGGACACCCCGCAAATATAAATTTCATAGTGGTAGTTCCGGATTTCGAAATGGTGTCCTCGCAATCTTAAATTTTTAATCAAGCAGTCTACAAATCGCAGCGCACGAGACTCTTGTTCTTTAGAGGTGTTAATAGAAATTGTAGGATTGTCATAACTGCTTAAGTATTGACCTCGCTTACGTGCCTTTTCTCGCTGTTCTTTTATTCTTAGATAGTCTTCGACCAACCTATCAGGTTTACTGAGTCTTTGAGACACATTTAGATCTAAGCTTTGATCCTCTTCTATTTCTTTTTTTATGTGTTTTTCTAAAGCCTTTCCTCTTAAATAGATCCAGGAATAAGGATCTTGTTCTTCATTAATAGCTCCCCAAATAATACGTTCATCATCAGGGTTAGGCAATTCTGGCTGAGCTGCTTGTTTGCCAAACTTTAATTTTAACCAATAATTGGATGGAGGTCGAGGTATATCGTGTTTTTTACAAAGCGCTACTATTGTATGGTAGTCAATTTTGAGCTCCTCTGTTATCTTGGTTAAGGGCTTAGACCAAACAAATTCATAAAACTTCTTACGAGTAAATTGGGTTATCATCGATGATTTGATTAGACCCCTAATTTATTGATAGTTAATTAGTATTTAAACACTTAATTCCATAAGGTTGAGAATATAACATATTAAATATCCCATATCCGGATATGGGATATTAGGATCTAATCATTCCAGAGAGTGTGGCGCTTTTCGCACTCCAATTTTGGAAGTTTGAGTTGCGTATTAATAACATCACACAAGTTTTTTAATTTTTGAGAGGCAGTTAGAGGCGCTAACGTATTTTGAGCGACCATTTGATCAAAAACCCATAGGTGACCATGAACATCCAGATTTGTAGATTTTGCAAATTTTCTCAAAACATTATCACTTGTGATTAACGTTCCTTCTTTTGTGTTCGCTTGATGATATGCTGAACAATCTTGTTGGGATAATTTAGGCTTTTGTTTCTCAATATCTTTAATCACTTCTAAGTCTTCACTGGTCATTTCCTCAGCAATCAAAACACCTTCGGTAATATATACTTCCAACTGCTCCTTTTGTTCTTCAAGTAATTCTTCTAAAATTAATGTTGTTGTAAAGAATTCAAACTTGAGCGCAAAAAAATGAGGTAAAAGCTCCAGCTCAACCAAATCAATCAAAATATTCGCATCGTTTACAACAATTTTCATATTGCAATTAGCTCTTTTCTAAATGCTGCTAATTTTTGATTAGAAAGATTTGCCGCTTTACTCATAGATATAATTTCTTCTGAAGCCGCTCTATAAAGCAATTGTTTAAATCTATGAGAGGATTCACGGCCAATGTATTGACCTAAATCCTTCTCTTCCCTATTCTTTGAAATATAAATTCGAAAACTTCTATATCTATTTTCTGAGATAAATTCAAAATCTTTAGCTCTAGCCATTATGGCCTGTATAGATATTCCATATTCCTCTTTGATTGAAATTAACTCATTCAATGATAAAGAAGACCTTTTACCTCCAAATTCCCTCTTAAAAGTTTTCTCAGGCATTAACATAGCTCCTGCAAACTGATGACACATTTTCTCTATCACTTTGTGCTCTATTCCTGAATCAAATTGTAGGACCAAATGACCTAATTCGTGTAATGCAGTAAAACGCTTTCTTTCAAGACCATAATTTTGATTTAAAACAATTACTGGAAAAGTTCCATCAGCCCAACCGGAAAAACCATCAAATTCCGCTGGCGCGTCTATCTCAATAACTTTTATGTGCTTGTCTTCGAGTAAGTCAATCACGTTTGGTAATGCATTGTAACCTATCTTCCAACCCTCCAACAAATGATTAACTGCATTTTCTACGTCATTTTTAGAATTGATTTTAAGAGATACAATAGGGTTTTCAAAAGTTGAAGTTAAACCTAAGAATTGCTCTAATTCTAAATAACGTTCTACGTTATCTATTACTTTTTCTTTAATAGCATTTACTTTTTTAACACCAAGTCTCTTTTTTCTAAATTCTATATTTTCTATTTCAACTTTAAATTCTCTAAAAAAATAATCGGTTTTAACGTCCAAAGCTTTTGCTAAGGCAACCAAAACTTTAGAATCAGGAAGCATTTCTGCCTTTTCATATTTTGAAATTGAATTTTTAGAAACAATATTATCCATCCTATGTACAAGCTCATCCTGTGACATACCCGCGCGAACCCTTGCGCTCTTCAGTCTTTTAGCAAATAACTCTTTCATAAACCACAATTAATTAGGTTTACAAAAATAACAATAATTAATGATTTGTCAACAAGTTATTCACAATTAAAAGGTTTCAATCGATTGACAGAGGTATGATAAAGAATAGCTAATACTTAAAATTTTGAGAGGTAGAGTCAGCTTTTAAATATAAATGATGGAATTGATAACTAATTGACTCTAAATAAGTTAAAATTTTATTAAAAATAGACTTATTTGCAAATCACTTGCAAATTAAAAAAGCCTCAGAAGACAAAATCTTCTGAGGCTTAGTGTTTACTGGTGGTCCCACCTGGGCTCGAACCAGGGACCACCTGATTATGAGTCAGGTGCTCTAACCAACTGAGCTATAGGACCGGCTGTTAACCATTATTTCATAGTTAAAGCGGGCGCAAAAATAAGATTAATTTTTATTTACTACAAACTTTAAATTATAGCAGCAGCTGTTTAATCAATATCCTGACACAACTCTATTAAAACACCTCCTGTGCTTTTAGGATGTAAAAAGGCTACCCATTTGTTATCTGCTCCCTTTTTAGGTTCTTCATTGAGTAAATGAAATCCTTCATCCTTCAGTCTTTTCATTTCTGATCTGATATCGTCAACCGCATAAGCGATATGATGCACTCCTTCTCCCCGCTTTTCAAGAAACTTAGCTATGGGACTATCATCTTGTGTTGCTTCAAGCAATTCTATTTTAGAAGCACCCATTTTAAAAAAAGAGGTGTTTACACCTTCAGAAGCTACGGCTTCAGTTTTATAAGGAGCAGTTCCTAAAAGCTTTGTATACATTTCGTTGGAATCTTTCAGACTTTTAACAGCAATTCCTATATGTTCAATTTTTTCCATGGTATTCCGTTTCTAAATTTTCAGCTTTTAAATCTCGGTTAAGCTAAAGGTAGCGCAATTATAAAAAATGTATTTTTGCAGTATGGAAACAAATAGACAAAAGAAGGTTGCCGGTGTTCTTCAACGCGATTTAGTTGATGTAATTCAAAAGGCATTGATGGAGGCTGGTGTAAAAAATATAATTGTCTCGGTGAGCAAAGTGAATGTAACTACAGATCTCTCACAGGCAAAAGTCTACATAAGTGTTTTTCCTCACGACAAGGCTTCTGAAATTTTAAAGGAAGTAAGCGCTGTAAAGCCTTTTATTAAGCACGAGATCGCAAATCGCACGCGTCATCAATTGCGTCGTATGCCTGAATTGCAATTTTATATTGATGACTCTCTAGAGTACATCGACGGAATTGATAAATCTCTTAAAGGTTCTGAAGATCCTATTCAAAATCCCGATTTACTTCCTCGTAGAAAAAAATCATAAGGCACTCCACTGTTGAAATTTCCCGTATTTATCGCAAAACGTTATCTGTTTACAAAAAGCAGTAATAATGCTATAAATATCATTACGCTTATTTCGGCAGTGAGTATCATTGCAGGTGCTGCCGCTCTTTTTATCGTATTATCAGGGTTTTCGGGTTTAAAAGATTTCAGCCTTTCCTTTTCTTCGATTTTTGATCCAGACTTAAAAGTACTTCCCGCAAGCGGAAAAACTATTTTGTTTACTCCAGATTTAGCTGCTGAGCTTGAAGCTAATCCTGATATAATTAGTTACACTCAAGTTATTGAAGAGCGTGCATTTCTCGAGTTTAGAGGAAAAAACCACATAGCTTATATTAAAGGTGTTGATGAAAACTACCGAAACGTTAACAATATCGATAGCACCTTGCTTTATGGTAATTGGATCACTCCGGAAGAACCTGTAGCAGCCATTGGTTTTGGAATCTCTCGCATTCTTTCGCTAGGCGTAAATAATTATAGTGATTTACTTAGAGTAATGGTTCCCAAGCCGGGAACCGGACAAATTACCGATCCTACACAAGCTTTTAATAGTTCGCAATTGGTCGTTTCAGATATTTTTCAAGTTAATGAGGAACTTGATCAAAAATATTTATTCACCAATATTGACTACGTTCGAAAATTGCTGAATTACAACGAAGCTACACTCAGCAGTGTAGAATTAAAGTTAAATCCTAAGGCAGACCCCGTACAGGTACAGCAAAGAATACAACGCCTTTTTGGAGATCAGACTGAAGTTAAAACCCGCTTTCAGCTTAATGACAAGCTTTACAAAATGCTAAATGCCGAAAATCTAGCAGTTTACTTAATTTTCACCTTGGTTTTAATCATTGCGCTTTTCAATCTTGTGGGAAGTATTATTATGATCATCATCGATAAAAAAGCCAATATCCAAACGCTGCATAGCCTGGGCGCTTCATTGAAAGACATCAAAAAAATCTACTTTTTACAAGGAACGATGATGAGTGTCTTTGGTGGAATCATCGGTTTGATTTTAGGAAGTTTGATCGTAGGAGCACAATTGCAGTTTCAGCTTAAAATGATCACTCCAACACTTCCCTACCCTATGGAATTTACACTCGTTAATTTCTTAGCGGTATTTTTTACCATTTCCATCTTAGGGATTTTGGCTTCCTATCTCGCGTCGTCGACTATTAGGCCTAAGTTATTACAGGATTAACCTGCTGCTAGCTTTAATAGGTTTGTTGCGCAAAATCATAATCGGCAAACAACTCTTCAACCTCATCAAAAGCAGCAAAAACATCTTCTGGAGCATCACTGGTTACCATTTTCATACGATAAGGCTTAAACCCGGGAATCCCTTTAAAGTAATTAGTATAGTGACGTCGCGTCTCAAATACACCAAGTTTTTCACCCTTCCAATCTATAGACATTTGTAAATGTCTGCGAGCAGCATCAACGCGCTCTTGCATAGTTGGTGGCGCCATATGCTCACCTGTGTTGAAAAAATGCTTTACTTCTCTAAAAAACCAAGGATACCCAATACTCGCCCGACCGATCATCGCACCGTCAAGGCCATACTGATCTCGCATTTCTACAGCGCGCTCAGGAGTATCTACATCACCGTTTCCAAAAACGGGAATATGCATGCGCTGATTATTTTTAACTTCAGCAATAGGTTTCCAATCGGCATTACCTTTATACATCTGTGCGCGCGTTCTACCGTGAATGGCAATCGCCTTACAACCTACATCTTGCAAGCGTTCGGCAACTTCAACGATTTTGATCGAGTCGTGATCCCAACCCAAACGGGTTTTAACGGTAATCGGTAAGTTAGTATGCTTGACCATAGCTTCGGTAAGTGAAACCATCAGATCAATATCTTTTAAAATTCCGGCACCGGCACCTTTAGAAACTACTTTCTTAACCGGACAACCAAAGTTGATATCAATAATATCTGGCTTTGAAGCTTCTACAATTTCAACACTCTGAAGCATCGACTCGAGATTGGCTCCAAAAATCTGAATACCTACGGGACGTTCTTTCTCATAAATATCGAGTTTCATCACGCTTTTTGCAGCGTCTCGAATGAGGCCCTCACTCGAGATAAACTCGGTATACACCACATCTGCTCCTTGCTCTTTGCACAACGCGCGAAAAGGCGGGTCACTCACATCTTCCATAGGTGCTAAAAGCAACGGGAAGTCTCCTACATCAATATCTCCTATTTTAGCCAAAGCAATACTTTTTAAAATAATTTCTTGGAATACCTAAAAAGCTTCGGTTTGTTTTAACCGAGCAATTCTCGCGCAAAATTAAGGAATGTTTTATTAAGAAGTATATTCTTAATTGCTACCGAGCTCTTTCAGTCTGGTTTCTTCTTCAACCGAAGTGTTCCTGTTGTTATCGCTTAGTTTGAAGTTTCCGAAGTTATAACGTACACCTACACGAATCTTTTGAGATTCTGGCATAGCAAAGAAGGTATTGTTCTGATTCAAATAGTGCGACGTAAGCGGAATGTTATTGGTGTTGAATATGTCTTCAGAACTTAAATTAACTATCAAACGCCCATCTAGAAAACGCTTTTGAATGTCTACATTGAGCCTATATTGCGGGCGATCGTATTCATAGGAACCCACTAAAAAATTTGAAGTGAAATTATTTGAAATAGCCACATTAAGCGTTGGATTGATTATGAGATAATTCAGTGTTTCAATGTATAACCCATTGATCTCTTTTTGAACTAGGCTATTGTTATCTTCTAGGGCTACAAATTCATTTTCTAGATTGAAAAAAGACGCATAAACGCTCATCCACATCCAATTATTTACAAATTCTGAATAGATAACATCCAGACTGTATTGTTGCTCATAATTAAGATTAGTATTTACACTTCTCAAGGTTAAATTTTCATTATCCTGAAAAGGCAATCTACTCATCGCATTATCGATACGATCCCAATACAGCTCAAAACTCAACTTGTTTTTAAAAGAATACGAAAGCTTGACTTTGTTTGCAATTGCCGGTTGAATATTTGGGTTTCCTTCTTGAAAGTTGTTTTCATTTAAGAAATACCTGTACGGATTCAAACTTTGAAAACGCGGGCGATCTATTCTTCTGCTGTAATCAAGAGCAAAGCTATGGTTGTCAGCAGCGGCGTACATCAAATAAGCTGTAGGAAACAATTCTAAATACTCCTGCGTATTCACAACGCCTAAAGTTCGTGAGTTCCCGTTAGCATCGGTATATTCTCCGCGCAGGCCAGTTTTAAAACTCCATTTTTCCCAATCTTTAGCAAAGCTGAAATACGACGCATAAATACCTTCAGTATAATCGAAATTATCATTAAGGATCGCATCGGCATCGCTTACATTTCCTGCAGTATTAAAGAACTCCTGTCTACTTTCAGAATTGATTCCAGAATATTTTGCTCCGGCTTCAAAGGACCACTTTCCTAAATTACCTGAATAATCTAATTGCCCGGTATAAATCTGAGATTTTTGAGTTGGGATAGTGTTGAACGCATTTGCATTTAAAAGGTTGCCTTGAGCCGAAACATAGCGCGTAGCCACAGATTGCATTTGATTATCTGTATAATCTATATAATTGGCGTTGGCCGAAAGCGTTGCTCCATTTTCACCCAATTGCTTCTCATAATTTAAATTGAAAAGCAAATTATCACGCTGATTTTCTAATCGGCTTTGCGTGGTATATAAAGAATCTAACTGACCTTGTGGATTGTAGGTTTCCGTTCTACCGCTGATGTCTGAATTTGCTTTTGGCGTATGCAGAATATTAGCAGTAAAACTCAACATTTCTGTCTCACTTAATGTGAAATCTAAAATGGTATTTAAACTGTGCGAAATGGTTCGGGTTTCTCGCTGAAACAAATCTTCCCAAGTCGCTTTTTCACTTCCGTTAGGATTGTAAAACTGAACAAAACCTTCATCGGTTTTGACATCAAATCGGGAATTGAAATTATAACTCGCAAACGCATTTAACCAATCGGTTTTATAGTATTGGCTGGTTCCTACGTTGTATTTAGGTTTGATTGCAACTGTATTGGAAGCATTGAGACTTCCTTTATAGCCAATCGAAAGATTTTTTGAAGTAATGATATTCAAAATCGCACCGCCTTCGGCATCATATCTCGCCGGAGGTGTCGTGATCACTTCAACAGATTTTACATTAACTCCCGCAAAGCCTTCAAGCAATTGTTGCAATTCTTCATTGGTCAAATACACTTTACGGTCATTGATATATACTTGTGCCGGTCTGTTTTTTACTAAAAGTTGCCCCTGATTAACAATTACTCCGGGAGTGCGCTGTAAAATATCAAAAGTAGTCCCCGAAGAAATTGCAGTATTTTCAACATTAAAAACTATGCGATCTACTCTTCGGTCTACCGTGGGTTTTCTGTAATTCACCGTAACGGCATCGAGCGCTTCAGAATTCTCTTGAAGTATTAAATCTGGAATACGTATTTGATCCTTCAACTCAAACGGACTGCTGTAACTCTCTTTAAAACCAACAAAACTGGCTTTAATTAAATAGGTTCCGGAAGAAATTTCAGCAAAAAGAATTTCACCATTTTCTTCACTTACCGCTCCCTTGACAAAGGTAGAGTCTGCAGCTTTAAGTAGTAATACATTAGCATAAGGCACCGCACGTTGCTGATCATCTATAACCTTACCGGTTATGTTTCCGCTTTGGGTAAAAGAAACAAAAGGGGCTAAGAAAAAGGAGATTAGTAACTGGTGCTTCATATACGCTCAAAACTAATGTAAATTATATGTTAATAAAATTAAACCTTAAATTTTTTGAATGTTTTTTAGGGTAAACTACCTCAGGTTAAGCCAATGAGGCGGTGGTTGGAAACAAATTTTCAAATTCAAGATAAGCCGCGGAGTATTAAACCCTTTGGCAGTGCCTATAAAATCAATCGAAATTTATTTATTAGAAAATGCATAACCTAAACTGTATATTTGCAGGCTAAAGTTCGCTTACTGCGAACATTGATGAAGAACGTCTATGAAGAACATTCGCAATTTTTGCATTATCGCTCATATTGATCACGGTAAAAGTACCCTGGCAGATCGCTTGTTAGATTTTACAGGATCTGTTACAGACCGTGAAAAACAAGAGCAACTATTAGATAATATGGATCTGGAGCGTGAGCGTGGTATTACCATTAAATCGCACGCCATCCAGATGAATTATATACACAACGGTGAGCCGTTTATCTTAAATCTTATTGACACTCCGGGTCACGTAGATTTCTCTTATGAGGTTTCTAGAAGTATAGCGGCCTGTGAAGGAGCCTTACTTGTGGTTGATGCTGCTCAAAGTATACAAGCACAGACCATTTCTAACTTGTATCTGGCCTTAGAGAATGATCTTGAAATCATTCCGGTATTGAATAAAGTAGATTTACCCAGTGCAAATCCTGAAGAGGTTACAGACGATATTGTTGACCTTTTAGGTTGTGATGCTTCAGAGGTGATCCCTGCCAGTGCAAAAACAGGAATTGGAATTCAGGAAATTTTAGACGCGATTATTACGCGTATTCCGGCGCCAAAAGGAAATCCGGACGAACCATTACAAGCACTTATTTTTGATTCGGTTTATAATCCGTTTAGAGGTGTTGAAACCTATTTTAGAGTTATCAATGGGGAGATCACAAAGGGTCAGCATATTAAGTTTATGGCTACCGGCAAAACGTACTATGCAGATGAAGTAGGAACGCTTAACCTGAAACAATCTCCTAAAAAAGTAATCAAAACCGGTGATGTAGGCTATTTAATTACCGGAATTAAGGAGGCTAAAGAAGTAAAAGTTGGGGATACCATTACCGATGCCAAGAACCCAACAACTAATATGATCTCTGGTTTTGAGGATGTAAAACCTATGGTTTTTGCCGGAATCTATCCTGTAGATACCGAAGATTATGAAGACCTTCGTTCTTCTATGGAAAAACTTCAGCTTAATGATGCTTCTCTTGTTTTTCAGCCGGAAAGTTCTGCCGCTTTAGGTTTTGGTTTTCGATGTGGGTTCTTAGGAATGTTGCACTTAGAGATCATTCAGGAACGTTTAGAGCGTGAGTTTGATATGACCGTTATTACTACAGTTCCTAACGTTTCTTACTTAGCATATACGATCAAAGATAAGGAAACACCTATACTGGTCAACAATCCTTCAGACCTTCCTGATCCTGCGGGAATGGATCGTGTTGAAGAACCATTTATTAAAGCTTCGATCATTACCAAAGCTGATTTTGTAGGACCGGTAATGTCATTGTGTATCGAAAAACGCGGTCAAATTACCAATCAAACCTATTTAACGCCTGAGCGTGTAGAGTTGAGTTTTGATATGCCGCTTGCAGAGATCGTTTTTGACTTCTACGACCGTCTTAAAACAGTATCTAAAGGCTATGCTTCCTTTGATTATGCACCTATAGGAATGCGTGCTTCACATCTGGTTAAAGTAGATGTTTTATTAAACGGAAATACCGTAGATGCACTTTCTGCTTTGCTGCATAAAGACAATGCTTACGATATAGGTAAAAAGATGTGTGAGAAGCTCAAAGAGCTTATTCCGCGTCAGCAGTTTGATATTCCTATTCAGGCTGCGATTGGTGCAAAGATCATCGCCAGAGAGACTGTAAAAGCGCTTCGTAAAGACGTTACTGCAAAATGTTATGGTGGAGATATCTCACGTAAGCGAAAACTTCTTGAAAAGCAGAAAAAAGGTAAAAAGCGTATGCGTCAGGTAGGTAATGTGGAAATTCCTCAGGAAGCATTTATGGCGGTACTGAAACTTAACGACTAGATGAAACGCATACAGTTTATAGGTTTAGCTTTGATCATCATCTGCGGAATGATCAGTCAATATACAAACGCCACACAAAATCAATTTATGGTGTGGTTGCTAGCCCTAGGCGCTGTCGCCGGAATCCTGATGGTAATCTCCGATTATTTTACTTCCAAAGAGAAAAAATAACGTATCAAAAAACCTCGCATAAATTGCGAGGTTTTTTGTTTAATACTGTTTTAAAACTATTCTTTCACCCTCATTTCGGCCTGAGGCCAAAGCAGCTTCAACAATTTGTATATCGCGTAAACCTTCGATACCCGGAGCGATCATTGGCTTGTCGTTCAATATCGCAAGCGCATCATCATCCATCTGGATTGCTTGTTGATTACAATCACAAGGCTTTAAATATTTTCCATCGCTGGTGCTTCCGCTTACGCCATTATAGCTTTGAAAAGGAGCCAACTCATAGTTTCCGTCTGCGCAATCTACTTTTAGAAAGTTAACATTATCTGCATAAGTCACGCGGCCTTTAGCCTTTATTCCGTTCGGAAATTCAAGATCAAAATAAGTGATTTCCGGAGCTCCGTTTAAAAATAAATCGGGTCTTTGTGTCTCGTGTGAAGCAGTGAGCGCAATAGGCTCTAATCCCGTTGCGTATCGCATGGCGTTGATAGGATAAACGGCCATATCGTAGATAGCTCCGCCTCCTTTGGCTCCGTTTAAACGCCAACCGCCCGAAGCTCCAATTCTAAAACCTGCTTCGGTATGAACGCGCTGTAACGCCCCATACGGATTGGTTTTTGCCCAATTGATTATGGTTTGGGTGTTTTTTTCATGTTGCATACGATAACCTATCGCCAAGCGCACATTATTCTTCTCACAAGCGTCTATGATTTCTTGACACTCACTTACGGTCATCGCCATTGGTTTTTCACAAAACACGTGCTTACCCGCATTTGCAGCCATCACTGCAAATTTTTTATGCAAAAAAGTAGGAGTAACGATGTACACCACATCTATGTCGTTATTATTGGCAATTTCAGGGAGCGTTTCATAACTATAAACATTTTGATCTTTGATCCCGTATTTCTCTTGCCAGACCGGTATTTTCTCAGGGCTTCCGGTTACAATCCCGCGTAATTCAATATGCTTGGTTTGCATAAGTGCGGGCGCCAGATTATTTGTAGCATAGCCACCTAATCCTAAGAGCGCAACTCCAAGTTTCTTTTGAGGTTTAGCGTGAGCAAAATAGGGAAGTGGTAAGGTGCTCGCGGCAAGAGCTAGTCCGGTATTTTTTAGAAAGCTGCGTCTATTATTCATAAGCTTGTTTTGTAGAAAGTTACTCAACAATCACATATCAAATTCTTAAAACTGAATTATTAATAAAATTTTAATAAGCTTAAAATCTGTTATTTGTAAAAAAAAGGGATTCATTAAAGAATCCCTTTTTAAAGCTTAAAGCGTGGTTTTATAAATCATCAGATTCAGGTTCTTCAACCTCTTTTTTTGCTATAGCAACTTCTTCGGGATCAAATGGTTTTCCTAAGTACACAAGTTTAGTATTGGTAAAATTCTCAACCTCTACCTCATCGAGATTAGACTTTAAAATCTCGAGTTCGCCAGATTCTTTCTTTAAGAAAATAGGCACAACGTTCTCATCTTCACGTGTGCTTTTTACCAGTTTTTCAAAAGCTTCTTTTGAATCAATATCAATCTCTTGAATGGTAGGATGTGCACGCGCAACTTCTGTAAGGCGAATGAAATCATCGGTAGGAGAGAAGAGTCCTTCATGAGGAGAAGACTGCGAACTTCTCATCTCATCGGGAGTGATGAGTCTAAAGGCTCCATTTTCTCCAAAAATATCTCTAAAACGGTTTATAGCATAATCATTAATGTCACCGTTACCGGTTAAAGCCATAAGATATCCTACGTCATTCAGTTCTATATTGTTCATCAAACTGTCTGAATAAATACTTTCTTCAATAGCTTCAAGACCGCGTTCTTTGGCTTTTTCAATATTATAACTGTTGCTGTCAACAAGTACGACGTGACGCCCATTTTGCATCAAGTATTCCCCAATGATACGAGAAGCTTTAGAAGCTCCTATGATCACAATACCTTTTGATTCCGTTAGGAAAACACCCACGATTTTTGCAAAAAGACGCGCGGTAGTTGCATTTAGTAACACGGTACCAAGCACGATCATAAATACCAAAGGAGTAATATATTCTGCTCCTTCAACACCTTCACTTACCAGCTGAAGTCCAAAAAGCGAAGCAATACCTGCGGCAACAATACCCCGTGGTCCTACCCAGCTTACAAAAAGCTTTTCGTTGAAT
The DNA here is from genome assembly GCF_037029365.1 of Leeuwenhoekiella sp. CH_XMU1409-2. Classification (NCBI taxonomy): domain Bacteria; kingdom Pseudomonadati; phylum Bacteroidota; class Flavobacteriia; order Flavobacteriales; family Flavobacteriaceae; genus Leeuwenhoekiella; species Leeuwenhoekiella sp. CH_XMU1409-2. The sequence continues at coordinate 141,558 of NZ_JAYMEI010000008.1, read as the reverse complement.
TTTAAGCCTGAACCTTTAGCACTAAGAAAAACTCCTATAGGTCTTAATACAAAAACCACAACGGCAAAAAGCCACACGGCTTTCCAGGTATAAATTAAGTATAGGTCCTGCATTTCAATGTTTGCAGAAAGCAGAATAAACAGCAACGAAATCAAGAGCACACTAAGCGATTCTTTGAAATAAAGAAGCTCTTTGATGTTTGGTAATTTCATATTTCCCATTACCATACCCATGACTACCACAGAAAGTAATCCGCTCTCGTGCGCAAAAAGATCTGAAAGTACAAACACACCCAAAACGCAAGCGAGTGTGAACACATTTAATAAATAATGCGGAATGATATTACGCTTGATACTCAAAGCCAAAGCATGTGCAAATGTAAACCCGAACGTAAACCCAAAGAGCACAATTTTACCAAACTCCTCAAGGGCAGTCAGTGTAAATTCGCTTCCGGCACCCACGCTGATAAATTCAAAAACCAATACGGCTACCAAAGCCCCAATCGGATCGATAAGTATCCCTTCCCACTTAAGAATTGCTGAAATGTCCTTTTTTAAGGGAATATTACGCAAGATCGGTGTGATCACGGTGGGTCCCGTTACAATGATCAAGGCAGCAAATAAAAAGGAAATGCGCAGGCTTAGATCAAAAATATAGTAGGCTGCTGCACCTGCACCAAAAAAGGTTACCAGCGAACCAATAATGATCAGTTTTGTAATTACCGGACCTACATTTTTTATCTCGCTAAAGCGTAAGGTAAGTCCGCCTTCAAACAGAATGATCCCGATGGCAAGCGACACAAAATTAAAGAGCCGCTCTCCGGGAAAAATACCCACTTCCCCGTCCCAAATAGGTTCAATCCATTTAGAGCCGTCGTAAGTAAATAAAGTTGAAATAGGCCCCACAAAAAGCCCGATCAATATTAAGGGTAAGATTGCCGGTATCTTAAATTTCCAAGCTACCCATTGCGCCAAGATACCTAGAATGATGATTCCTCCCAGTTCTAACATGTATTCAATTTTTTGCTATGATACGGCTTTATTGTATGATACTAAAGCCGTCAAAAGCGATTCTTTGTTAAATATAGCTTAATTACTCGGGGCAAAAAATTTGATTTAACGTGGTTTTAGTATTTTGCAAGACTTTACTTGATAATCAAGAGTTAGATTATTTTGGCGGAAATACGTATACAAGTTCAGGAATTTATCTTCTGTTTTAATCCTATTGCTAACTATAGCCGCTTAAATGACTCAGCATTCTACGATAGAATGCTAATAAATTAAAACGTTCAAGATTTAAAATTTATGACGATACACGCAATAGATGCCGGCAGTTTTAAACTCGATGGCGGCGCTATGTTTGGTGTGGTTCCTAAAACCTTATGGACGCGCACAAATCCTGCAGACAGCAACAATATGATTGATATTGGTGCACGCTGTATGCTTATTGAAGAAGGCAATCGCCTGATTTTAATAGATACAGGAATGGGCGATAAACAAAGTGAAAAATTCTTCAGCTATTATCATCCTTGGGGAGGAGCAACACTTGAAAATTCACTTATACAAAAGGGTTTTCATCCTGATGATGTGACCGATGTTTTCCTGACGCATTTGCATTTTGACCATAGCGGTGGCTGTATCAAATGGGCAGAAGATGGTAAAACACCAATTCCTGTTTTTAAAAATGCTACTTACTGGAGCAACAAAGCGCATTGGGAATGGGCAACACAGCCCAACGCCAGAGAGAAAGCTTCCTTTTTAAAAGAAAACATTTTACCCATTGAAGAAAGTGGTCAATTAAAATTTGTTGAGAGACCTGATTCAGCTTTTGCTAAAACCTCAGCGCTTGATTTTGGTATCTTATTTGTTGATGGTCATACCGATAAGCAAATGATTCCACATATTACGTACAAAGGAAAAACCATAGTTTTTGCAGCAGATCTATTGCCTACAGCCGGTCATTTACCTTTACCGTATGTTATGGGATTTGATACCCGACCGCTGTTAACACTGAGCGAAAAAGAGAAATTTCTCAATGAAGCCGCAGATCAAAACTATTATTTATGGCTGCAACACGATGCTCATAATCCTGTAATTACGGTAAAGCATACCGAAAAAGGGGTTCGCTTAAACGAAAAATTTAATATTGCAGATATTCTTTAAAATTGAGGGTTTAAAGAATATATAATCACAATACCTCACACAAAGGCACAAAGCCAAAACATAAAATAACTCCTAAATATGAAAAAAACAGTTCTTGCAGCCTTGGGTGCTGCAATGCTTCTTTCTAGTTGTGACACCACAGCACCTTTAATCAGCATTCCTGCTGAAAACGTGGACCAACTTCCTTTAAAAATTTCAGAACTAAACGAATCTCAAGAAAAAAGTTGGCCTGCAAAAGACATTACTGCAGATACTATTCCCGGGATGAGTGTCGAAAAAACGTATAACGAGTTGATCAAAGGCACGGGATCTTCAGTCATTGTGGCTGTGATCGATAGTGGTGTAGACATTGAGCACGAAGATCTTGATGGTGTGATCTGGACCAATGAAGATGAAATTCCCGGTAACGGAATTGATGATGACAAGAATGGTTATATAGACGATGTACACGGTTGGAATTTCCTTGGAGATATCGTGAACGAGCAGCTTGAAAAAAGTAGAATTGTTCAAAAGTATGATGCTCAATTTAAGGGGAAAACTTTAGACCAAATTCCAGCTTCGCAAAAAGAACTTTTTAAAACCTATACCGAAGCTAAAAAGCAAGTAGAAACTGAAAAAGAAGAACTTCTGCAACAAAAAATGCAGTATGATCAGATCGTTGCTGCCGTAAAAAGTGCGCATACCGCAGTTTCTCAACGCTTAGGAAAAGAAGATTACACCGCTGAAGAACTTCAGGCACTTGAAGCGACTACCGAAATGGAACAGCGTAATAAAGCCATCTTAACGCAGATGTTGAATTATGAGGATACCATTCCAGAATTTTTGGTAATGATCAATGAGCAGTTAGAAAGTATGGCACAACGCCTAAACCATAACTATAATCTTGAAGGAAATTACAGAGCTGTTCTAGGTGATGATCCTGATGATATTAAAGATACAGACTACGGAAACAACAATGTGATGGGTCCTGATCCTGATGCCGCTACCCACGGAACACACGTAGCGGGTATTATTGCTGCAGAACGCAATAATGGGATAGGAATGGATGGCGTTGCTAATAATGTTGAAATTATGGTCGTTAGAGCCGTTCCTGACGGGGATGAGCGTGACAAAGATATCGCACTCGCTATTCGCTACGCGGTAGACAACGGTGCAAAAGTGATCAACACCAGCTTTGGTAAATATTTCGCATCAAATCCTGAGTGGGTTTATGATGCTATAAAATATGCTGCCAAAAAAGATGTTTTGATCGTAAATGCAGCCGGTAATGAAGGTATTGATCTGGACACGGGTGACACGGTTTACCCAAATGATCAGTTAGATAATGAAACTGAATTTGCCGATAACCTAATTTCTGTAGGTGCTTTAAATGAAACCTATGGCGGTAAACTTGTTGCCAGCTTTTCAAACTACGGTAAATCTAATGTAGACGTTTTTGCACCGGGAGTTCAGATTTATTCAACCATCCCGGGTAATGAATATGAATTCTTACAAGGAACTTCAATGGCTTCTCCAGAAGTTGCCGGAGTTGCAGCAATGTTGCGTTCATACTACCCACAATTTAGCGCTGCTCAGATCAAAAAGATCATTATGCAAACCGGTGTAAGTACAAACATTCAGGTATCTGCAGGTGGCGATCCAGAAAACGTAAAATCATTTTCTCAGCTTTCAAAATCAGGTAAAATGGTTAATATGTACAACGCCTTTAAAATGGCTGAATTATCAAGTAAAAACTAATTATTTATGAAGCTAAAAGCATTTTTAAGTCTTTCCTTTTTTAGTGTTTTCGCATTGGCACAAGCACAAAACAATACTTCCTATTGGCAACAACACGTTGACTACACGATGGAAGTTGATATGAATGTTGAAGATTATAATTACACCGGTAAACAAGAACTGGTGTATACAAACAATTCTCCAGATACCTTAACGCAGGTATTTTATCATCTTTATTTTAATGCGTTTCAACCGGGAAGCGAGATGGATGTACGCTCGTTGAACATCAAAGATCCAGATCGTCGTGTTGTAGATCGTATTTCAAAATTAGAGCCTGAAGAAGAAGGCTTTTTAAAAGTAAATGCACTTTCTCAAGATGGAACCGCTTTGAGCTATAATGTTGCAGGGACCGTTCTTGAAGTGAATCTGGCGCAACCTATTGCTCCGGGAGCAAGCACCACGTTTAATATGGATTTTAACGGGCAAGTGCCTATTCAAATTAGAAGAAGCGGTCGTAACAGTGCCGAAGGTGTAGCGCTTTCTATGACGCAGTGGTATCCTAAATTAGCAGAATATGACTTTGAAGGATGGCACGCAGATCCTTATATCGCACGTGAATTTCACGGGGTTTGGGGAGATTTTGATGTAAAGATCACTATCGATGCAGACTATACCATTGGAGGTACAGGATATCTTCAAAATCCTGAAATCGGTCACGGGTATGGCGAACCTAACCAAAAAGCAATTAAGCCTACAAAAGGAAAATATACCTGGCATTTTGTTGCACCTAACGTGCACGATTTTACCTGGGCTGCAGATCCTGAATACATTCACGACAAGCTTACTGCAGAAGATGGTACTGTACTTCATTTCTTCTATAAAAATGACGAAGAGATCATTGAGAACTGGAAGAAATTACAGCCTAAAACAGCCGAACTTTTAGCCTATTACAATGAGCATATTGGCCAGTATCCATACGATCAATATTCAGTGATACAAGGTGGTGACGGCGGTATGGAATATGCGATGTGTACATTGATCACCGGCGGAAGAAACTTTGGTAGCCTAGTAGGCGTTACAGCACACGAATTTGCACATACGTGGTTTCAGTTTTTAATGGCAACCAATGAGCAAAAACACGAGTGGATGGACGAAGGTTTTACTTCTTACATTTCTAGCGAAGCCGAAAATGTAATTTTGAATGAAGAAAAACCTAATCCACAAGCAGGTAGTTATTCTTCCTATTTCAGATTAGCTAAAAGCGGTTTTGAACAACCACAAACCACTTATGCAGATCGTTATGCATTAAATGCTGCATATGGCGCTTCAGCCTATTCTAAAGGAGCTGTTTTTCTTGCACAATTAGGATACATCATAGGGAAAGAAAACCTTGATGAAACTTTGAAAAAGTACTACGATGAATGGCACTTTAAACATCCTACGCCTAATGATTTTAAACGCATAGCAGAAAAAGTAAGCGGCATGCAACTAGACTGGTACCTTGTAGACTGGACGCAGACCACCAATACGATCGATTATGCGATTAAAGAGGTTAAAGAGGTAGATGGTAAAACCGAAGTTACTCTTGAGCGTAAAGGCTTGATGCCAATGCCTGTTGATTTTTATATCAATACAGCAGATGGTACTAACGAAGCATATTACATCCCATTACGTATGATGCGTGCTGAGAAAGCAAATCCGTTTCCTGATATGAAACGTACACAGCTAGAAGACTGGCCTTGGGCATTCCCAACCTATACGTTGACGATAGACAAGCCTCTTTCTGAAATTAACGCCATGACGATCGACGCACAACAGTTGATGGCAGATATAGACCGAAGCAACAACAGCTGGTCTAAAGACGCAGAATAATTTTAGAATACACTTATTTTAAAAAGCCGTTTTCACATTTGAAAACGGCTTTTTTTATTTTATGTAACCCGCGTATACCCGCTTTTACCGATATTTAAGACTTCAAAAATCCATATTCCCTAAATGAAGCTACGTATTCTCCTCGCTGTACTTGTTTTTAATTTATTTTCTTGCCAGAACACTTCAAAAAAACCCGACTTACTCAGCCCAGGTATTTCAAAAGAATTGGCCGATTTTAGAAAAGAGCAACTCAGTGAGATTGTTTACAACTTAGACTTTGCTATTCCAGAAAAATTAGAAGATTCAATTCCTGCAGTATTGCTTTTAGAAGTGACCATTGACAATCATTTAAAACCACTATATCTGGATTTTAATGTGCCAGAAGGTCACGTCAAAAACGTCATCGCTAACCGAAAGGAAATCACTATTCATCACGAGCAAGAACATTTGATCATTCCTTCAGCGCATTTAAAACGAGGCGCCAATACCTTTGAAATTGATTTTATTGCCGGCGAACAATCGCTTAATCGTAATGAAGAATTTTTATACACGCTCTTGGTTCCCGATCGTGCCAGCACTTTGTTTCCGGTTTTTGATCAGCCCAATTTAAAAGCGCTTTATAATTTAACAATTACTGCTCATAAAGATTGGAAAGTTCTTGCAGGAGCTCCAGAGATCAGTACCGAAACAACAGGTGCGTACACCACGCATAAATTTGGAACTTCAGATAAAATGAGTTCGTATTTATTTTCTTTTGTCGCGGGAAAATTCAGCGAAGTCGAGCAGAATTCAGTAGCATTTCCTATGACGTTGCTCTACCGCGAGACTGACAGTGCTAAAATAACATCAAGCCTCGATCCTATTTTTGAATTGCACGCTGGTGCAGTAGATTATTTAGAAGAGTACACTGCATATCCTTTTCCATTTCAAAAACTTGATTTTGCTGCGATTCCTATTTTTCAATATGGCGGAATGGAGCATGTGGGCGCTATTCAATATCGGGAATCTACTTTGTTTCTAGATCAAACCGCTACTGAAAGTCAGTTGTTGAGCAGAGCTAAACTTATCGCACATGAAACATCGCATATGTGGTTTGGCGATCTGGTTACTATGAACTGGTTTAATGATGTTTGGATGAAAGAGGTTTTTGCCAATTTTATGGCAGATAAGATCGTAAATCCGGCGTTTCCTGAAGTCAACCACGACTTGCTGTTTGTATTGAGTCATTATCCCAGTGCGTATGCAGAAGATCGTACCCAAGGTGCAAACCCCATCAGGCAAAATCTAGACAACCTCAAAAATGCAGGTTCGTTATACGGAAATATCATTTACCACAAGGCGCCCATTATGATGCGCCAGCTCGAGCTTGCCACCGGTAAAAAAGCCTTTCAAGAAGGAATTCAAGAGTATATAAAAACGTATGCAAACGATAATGCGGTGTGGAACGATCTTGTTTCTATTTTAGATTCTAAAACCGAAATTGATCTTAAGCAATGGAGCGAGGTTTGGGTAAACCAGAGCAGTCGTCCCGTTTTTTCTGAAGAAGTAACTTATGACTCTAATGGTGCGATTAAAAAACTTCAGCTTACTCAAAATGCTGAAGATGGAAGTGCTAAAATCTGGCCGCAAACCTTCAAAATAGGATTGGTTTATTCAGATTCAACACACGTGATCACCGCCGCTATTATTGATGAAGAGTTAGTTTTAGAAGAAGCAACAGGACTCCCAAAACCTCAACAGATCATTTACAACTATGACAGCATGGGCTACGGAATTTTTCCGCAGCAAGAAAGCGTTTTACAAAGCATTGCTCAAATACCTGACGCGGTAGCTCGGGGTTACAGTTATATCAACACGCACGAAAATCTTTTAAATGCCGGTCTTGATCCTATGTCGGTTTTTGAATTGTACAAAGAGGGATTAACCACCGAAGAAAATGCGTTGATCTTACGCCGCATAAGCGGTCAAACCCAAAATTTATTTTGGACCTATCTCAGCGATATGCAACGGGAATCGCATCAGCAAGAATTAGAAGATCTGGTTTATGCACAACTGCAAAAAGACCTTCCTGCAACGATCAAAAAAACACTTTTTGGGCTGTTTGAGTCCATCGCATATTCCGAATCTGGAAAAAAACGTTTGTATGCGATCTGGAATAAAGAGACCAAAATTGATGCTCTTAAACTCAATGAAGATGATTACACAGGAATGGCGATGCAACTTGCGTTATTTGGTCATCATAAAACTGAAGAAATCCTTCAAAAAGCAGCAAGCCAAATTTCAAATCCAGATAAAAAAAGACGCTTTCAATATTTGCAACCTGCACTAGCCGCAGATGAACGTACAAGAGATGCTTTTATGAGCGATTTAAAAGAGGCTAAGAACAGAGAGAAGGAATCTTGGGTACTTTCAGCACTTGGCTATATCAATCATCCACTACGCCAAGAAAGCGGCGTAAAACACCTTAAAATGTCTTTAGAACTGCTTGAGGAAATTCAGTTAACCGGTGATATTTTCTTTCCTAAAAATTGGTTGAATGCAACGGTAGGACGTTATACTTCTGAAGAAGCTTATCAAATTAGAGAAACATTTTTAGAGGCAAATCCTGATTTAAACCAAGTGTTGAAAAACAAATTATATCAAGCTACAGATGATCTTGATCGCTTGCATCAACGGCGTTCAAAGATCAAATAACAGATCTAAACAAGGCTTCAAAAAACGCACAGTAAAGAAGTATGCTATCTTTACAGCTCAAAACGGCTGGCCAAGGGCAAAACAATGAAGCAGACTTTTCCTAAAAAAGAACATTTAAAACGCAAGAAAATTCTTGACAAGCTCTTTGCTGAAAAGAATAAAATAAGTGCTTATCCACTGTTATTATTTTATTTGGAAACCAGCTTGCCTGAAGAAGAGGTGCAAATTCAGGCCGGAGTTTCAGTAGCCAAGCGCAACCACAAACTTGCCGTTACCCGAAACCGTATAAAACGCTTAATGCGCGAAGTTTACCGAAAAAATAAGACGCAGTTTCAAACAAATGACAAGACTTATGCGTTTATGTTTATCTATACCGGTCGAGAAGTGCCCGTAATTGACGAACTTGAGAAGGCGATGGTGAAACTTGCTGAAAAATTTAATAAGCTACACCTGCCAGATAATCTTTAAATTTAAAATAGTGCCTATGAAAATACTTGGTTTTTTAATGTTGAGTATGGTTTATATGTGCTCAAGCGGTGGGTCTGAAAGTGATGCTGAACTTGCATCATTAGAAATGGAAGAAGCTGTATATGATGATGTATCCTTTCAAGATCAAAATGGATCAACAGACTCTGAAAAAGTTATAGAACAAAAGATTATCAAGAACGGCAATCTGCGTTTTGAAACACAGAACCTTTCTGAAACAAAATCAACTATTTTAAAAGCAGTTGAAGCCACAAATGGCTATATCCAGAATGAACGTTCTGGTAAAGATTATAATAGTAACTATCAGGAATTGCAGTTACGTATTCCTTCTGAAAATTTTCAAAAGGCCTTAACTATCATTTCTGATGGAGTTGAATTCTATGATGAAAAATCCATTAGTCAACGTGATGTAACCGAAGAATTTATTGATTTAGAAGCGCGCTTAAAAGCAAAACGTGAGCTTGAAAGTAGATATCTTCAACTTTTAGAACAAGCTAAATCAGTAAAAGAAATCCTTGAGATAGAGAGAGAACTTGCTATCATACGGGAAGAAATAGAAGCTAAAGAAGGTAGACTCAATTACCTTAAAAAGCAGGTTTCTTACAGTACGCTTCATATCTATTTTTATAAAACTAGTTTTGAAACCGGAGTAACTCCTTCTTATGGTTCTAAAATTATTGAAGCATTAAAAGGAGGCTGGCAAGGCATTTCAACCTTTTTGTTAGGCATTCTTTATATATGGCCTTTTATCATTTTATTGATTCTTGCTATCTTTCTAATTCGACGCTGGAAGCGTACAAAGTCCTTAAAAAAATAATCTATGAAAAAGCGCATACTCATCTCGGCAACGGCAGTCGTTATTCTTTTTACGACCGTAAGTTTTAAAAGTGACTTTTTTGAAATCGCTAAACAGATCGAAATCTTTACCACGCTGTTTAAAGAACTCAACATGAATTATGTTGATGAGGTGAATCCCGGCCAGTTGATGGATAGCGCAATTGAAGGAATGCTGGCAGATCTTGACCCGTATACCAAATACTGGACAGAGCAAGAAGTAGAAGATGCCCGCATAAGCAATAGCGGTGAGTATACCGGTATTGGCGCTTCGGTTTTAACACGCAATAAAACCATAACGATTCTTGAAGCATATAAAGATTATCCCGCAGATAAAGCAGGATTACAAGCAGGGGATGAGTTGGTAAAAATCGGAGATATCAACATCGCAGATTTTGAAGAAGATGCCGGTGATTTGTTACAAGGCGCTCCGGGAACCAGTATTCCTATAACCTATAAACGCCAGGGAAAATTACAAACTACGAGTCTTAAGAGAGAAGAGATAGACATCAAAGCAGTGCCTTTTTACACCTTGATCGACGGGTCTATAGGGTATGTAGTCCTCTCTAAATTCAATAAAAAAGCATCTTCAGAAACCAAAGCGGCTGTTGAAGATCTGAAAGCACAAGGTGCAACTTCGATCATACTTGATTTAAGAGGAAATCCTGGTGGTTTATTAACCGAAGCTATCAATGTGAGTAATTTATTTCTTCCGAAGGGAAAATTGATCACAAACACCAAATCGGTAATTGAAAAATACAATCAGGAATATTACACCCGTAATGAACCTTTTGATACCGAAATTCCTGTGGCTGTTCTCATAAATGGTCGTAGCGCTTCTGCAAGTGAGATCGTTTCTGGTTCGCTACAAGATTACGACAGAGCTGTTATTATTGGCGCTCGTAGTTTTGGAAAAGGGCTCGTACAACGCCCTAAAGAACTTACGTATGGGACCCAGTTAAAAATCACTATTTCGCGCTATTATACTCCCAGTGGTCGTTGTATACAAGCACTAGATTATTGGAATCGGGATGAGCAAGGTAATGCGGTGCGTACCAATGCCGCAGATTACAACGAATTTGAAACCAGTACCGGAAGAAAAGTTTACGATGGCGGTGGAATTTTGCCGGATATTCAAGTAGAATCTGCCGAAATGAGCGCTATTACTGAAGCTTTACTGCGCGATCAGGCTATTTTTGATTTTGCTACAGATTACTTTTATAAGCACGATTATGAATCGCTTGACAACTTTAAATTTACAAATGCTGATTATACTGACTTTAAAAAGTTTTTGGATGCGCAAGGTTTTGAATATCAAACGCAAACCGAAAAAGAACTTGAAGAAGTATTTCTAGATGCCTCAAAAGACAATTTACAGGACGCTATAAGCAGTGATTATGCAAGTTTGATGCGAACTATTGACAACGCTAAAGAAGCGCAATTGAATACGCGAGAACGCGAAATTTCAAAGTTGATTATTGACGAACTTATAAAACGTTATTTTTATCGAGAAGGCTTGTATGAATATCAGATCACGCACAACGAAGAACTAGAAGAAGCAAAGAAGATTTTAAAAGATGCTCCTAAGTATCGTAAAATCTTAAATAGATAAACAACGCTGATTTTTTAATCTAGACGTAATCTGTTGATTTTTAAACTAATCCATAATTAACCAAAAGATTCTAAATTCTTGTCTGTTATTTATAAAATAGCATAGAATATAAGTATTTTAACGTTGTAAATCAGCTCTTTAACTTAATTTTAATAGTAATTTAAAGTCTATCTCTTATGTTATATGTATGATAACTATAGATAAGGATACCGATAAGAATACAGAAATTTTAGGAACAGCGATAAGCTATTTAGAAGACAGAGGATTTGAGAATATCAAAGCAGATACAGATGGATTTGAGTCTCCTAAATCGTATATCAGACGCGGAAGCGAAGTATCGATCACACCAGATATTGTAGCAGAACGCGATGGCGAAAAACATATTTTTGAACTGAGTTTAAAATCTAAAAAACCCAGATTATTAAAATCTAAATGGTTATTTCTGGATACCTTGAGTTCGATGAAAAATTTTAAGTTTAAAATTTTTACAACTCGTGGTCATTATAAATTTACTGATGATACTTTAAGTAGTATCAATTTAGATAAAACACCGGTTAAGATTTAAATTCTAGTTATACAATATTAAAAAAGCCGCGCGTTGCGGCTTTTTTTAGTTTTTAATCATTTTTATATGCGGAATATCATCTTCAAGATAAGCTTCACCTACTTCATAAAAACCAAGATCATTATAGAATTTCTTTAAATAGGTTTGCGCAGATAATTCAATTTTATCTTGTTTAAACTCCTTTTCTATAAAGGCAATTGAGGCATTCATAATATCCTTACCAAAACCGTATTTACGGGCATTTTCCTTAACAATTACTCTACCAATACTTGCATTTTCAAAATAATCACCGGGTTTAAAAACTCGGGTATAGGCAACCAGTTGATGATCTTGATAGCCTAGAACGTGTAGTGCTTTTTTATCTTTACCATCTACATCTTGATACGGGCAGTTTTGTTCTACCACAAATACTTCAGCACGCAGTTGGAGCAATTCATATAAACTATAAAGAGTAAGTTCATCAAAAGCTAAAATTTTAATTTCCATAGGGATTAGTCTTGAACAACAATTTCTTTAGCATCATCCTTATCATATTCTGGTTGTATGTTAATATGATTGATGCCATAATGCATCGCAATATGCTCAATTTCTAAGAGAATTGCGTCAAAAGCACTTAGTTTAATATCGTTTTTCAAATCAATATGCGCCTCAAGATGTACTTCGTCATCATTAAGTTGCCAGATGTGTATGTGATGAATGTTTTTGATCGCATCTAACTGTTTAACCTCTTTTATGAGATCATCAATTTCAAGATCTTCTGGAGAAAAAAGCATCAGTACTTTAAAGGAAGATTTTAATAAACCGTATCCCATAACAATTAGATAAATACTTATCGCTAATGTTAACAAGCTGTCTATCCAGTAAATTTTAAAAAAATACATCAAAATACCACCAACCAACACTGCTACAGAAGCCATCATATCGGTTAATAAATGAAGATAAGCCGAGCGCATATTCATATTGCCTTTACTGTCCTTTTGTAAAAGCAAAACACTCAACCCATTAGCTACGATACCTAAAACGGCCAACCAAATTACAAGATCAGATGCAATAGCTTGTGGATTTAAAAATCGTTCAACGGCTTCTTTCATAAGAAGTACTGCGATCACGATAAGCGTGGCGGCATTCACAAACGCAGCGATGATCTCTGCACGTTTATACCCAAAAGTTTTATGGGTAGAAGCTTCCTTTTTTGAATAGCGCTGTGCGATATAGCTTATGATCAAGGAGATCACATCACTAAGGTTATGAACAGCGTCTGACAAAAGTGCTAAACTCCCGGAAATCAAGCCTCCTATGATTTGTGCCAGAGTTATTAACACGTTTAATCCTATACTAATTAAGAGGTTTCGGCCTTTTAAATCTGCTGCATGCGTATGATCGTGATGATGGTGCGCGTGTCCCATTTATAACAATTAAAAAACATGTTTAAAGTTACAAAATAGCGACACGTTCAATTTTATACTTATCCATAATAAAATCTCATTTTCAACGAGTTAACATATAGTTAACATGCTTGTTTATAAGTTGTCGTCAAAAATGTAAAATGAAAATTGCTTTATTCAGAAAAAATTACAAAGCAGTTCATGGGTAATATCATGCAAGAAAATTTTATGGATTTTTCTTTTCCGTTTATGAGCAAAATAAAACGTCATTTTTAATAAATGTTGATAACGACTTATTCAAAAAAACCTGATAATTAAGGTTATCAACATTTGTTAATAGCGTTTTATAAGCACTTATAAATCAAGTAAAATTTATGCTAAAAACTCTTGAATAACCCGTTAATATCTACCCATAAATTAAAAACCAAATTTTAAATACCTAAAGTTATACCGCTATTAACAAGCTATAATAACAAACAGTTTTAATTTAAATTTTAAAAAAGAAAAATGATATATATGTATACTGTTGAAAACTGTTTTTAAGCTTTGATTTTTAGAGATCCTATTTTTCAAATTTGAAAGGAAAAGATTAAAGTAAGACTCAGCGTAGTGTATTCTTTGATGATATCAATAAACTACCTCAGGGCAAACCCTTGAGAAATCGCTTGGAAACGAATTTTCAATTTTGAGCCAAGCTTCGGAGTATTAAACCCATTGGCGGTGCCAATAAAAAAAAGGAACCCGTTAAGAGTCCCTTTTAATTTTTAAAAATGATTATCTTATTAAAATATTGAATTGACGTAGGAGAGTACTGCTACAAATCCCAGAATAAAAATGCCTATAAAAAGAAAGGCTATTCGGTATCTTTTCAATTTAAACGTTTTCATGACGAAAAAGTTTTGATTAATGAATAGAACAAAATTAAGATTTATTTAACAAAAACAAAGTTTTTAAAATTAAATCTTAATTACCCTAGTGTTAAATGTCTATTTATTTGATTATGAAATACTAAGATTAACTAAAACTTCACGTCTTGAAACCTTTTGTTTTAGCGATTAACGCTAATTTTGCAGTAATTAATAAAAGCATTTAATGCCAAAGAAAAAACGTAGAAGAAATTCAAATTCCAAAATCGGGAACCTCACACAAAAAATACTTAAGATATTAAAACGAGAACCCGGTAAATCTTTTAATCACAAGCAAATCGCGGCCAAACTTCAGGTCGATGATCCCAACAGTCGCAATCAAATCGTTAAGGAACTCGCTCAACTCAAAGCAAAAAAGCACATTGAGGAACAAGATCGAGGTAAGTATAGCTTCAATGCGACTTCTCATTATCATACAGGAAAACTAGATGCGACCTCACGAGGTGACGGCTATGTTGTGGTAGATGGGATGGAACAAGATATTTATATTCCAAAAAATAATATGAATAAGGCCTTGCACGGCGATACGGTAAAAGTATATGTCTACAAGCAACGCCGAAGCAAAAAGCATGAAGGGGAAATCGTTGAGATCCTTGAGCGAAAAACCGATGAATTTGTTGGTGTAGTGCAGATGCAAAAGAATTTTGCCTTTGTAAATACTTCCGCAGAAGGAAAGATGCGTACCGATATTTTTGTTCCGAAGAATAAATTGAACGGAGCTCAAGACGGTGAAAAGGTACTTGTTAAGATTGAAGACTGGCCGGAAAAGGCCGATTCTCCTTTTGGTAAGATCATTAAAGTTCTTGGCTTGCCAGGAGAACATAATACAGAGATTCATTCTATTCTTGCACAATATGGTTTACCGCACGATTTTCCTAATGAGGTTGAAGCCTATGCCAATACTATTGATACGAGTATAAAACCAGAGGAGATCGCTAAACGTCGCGATATGCGGGATGTTCTTACATTTACGATAGATCCTAAGGATGCAAAAGATTTTGATGATGCGTTGAGTTTTCAGGTTTTAGAAAATGGAAACTATGAAGTAGGAATTCACATCGCAGATGTTTCGCATTATGTTGTACCGGGAACCATTCTGGATGAAGAAGCGTATGAACGGGCAACTTCGGTGTATTTGGTAGATCGCGTGGTGCCTATGCTCCCTGAGGTTTTATCAAATAATGCCTGTTCGTTGAGACCTAATGAAGAGAAATATACCTTTTCCGCAGTATTTGAATTAGACAAATCTTCGGGTAAAGTGAAAAAGCAATGGTTTGGGCGCACAGTAACCTATAGTGATGCGCGATTTGCGTATGAAGAAGCGCAACAAATTATAGAAACCAGAGAAGGATTAATTCCGGAAGACATTTCACTTACCGGAAAGTCATATAACGTAGATCCTGCAATTGTAAATGCAACTTTAGAGTTAGACAGAATCGCAAAAATTATGCGTAGACAACGCATGAAAGATGGAGCGATTTCTTTTGACAAAGTCGAAGTAAAATTTGAACTCGATCAAGAAAATGATCCGGTTGGAGTTTTCTTTAAATCTTCAAAAGATGCTAACAAGCTAATTGAAGAATTTATGCTCTTGGCCAATAGAAAAGTTGCAGAATTTATTGGTAAGCAATCACCAAAGAAAACATTTGTTTATCGTATTCACGACGAACCAAACGATGAGAAGCTGGCAGCTTTGCAAACTATCGCAGGACGTTTTGGTTATAAAATGAATCTTAAAGATCGAAAAAGTACCACTGCTTCTTTAAATAACCTTCTTACTGATGTTGTTGGTAAAAAAGAACAAAACCTGATAGACACACTTGCTATACGTACGATGAGTAAAGCGGTGTATAGTACAGAAAATATTGGGCACTATGGGTTGGCTTTTGATTATTATACACATTTTACTTCGCCAATACGCCGTTATCCTGATGTAATGGTACATCGACTTTTACAACATTATTTAGATCAAGGTAAATCTGCTTCAGAAGAAGAATATGAATCGAAGTGTAAACACAGTAGCGATATGGAATATCTGGCTACCAGTGCAGAACGTGATTCTATCAAATACATGCAAGTGAAGTTTATGCAAGATCATAAAGATGAAACCTTCTTGGGTGTTATTTCCGGAGTTACCGAATGGGGAATTTATGTAGAGATCGTAGACAATAAATGTGAGGGAATGATTCGTTTACGAGATATTAAAGGCGATCATTTTGATTTTGATCAGGAGAAATACGCTATTGTAGGTCGTAAAACCGGAGCCACGATCACGCTTGGCGATGAGGTTTATGTAAAAGTAAAAGAAGCAGATCTTGTTAAAAAGCACCTTGATTTTACTTTGGTTGAAGTTAAAGAGGCGATTCAATAAAGGGCTTACTGTAACAAATCAAAAAGCGATTGGTCTTTTAAATACGAAAAATCAATTCTTATGAAAAAACTAATCATGGCAGTTCTATTGGTAACTGCAGGTGCAACTTTTGCACAAGACAATACCAAAGATGTAGGCGATTTTACCGAAGTAAAAGTTTTTGACCGCATGCGCGTCAATCTTATCAAAGACTCAGAAAATAAAGTTTACCTTAAAGGAAAGGATACAGAATACATTGAACTTGTTAATAAAGATGGCGTTTTAAAAATACGTATGGATTTTGACAAGATCTTTGATGGAAATGAGACTTTTGTAGAAGTGCATTATAATGATCTAAAAGTGATTGATGGTAATGAAGGTGCAGAGATTGTGGTAAACGAATTGCTTGAACAGCCTAAGATCGAGATTAGAGTGCAAGAAGGTGCTCAAGTTACTGCAGGTTTAAAAGTTGAAAATGCTGAAATGCGTGCCGTTACCGGCGGAATTATCACCGCAAGCGGAAGCGCTATCAATCAAAATGTTGAAGTTAATACTGGTGGAGTCTTTGAAGGAAAATCTCTTGAAACCACTGATACCAAGATACGTATTCAGGCTGGGGGAGAAGCCGATATTTTTGCCCGAAGAACCGCAGAGGTTAAGATCAGAGCCGGTGGAGATGTAGATGTTTACGGCAACCCAACTGAATTGATCAAAAACAAGTTTATAGGAGGTCGCGTGCGGGTGATGGAGTAATTTGATTCAATTTCGTTACTTTTGTGAGTATAGACTTTTGGTTTTCAAAAGTGAGCATCTTAATCTAATTATTCTTAGAATAATTTTTTTCTGAACTTTCAGAAATACAAGACTTCATACTCCTAAATGCTACAAGATATTTCAACAGCAATTCCACTGGGTTTTTTACTCGCATTTCTGGTAGGCCCCGTGTTTTTTGTGTTATTAGAAACTGCTGCTTTAAAAGGTTTTAGAGCGGCTTTTCTGTTTGATATAGGCGTAGTTACAGCAGATACGGTTTTTATATTAATAGCCTATTTTAGTACCAGTCAGCTTTTAGACAAATTAAAAGATGATCCTGCACTCTACATTTTTGGCGGGATGTTACTCGCAGTCTATGGAGTGATGTCTTTTTTACGGGTCAAAAAAAATAAGCTTGACGATGATGAGCATCCTACCGTTGTGATGAGTAAACGCAACTATTTAGGACTTTTTGTAAAAGGTTTTTTACTCAACTTTATCAACATTGGAGTACTGGGATTTTGGTTGGTCATTTTAATTTCTGCAGGGCCTCAATTAGATATGAATGCCGAGCGTTTAACGGTATTTTTTGGTTCCATCCTCACTACCTATTTGATCATTGATATTATTAAAATTCTCCTTGCTAAAAAACTACGTAGCAAATTAACCCCTACGCGCATTGCTGTGATCAAGAAGATCATTAGTGTATTGATGTTTTTATTTGGTTTACTCCTTATTTCAAAAGGTTTATTTCCTTCAGAAATTCAACAAATAGAAAAACGTATTGAAGAGATTGCGCCGGAGAATGAGTTTATTGAAGGAGATTCTATTCCATTTTAAATAAAATGCTAGGGCATAAAAAAAGACCCTTCTTAATAGAAGAGTCTTTGTTGAGGTGTCGAGCGGATTCGAACCGCTGTAGATGGTGTTGCAGACCACTGCCTAGCCACTCGGCCACGACACCCTTTTTAATTAGGACTGCAAATTTAAGTTTTTTCTTTAGATATAAAAGCTATTCAAGAGATAATCCTAAGTAGCGCAGCAGCCAGATCTATTTTACGAGCGCTTTTTACTCATAGTAACTCCTACCGAAGCCACATCTCCACCAATGGGCGGATTGATTTTACGCACGGTAACTTTAGCTTTTGTAATTGTTGAAAGTTCTGATAAAGAACGATTTAATATACGATCACATACGTGTTCTAGAAGTTTAGAACGTTGTGCCATTTCTTCCTTAATGATTTTATTGAGATGTACATAATCTACGGTATCACTCAAGTTATCTGATTGAGCAGGTAGCGAGAGATCTGTATTTATTTTAAGATCTACGAGATAATCAGAACCTATTTGACCTTCTTCTACCAGACAACCGTGGTATGCATATACTTTTACGCGATTGAGTTTTATAACGCCCATAGCAGCTTATTTTTTATAGCGTAAAGATATTATTTATAAAGCAGAGCAGGAACTTGATTGTGGAGGTTTAAATAGGTTGCTAATCACGTTTCAGCACGTGTATTTTTAGTATTTTTGGCAACTTATAGCGTATGTTATTTAAACAATGATATACCACAGTTGAAGCTCGATAGACGAGTAATTCTATTTTTTCAGCATTTATTAAGCTATGGCAGAAGATTATGTAGCGCTCAATTTTTTAGAGCAAATCGTAGAAGAAGATATTACTAACGGATTTCCTAAAGAAGATTTACGCTTTAGATTTCCACCAGAACCTAATGGATATTTACACATTGGGCATTGTAAAGCTATTTGCATCAGTTTTGGACTGGGTGAGAAGTACAATGCGCCGGTAAACCTGAGATTTGATGATACCAATCCTTCAAAGGAAGAGCAAGAGTATGTAGATGCGATTCAGGAAGATATCAAATGGTTAGGCTTCAAGTGGGATAAAGTTTGTTATTCTTCAGACTACTTTCAGCAGTTGTATGATTGGGCCATTCAGCTTATTAAAGAAGGCAAAGCGTATATCGACTCACAGTCTAGTGAAGCGATGGCTGAGCAAAAGGGAACTCCTACAGAACCTGGTACTAACAGTCCGTACCGGGAGCGTTCCGTAGAAGAGAATTTAGAGCTGTTTGAAAAAATGGCAAAAGGTGAATTTGCTGAAGGGGTACACGTTTTACGTGCTAAAATAGATATGCAATCCCCTAATATGCTATTGCGTGATCCTATAATGTATCGTGTTATTAATAAGGCGCATCACCGTACCGGTAATACCTGGAATATTTACCCAATGTACGACTGGGCACACGGAGAGAGCGATTATGTAGAACAAGTTTCACACAGTTTATGTTCGCTTGAATTTAAGCCGCACAGACCGCTTTACGAGTGGTTTGTAGACAACGTGTATACAAACGGTATCAAACCCAAACAACGCGAATTTGCGCGCTTAAACTTGAGCTATACGATTATGAGCAAGCGTAAGTTGCTTAAGCTTGTGCAAGAGGGTATCGTAAGCGGTTGGGATGATCCTAGAATGCCCACCATTTCAGGAATTAGAAGACGTGGGTATACACCTGCTGCGATACGTAATTTTATAGATGCCGTCGGGGTTGCAAAACGCGACAATGTGATCGATGTTTCGCTTTTAGAATTCAATGTGCGTGAAGATCTAAATAAAACAGCGCCACGTGTGATGGCCGTTTTGGATCCTGTAAAATTGGTAATTACCAATTATCCTGAAGATCAGGAAGAATGGTTAGAAGCCGAAAATAATCGGGAAGATGAGAGCGCAGGTTTTAGAAAGGTGCCTTTTTCGAAAGAGTTATACATCGAGAAAGATGATTTTAAAGAAAATGCAAACAGCAAATACTTTAGACTTACCTTAGGCAAAGAAGTGCGTTTAAAGAATGCGTATATCATCAAAGGAGAGTCTGTAGTTAAGGATGCTGACGGAAACATTACTGAAATTCATTGTACATACGATGCCGATTCTCGAAGTGGAAGCGGTACCGAAGCAAGCCTGCGTAAAGTAAAGGGAACCTTGCATTGGGTTTCAATTAAGCATGCTATAAAGGCTGAAGTGCGCTTGTATGATCGTTTGTTCAATCACGAGTCTCCAGATGGTGATAAAGATGTTGACTTTATGGAGCATCTTAATCCAAATTCTTTAGAAACCATTACCGGTTATTTAGAACCAAGTCTTAGCGAGGTACAGCCGATGGATATTTTTCAGTTTCAGCGCTTAGGCTATTTCAATGTTGATAAAGACAGTACCGCTGAGCATTTAGTATTTAATAAAACGGTGGGTCTACGAGATACTTGGGCCAAAGTAGCATCAAAATCTACTAAACAAGAGCAGCCTAAAGCAGCACCAAAAAAGCAAATTCCGCAAATTCCTGCTTTAAATGAAATTAAAAAAGTAGGGAAGAAGCTGGCGCAAGTGCCAGATGAGAAGCGGGTAAAGGCGATTGCGAGAATACGTGAATTGGCTAAAGATGTAGATTATGAAGAGTTGAAAGAACTTTTCAATACTTCAGCAAAGAAAATAGGAACCCGTCTAGCAGTCTTAGAAACCTTAATTGTTTTAATTCAATTAAATAAAGTAGATCAAGCTGAAGAAGAAGTTGCTGCTTATCTTGAAGAAATGAAAACCTCAGGAAACGAACTTTTAGAAAATTCGGTTAACAACCTATAATTTAACCTTAAAGGTATGCTAAAAAAGGGCCCTCGCGGCCCTTTTTTAGCATACCTTTAAGGTTAATAGTCAATTTATTAACCGGTTATTAACGGAGATTAGAATTTAACATTCTTACTTTTGAGTATAACAAAAAACAATCACCATGTCAAAAACAAGTAACACCATTTTAGCATTAGTAACTGGAGCAGCAATAGGAGCAGGACTTGGTCTTTTATACGCACCAGAAAGTGGAGATAAAACCAGAAAGAAAATCTCTAAGAATGCTAAAGAAGCTAAGAAGAAATTAGAAAAGCAAATCCAAGAAACTTCAGATCACTTATCAGCTTCAGCAAAAGATGCTAAGAAGTCTTTTGATGAAAAGCTTGAAGATACCTTAAGAACTGCCAGTTCAAAAGCAGACAACATTTTGGTTTCTATGGAAAAAAAGCTTGAAGAGTTAAGAAAGAAAAATGCTAAAGCTACAGAAGAGGTAGTTGAAGATGTAGAAGATGTTGATGTACCAACTGCAAAAGCATAAGCGTGGATGTCGATATTCAATATTTCAGAGCATATAAGTAAAGTATCAGATGATGCAAAAAAATATCTAAACAGTAGTCTAGAATACTACAAATTAGATAGTTTCAAAAAAATGATGGATGGTGCCGTATCCTTGGTGAACCTAATGGTAAGCGGTAGTATCTTTCTTATTTTTATACTTTTTATTTCAGTAGGTGTAGCTATCGTTATAGGAGAATCTTTAGGTAGTTTAAGTTATGGTTATTTTATAGTAGCGGGTATTTATTTGCTATTATTCATACTTTACAAACTATTTGGAAAACCTTTAATTACAGAGATTGTTTTAAAGAAGTATTCTAAAGTTTTCTTCAACGATTCAACGCAGGAAGATGTTTTAGATGAAGAATTCAAACACTTACAGGAGTAACTATGAAGGTATACAAATCATTTGACCAGATCGACCAAGATCTTAAAATTCTAAAGTTGCAACAGCAGATAGATGAAGAGCAACTTAAGCTAAGTATCAAAGAGACGAAAGATTCTTTTGCACCGGTTAGTTTTGTGGCAAGTTCTGTTGGAGCTATTGTCCAGAAAACACTGGTTTTAAAAGCAGTAAACAAAATACTAGGAATCAAGAAAGTTAAGGTCAAGAATATAGACGACAAGAAATAAATTGCTATTGAAATAGAAAAATAAAAAAACCGGAGTTTATACTCCGGTTTTTTTATTGGTGGTGCCAAAAGATTCAATATGCTGAAGGATTTACTTTAGAAAATTGATCTAAAAACAATCTCAAATTATAAGGAAGAAAGATCGTCATCAACATCAAAATCATCATCATAGCCAGACTCTGGTTTCGGTTTATCTTTCTTTTTTGGTGTTTTTAAACCCAATTGTTCGTTACGCTTTTTCATCTCTTCACCAATTTGGTTTGAAGCGACAAAACTCGCGATCATATTGTTAAGCATATCGCTACCCGCTTGTGGAGAATTAGGCAGTAAGATCAAATTGCTATTAGTTTCTTCACCTATCGATTGTAAGGTATCATAATGCTGTGTTACAACGATTAGAGCAGAAGCTTCTTGAGAATTGATTCCTACATTGTTTAAAACCTCTACAGACTCCTCTAGACCGCGTGCAATCTCTCTACGCTGGTCTGCTATACCTTGGCCTTGTAAACGCTTACTTTCGGCTTCTGCACGCGCCTTAGCGACTATTTTAATACGTTCTGCTTCGGCTTCATATTCTGCAGCAACTTTTTCTCGTTCTGAAGCGTTAATGCGGTTCATTGCGATTTTTACCTGCTGATCTGGATCAATATCGGTAACCAGAGTTTTGATGATGTCATAACCATAATCGGTCATCGATTGATTCAGTTCGCTTTTTACCGCGATCGCGATATCATCTTTGCGCTCAAAAACATCATCCAATTTCATTTTTGGAACTTCAGATCGAACAACATCAAAAACATAAGAAGTGATTTGATTTTGAGGATCTTCCAGTTTATAAAAGGCGTCGTAAACATTTGATTTTACAACTTGAAATTGTACAGAAATTTTTAATCGAACAAAAACATCATCTTTAGTTTTAGTTTCAACGATCACATCCAATTGCTGAATACGCAAGTTCACACGACCGGCAACTTTATCGATCAAAGGGATTTTAAGCTGAATTCCAGAATTTCTAACACTTGTAAATTTTCCGAAGCGTTCGATAATTGCAGCTGTTTGTTGTTTGACAATGAAAACCGCTGAGATCAAGACAATTATCCCTAAAAACAGAAAAATAGGCACAAAATAGCTCATATTATACGTTTTAATTATTAAAAAAGGCAAGTATATTCTTACTAAAAATACAATACATTTGTCGCCCATTTTAAAAATTCGTAACACTTGAGGCCTTTTTTCTTTTTTCTTCTAATTCTAAGTACGTTTTCAATTCACGCACAACGTCATAAATATGATTCTAATAGAATAGGCGTTCAGGGCCAATATGCACTGCTCGACCTTAATTCTTCAAATTTTGAGACCAATCAGGAAGCCGGTTTTTTAGTGGGCTTATCTAAACGATCTGCATTTTATAACAATTTCGATTTGATTTTTGGAGTAGATTTTATGCAAACTTCTGTGAGTATGAATGCCAGAGGAGAAGCTTCAACTGTTGAAAAAGTTGAATATACTTGGAGTGGGGCACAGGTTAAACTTTTACTGAGCTACTTGATCGCAGGAGATCATTTAAGTCTAGAAGTAGGACCAATACTTCAGGTTAATGGTAAAATGGAACTAGATGATGTAAATCAAAGTGATTTAGTACTTCAAAACTATACAAGTCTAACCGCTGAAGATGTACAGGAGTGGTCTCGTGTAAATGGATTAGTAAGCGTAGGCTTGAGTGCAGGTTTTACACATGTGCGTTTGACTGCAAATTACCAATACGGTTTTACCAATGCTTTAAACAAGCTGAATGATGAAGGATTAGAATTAAAAGATCCTGCAGCAACAAACTTTGAAGGAAATCTAGGACTTATTACTGCAGGAATCGTGTTATATCTATAGCGTTTCTATCGCAAAGCGAATGCGTTCTAAGGTTTTTGCTTTACCAATGGTTGCAGCAATGTCAAACACATCGGGTCCAGACATAGAACCTACAAGACTTAGACGTAGAGGTTGCATTACTTTACCAAAGCCTAAACCTTCATTCTGAATCCAGCCTTTTACATTAGTAGAAAGGTTTTGGGCAGTAAAATCTTCGGTTTCTGAAATGATTTTTGATAAGGAAGTCATAATCGTGCCGGTATCTTCTTTCCAAGCTTTTTTAGCTGCTTTTTCATCATAAGAAGTTGGTCTTTCAAAAAAGAAATTACCTTGTTCCCAAAGGTCTGCAATAAAAACAGCACGTTCTTTAACCAGATGAATTACCTGCTTTACATACGCATCGTCAACGTCAAAATGTTTTTCTTTTAAAATGGCTTGAAAACCTGAAACTAATGATTCATCAGTAGCATTGTGCAAATGCTGTTGTTGAAACCACTTTGTTTTTTCAGGATCAAATTTGGCTCCAGATTTATGTACACGGCTCAGTTCAAAATCCTGAATAAGTTCTTCTAAAGCATAAATTTCTTTTTCGGTACCTGGATTCCATCCTAAAAAGGCAAGCATATTTACTACCGCTTCCGGCAAATAGCCATCTTCACGATATCCGGCTGATAGGTCTCCAGATTTAGGGTCTTTCCATTCAAGAGGAAAAACAGGGAATCCCATTTTATCACCATCACGTTTGCTCAATTTTCCTTTACCTACGGGTTTCATAATCAAAGGTAAATGCGCAAACTGTGGAGCTTCCCAACCAAAGGCGCGATAAAGCATAACGTGTAACGCAAGTGATGGAAGCCACTCTTCTCCACGAATTACGTGTGTGATTTCCATAAGGTGATCATCAACGATGTTTGCCAAATGATACGTTGGCATTCCATCTGCTTTAAATAAAACTTTATCGTCAAGTAAGCTCGTATCCACTTCAACCGAACCACGAATCAAGTCTTCGAGTTCCAGGATTTCGCTTTGCGGTGATTTAAACCGAATCACATAATCTTCTCCTGCTTCAATACGTTTTTGAGTTTCCTCAGGAGAGAGATTAAGAGAATTATCTAATTGCTCACGATTGTGCCAATTGTAGATGAAGGTTTTGCCTTGTTCTTCGTGATCTTTGCGATGTGCATCAAGAGCTTCGGCAGTATCAAATGCATAGTAAGCATCTCCTGATGCGATGAGTTTTTCAGCAAAAGCAAAGTATTTATCCTTGCGCTCACTTTGGCGATAAGGACCAAAACCACCTTCTTTTCCTGGTCCTTCATCATAAGGAATTCCGCACCAGTTTAGCGCTTCAACAATATAGTTTTCTGCGCCTTCAACGTATCGGTTTTGATCGGTGTCTTCAATTCTAAGAACAAAGGTTCCGTTATTTTTTTTGGCAAATAAATAGTTATATAATGCTGTTCTTACACCACCTATGTGTAAAGGTCCGGTAGGGCTTGGTGCAAAACGCACACGTACATTTTGATGCATATAGAAATTTTAGGATGCAAAGGTACTTAATATCAGCAAGTGTCGCACATCACAAGTTCACTGTTACGTATTCTTAAGGATATAATTTTAATAAGCTTAAAATCAAGGATTTTTAGGTTTACAGGCTTGTGTATTTCATGCGTAGCGGCTATAATATATTATCGTAGTTTTAGTTATTGAAATATAAATAGATTAAATCAGAGCCATTTTGCACCAATTAGAGGCCAAATTAGAGCGTTTTATTCGAAAATATTACAAGGATGAACTCCTTAGAGGATTGCTATTTTTTATCGCGATTGGCCTGGCCTATGTACTGTTGGTTTTGGGTATCGAATATTTCTTTTGGCTCAACACTTGGGGTAGGGGAATTCTTTTTTGGTCTTTTGTTGGTATAGAAGCGTTTTTGTTGATTCGGTTTATTGGGATCCCGATTTTACGTTTGTTTAAATTATCTAAGGGAATCGACTACAGTGAAGCTTCAAAATTGATCGGAAATCATTTTCCTGAAGTAAAAGATAAATTATTAAATACGTTACAATTACAAGCGACCGCTCAAACTTCAGATTTGGCAAGGGCGAGTGTTTTACAAAAAAGTAAAGAGCTCGAGCCAATTCCGTTTACGTTGGCCATTGATTACAAAAAGAATTTAAAATACTTAAAATACGCGCTTATTCCAGTACTCATTTTTGTGGGGATCAGTTTAAGTAGCGGAGTATCCTTTTTTAACGAGAGTGCTAGTCGTGTTTTAGATTACAATACACATTATGCACCACCGGCACCTTTTTCTTTTCATTTAAATAATCCCGGACAAAAGATTATTGAAGGTCAGCCCGTAGATATTCAGGTCGAGGTAGAAGGAAATAAACTACCTGAAGAGGTAATGATAGAGCTCAATGGGGTTTCTTATTTTATGCAGAAAAAAGGCACAGGGATATTTGAATATACCGTAGCGCAAGCTTCAGAAGATCTGGATTTTTATTTTGAAGGGAACGGATACAGCTCAAAGTATTACCGCTATACATTAGTGAATACCCCAACGATTTCAACCTTAAGAATGAAATTAGATTTTCCACAATATTTGAATAGAGCTAATGAATTGGTTGAAAATACTGGAAATATCACTATTCCTGAAGGCACTCAAGTACGATGGATTTTAGATACCCGAAACACCGATAAGGTAGAATGGATTGCAGATACGGCATATGTTTTTAAACAGAACAACAATGAATTTAGTTTTGATAGTCAGTTATTCCGTTCTGTGAATTATAGCATTGCTGCGAGTAATGATGGTTTAGAGCGTTATGAGCAATTAAATTATCAAATAGAGGTCATACGTGACGCGTATCCTGAACTGGATCTTGAAGTAAAAAAGGATACACTTGGTGATGACGAAACCTACTTTAGAGGAAATGTAGCAGACGACTATGGCTTACGCGATGTTAAATTGGTTTATTATACTGAAAATCAAATAGATAATAGTGTAAAGGTTGATATTCCAGTTAAAAAAAGTACCGTTGACCAATTTTATTTTGCGTTTCCGGGTGAATTACAATTGACTCGCGGAGTTTCCTACAACTATTACTTTGAAGTAAGAGATAATGATGCCTTACACGGCTTTAAAATCACACGCTCTGAGACCTTTTCTTTTCAATCTTTGACAAAGGAAGCAGCGGTAGATAAACAACTCGAATTGCAGAAAAGTTCTTTAGAAGGTCTTGATAAATCTGTTGAGCGTATGCAGGATCAAGAGCGTGATTTGAAAGAAATACAGAACCTTCAGAAAGAGAAGCAGAATTTAGATTTTAATGATAAGCGTAAAATAAAATCATTTTTAAGTAGACAAAAGGCACAAGAGGAAATGATGCAGTCTTATGCTGAAAAGTTGAAAAAAAGCTTGAATGCTTTAGACGAACTTTCTGAGTCAGCCTCAGAAAAAAGTAAGGCTTTGAAGGAGCGTTTAGAAAAGAACGAGGAGCAACTTAAAGAGCAAGAAAAACTTGTAGATGAGTTATCTAAACTTCAGGATTTGATGGAGGAAGATGAACTCAAAGATAAGCTCGACGAGATGGCTAAGAATTCTAAGAATTCGAGTCGATCTATGAAGCAATTACTTGAACTTACCAAGCGCTTTTTTGTTCAGACCAAAGGGGAACGAATAGGACGTTCGTTAAATAAATTAGGAAGTGAGCAAGAGAAAGAAGGAAGTAGCGATAATCCACAATTAGATAAACAGAAAGAACTTTCTGAATCTTTTGAAACCTTGAAGAAGGAACTTGATGATTTGAAACGGGAAAATGAACAATTAAGTAAACCCATAGATATTCCTGAAGATCAAAAATTAGAAGAAGAGATCCATGAGGCGCAAGAAAAGGCTGAGGAGATTTTAGAGAATTCTGGTGATTCAAACTCTCAAGAGGATGCAAAATCCAGTCAAAAGAACGCAGGGAAGAAGATGCAAAAAATGGGTCAAAAGTTGATGCAACAAATGGCTTCTGGAGGTGGAGGTGATGTTGAACAACTACAAGAGGATGTCGAAATGTTGAGACAGATTTTAGACAATCTGGTTATTTTTTCTTTTGATCAGGAGGATTTAAAAAACAAGTTTTCCAACATTGATAATGGCAATCCTTCATTCTCTAAATATTTGGTGAAACAGAATCAATTGAGAGAGAATTTTGAACACATTGATGATAGTTTGTTTGTATTGTCATTACGCAATCCTAGTATTCAAGAAAACATAAATGAACAATTAACAGAGATCACCTACAATCTTGATCAAAGTTTGGAGCGTTTAGCAGACAATGATATTGTAAAAGGGGTAGCTAGTGAACAATATGTTTTTGCGGGAGCAAATACCTTAGCAGATATGCTTTCAGACATTCTAGATAATATGCAAGCAGAATTATCATTTGCAATGGGTTCTGGTAGTTCTGGGGCACCTATGCCGTTTCCTAGTGGAGGAAAAGGTGGCGGAAAACAACTTTCTGATATCATTATGTCGCAGCAAGAACTTCAAGAAAAATTGGGTCAAGGAGATAAAGAAGGTCAAACCGGTGAAAGCGGAGATCAGGGAAAAGATGGTAAATCCGGTAAAGAAGGTGAAGGAGCAGGTGGTGAATCTGGAGAGGGAAATCAGGGACAGGGACAAAATGAAGGTGGTTCATCTGAGTCTGAATTAGCCAGACAATACGAGATTTACAAACAGCAAGAAGCTATACGAAATCAATTAGAAGATATGCTACAGCAAACTGGGATGTATGAAGAAGCTCAGCGAGTATTACAATATTTGGAGTCGATTGAAGATGATTTGTTGAGTGGCGATTCCGACGTGGCTAGGCGTAAGATGAATGAAGTGATTCAGCAGTTTTTAAAGATGGAAGAAGCGGAGCAGGAGAAAGATCAAAACAATCAAAGGGAATCTGAAAGTACGAGTAAGGTTTATAATAATACAACGTCAAATGCCATTCCTGAAGCCAAGCGCTTCTTTAATTCCAAAGAGATTTTGAATAGAGATAAATTGCCCCTACAGGATAATTATAAACTAAAAGTTAAACGATACTTCAAGAAAGAAAATGATTGAATTTAGTAGTCAAAATGATTTTGTTTTAGAACAGTCTGAACGTGTTGATAGTTGGCTTAAAGCGGCAGCGCTTAAAGAGTCTTATGGAATAGATAGTTTGGGTTATGTTTTTTGTTCTGATGATTTTCTTTTAGAGATCAATCAGCAATTTTTGGATCACGACACGCTAACCGATATAGTGACTTTTGATTATACGGAGGGGACTATTTTAAATGGTGAAATCTACATTAGTACAGATCGTGTTGCCGATAACGCAAAGGATTTTAATGTAGATTTTGATACAGAATTGCGTCGTGTGATTATACACGGGTTGTTGCATATGTGCGGTTATGGTGATAAGACCGAAGATGAGAAAACACGTATGCGGAGTAAGGAAGATGAGTATCTAGCACTATGGGATGTGTAGGCTATGGTCTTCCCTTTAATTTTCAGTATCTTTGCGCCCATTTTTTAAGGAAGTATAATTAAATGTTTCACGTGGAACAATGAGTTTTTTTGAAGATATATACGATGTGATTGTTGTGGGAGGTGGCCACGCAGGTTGTGAAGCCGCAGCAGCGGCTGCCAATTCTGGAAGCAAAACGTTATTGGTGACGATGAATTTGCAAACCATCGCCCAAATGTCTTGTAATCCTGCTATGGGTGGAATTGCAAAAGGACAAATCGTACGCGAGATTGATGCACTAGGTGGTTATAGCGGAATTGTTTCTGATAAAACTGCGATTCAATTTAAGATGCTTAATAAAAGTAAAGGACCTGCAATGTGGAGTCCGCGCGTGCAAAGTGATCGTATGCGTTTTGCTGAAGAATGGCGTTTGATGTTGGAAAATACTGCCAACCTTGATTTCTATCAGGAGATGGTAAATGGTCTTTTAGTCGAAGGTGATCGGGTTGCTGGTGTGCGTACTTCTTTAGGAATCGAGATCAAATCTAAGTCGGTAATTCTAACTAATGGAACTTTCTTAAACGGACTAATCCATATTGGTGAAAAACAATTTGGTGGTGGTAGAGCCGGGGAGCGTAAAGCAACCGGAATTACCGAACAGTTGGTTGATTTAGGTTTTGATTCGGGTAGAATGAAAACCGGAACACCTCCACGTGTTGATGGTAGAAGTCTTGATTTTTCAAAAATGATCGAGCAGCCTGGTGATGAAGATCCACAAAAATTCAGCTTTAGTAATGCAACAAAGCCATTGACAAAACAGCGTTCTTGTCAAATGAGTTATACGAGTCCCGAGGTGCATAATTTGCTTCGTGAAGGCTTTGACCGTTCGCCTATGTTTAATGGTAGAATTCAAAGTACAGGGCCAAGATATTGTCCTTCGATAGAAGATAAGATTAATCGTTTTGCAGATAAAGATCGTCATCAATTGTTCGTTGAGCCTGAAGGTTGGAATACTATTGAATATTATGTAAATGGTTTTTCTACTTCCTTGCCAGAAGAAGTTCAGTTTAAGGCATTGCGTCAAGTTTCAGGTTTTGAAAATGTGAAGTTCTTTAGACCAGGTTATGCGATCGAATATGATTACTTCCCACCAACGCAGTTGAAGCATACGTTAGAAACTAAATTGGTTGACGGTTTATATTTCGCTGGTCAAATTAACGGAACCACGGGTTATGAAGAAGCAGCTTCTCAAGGTCTGGTTGCAGGATTAAATGCGAGTTTAAAAGTTCAGGAAAAAGATCCGTTCATCCTGAAAAGAGATGAAGCGTATATAGGCGTTTTGGTAGATGATTTGATTACCAAAGGAACCAAAGAGCCGTATCGTATGTTTACTTCGCGAGCAGAATATCGCACGTTATTACGTCAAGATAATGCCGATGCTCGTCTTACTCCTCGATCTTTTGAGGTTGGTTTGGCTAGTAAAGAGCGTATGCAAGCTCTTGAGAAGAAAGAAGCACAAGCGGTAAATCTTGTTGAATTTTTCAATACAACTAGTATTCAGCCTGAAGAAGCCAATCCGGTTTTAGCTGAAAAAGGAACAACACCGATGAAGCAATCAGATAAAATGGTTAAGATTTTTAGCCGACCTCAGATAGCTTTAGAGGATATGCTTTCATTTAAAGATGTAAAGGAATACGTTGCTGAAAACAATCTCGAGACTGAAGTTTTAGAACAAGCCGAAATCCGAATTAAATATTCGGGCTACATAGAAAAGGAAAAGGCAAACGCCGATAAATTACAGCGATTAGAAAATATCAAGATCCCAGATAATTTTGATTATACTAAACTAAAGTCACTTTCTTATGAAGCACGTGAGAAGTTGACAAAAATTCAACCAACAACTATTTCTCAAGCTTCACGGGTAAGTGGTGTTTCTCCAAGTGATATTTCGGTAATGCTTGTTTATATGGGACGCTAATTTTTTAGTTCCACGTGAAACACTTTTCATTTATTTCTTCAAAAATCCCATTCGTTGACTAAAAAAACCAATTTAAAAATCAAAGATTATTCTGTTTCTAAAGAAGAGTTTGATTTGATTTATGATGAAAAGTTAGATAAGTATTCCACGCTTCCTGTTCCAGAAAACTTGGATCAGTATTATTTAAGTGAGGATTACATTTCACATACCGATTCAAAAAAAGGTCTTTTTGAAAAAGCATATCACTTCATTAAGCGATTTATGCTGAAGAAAAAATTGCAATTAATTTCTTCTCGAGTACATCAAGGATCACTTTTAGATATTGGAGCAGGAACCGGTGATTTTTTAAAACAAGCAAAGAATGAAGGGTGGAAGGTAACCGGAATTGAACCTTCACCGGATGCAAGAAAAAAAGCTTCAGAAAAAGGAATTATGCTTTTTCAAAATTTAGATGCGGTAAACACGCAAAAATTTGATGCGATCACGATGTGGCATGTTTTAGAACATGTTCCAGATTTACAACATCAAATTGAATGGTTGAAAAATCATTTAAATGAAAATGGTGTTTTGTTTGTTGCTGTACCAAATTTCAATTCTTTAGATGCGAAGCATTATAAAAACTTTTGGGCTGCTTGGGATGTACCAAGACACTTACATCATTTTTCTGCAAAGAGTATAAAAACCTTGTTTGAAGCAAATGGCTTTATTTTAGAAGAAACCAAGCCGTTAGTTTTTGATTCGTTTTATGTAAGTCTGTTATCAGAAAAATATAAGGCAGCTTCTTTCTTTCAACCTTGGTCAGCATTTTTAACCGGTTTACGATCTAATTGGAGCGCAAGACGCTCTGGCGAGTATTCTTCTTTGATTTATGTCTTAAAATTGAGTAAATAATCAAAATAAGACGTTTCTAGAGTCTTCTAAGCTTAGGTGCGACTATTTGTATGCTGAAATTCTAAAAACAGCTTAAATCGTCTTATTTGAATCGAAAATTTATAAGTTTTAATTATTGATAAGATACTTATCATTGTTTTTTACAATAATTAAGATTTCATCGTAAAATGGTGCTTATCTGAACCAACTAATTACATTTGCAACAAAATCTAAAAATCTAATATGAAAACTAAATTCAGTCTTTTATTAATTGCCCTTGTTTTGGCGAGTTGTTCAAAATCAAAATCTGGGTTTGTCGATACGCAGAAACTTTTTGAAGAATACACCGAGATGACCGAAGTTCAGGATAAGTACAATAAATTGAGCGAAGAGATCCGCGGAGAGCTTCAGCCTAAAATTCAGGCATTTCAAATAAAAGTCGATTTATATCAGAAAAACGCGCAATCTATGAGTCCGTCAGAGCGCCAGGTCAAAGAGCAAGAGCTGGGAGCATTACAGCAAGAAATTCAGCAAATGCAACAAGCGCGTGGTGGACAAATTCAGCAAGAGAGTCAAGCGGCTGTTGATTCTGTAATTACGAAGGTTCGTGATTTTATCGACGCCTACGGAGAAGAGAATGGTTACGATTATATCTACGGAAAAAATGACAGCGGTAATATTCTCTATGGCAAAACAGCGTTAGATATCACAGACGAAGTTTTAAAAGCTTTAAATACTGCTTACAGTGGTAATAGTACTGCACCTGCAGAACCAGTTGCAACAGAAGATGAAGACACGACTTCTGCAGAATAATATTTGAACCAATTGGTTTTAAAAAGGCAGCTCCAAAGAGCTGCCTTTTTTTATGCTTTCGTATGTAATAAACGCGTGAGTTTGATAGAGAGATCGGTTAAAACGATCTTAGCATTACCATTACGTTCGATATGATACGCTGCAGTTTGCAACTCTTCAATAAGTGAATTGATGTTATTGCCGTGTATAAACGGGGCGAATTTAGCCAACTCAAATTGGGTTACCGGCTGTAAATACACCAATTCTTTAGCATTATAATTCAATAACATGGCTTGCCTAAAAAAATCTTCACAGTAGCCTAAAAAACTCTTTTGCGTTTCTCTACCTTTTGAAGCAATATTCTCGCTCCAAGCTATCAGATCAATGATGGCTTTTTTATTTCCGCGTGCTTTAAAAGCCGTGCGCACCCAACTTACAAACCAAGTTTCAAACTCTTCTTCATCGCTGCTATGGTCTAATAAATGTAGAGCAAGATTATAATCTCCGTGTGCTTTGATGGCCAACTTTTTTGCTTCAGCAGGGTCGCAATTATGCTCGGTGATCAAGGCATTTTCTAAAGCTTCGGCGGCAAGAGGAGGAAAGCGCAAGACTTGACAACGCGATTTGATCGTGTCAATTATTTGATCTTCATTTTCGGCAATAAGAAGGAAGATGGTCTTTTGCGGTGGTTCTTCAATCAGTTTTAGAAGCTTGTTGGACGCAGCATTGTTCATTTTATCAGCCATCCAAATGATCATCACTTTAAAGCCCCCTTCGTATGATTTAAGCGATAACTTTTTTACAATATCCTGAGCTTCATCAACACCAATTTTCCCCTGTTTTTTTTCGATACCGATGTGCCGGTGCCAGTCGTATAAACTTCCGTAGGGATTTTCTTGAATAAATGCGCGCCATTCCTTAGCAAAATTATCAGAAACAGGATGCGATTTTACCGTGTCATTGGGAGCCACGGGATATGCAAAATGTAAATCGGGATGCGCTAGATGATCAAACTTTAGATTGCAAGCTGCAGATCCGCCTGTATTTTCACCTTCGGTATTATTGCAAATAAGGTATTGCGCATAGGCGAGCGCACACGGTAAAACACCGCTACCACTGGCACCTACAAAGAGTTGCGCATGTGCTACACGACCGCGGTCTACACTGGTTGTAAGATGTTTTTTAATGAAATTTTGCCCGAGAATTGATTGAAATTGCATGCGCCAAATATAACAGAAATGTAACGTATTTTTTGGCGCTATCCGTTATATTTGTTTGTTCAGTATTGGCTTAACAGCAATATCGTGTTAGGCCGTTAACCAACTAGTTAATTACCAAAATCACAAATAATACAGATTACATGAAAACCATCGACGATTTTAATTTTGAAAATAAAAAAGCATTAATCCGTGTAGATTTTAATGTGCCTTTAGATGAAAATCATCAGGTTACCGATACTACCCGTATTGAAGCCGCAAAACCTACAATTTTAAAAGTTTTAGAAGATGGTGGTTCGGCGATTTTAATGTCGCATTTAGGAAGACCTAAAAACAATGAGCCAGAGTTTTCTTTGAAGCATATCGTGAGCAAAGTTTCTGAAATTATTGGGGTACAGGTAAAATTTATAGAAAACTGTGTAGGAGCAGCTGCTGAAAAAGCCGCTTCAGAATTGGAGCCTGGAGAAATTTTATTGCTTGAGAACCTGCGTTATCACGAGGAGGAAACGGCCGGAGATAAAGACTTTGCAGAGCAACTTTCTCAATTGGGAGATATTTATGTAAATGACGCCTTTGGTACTGCACACAGAGCGCATGCCTCAACGACCATTGTAGCGCAGTTTTTCCCGGAGAAAAAATGTTTTGGTTACTTACTGGCTAAAGAAATCGAGAGCATTGATAAAGTGCTTAATGACAATGAGAGTCCGGTTTTAGCCATTTTAGGAGGCGCAAAAGTTTCTTCAAAAATCACCGTGATCGAGAATGTTCTTGATAAAGTTGACGATTTGATTCTTGGAGGTGGAATGGCGTATACATTTATCAAAGCACAAGGAGGTCAAATTGGGAGTTCGATCTGTGAAGATGATAAACAAGAACTCGCTTTAGATATATTGAAAAAAGCTAAAGAAAAGAATGTAAACGTTCATTTGCCGGTTGATGTTCTTGCAGCAGATAGCTTTTCAGAATTTGCAAATACTAAAGTAGAACCGATCAATGAAATTCCTGACGGATGGCAAGGACTTGATGCAGGACCAAAATCACTAGAGAATTTTGCTCAAGTG
Source organism: Leeuwenhoekiella sp. CH_XMU1409-2 (assembly GCF_037029365.1). Lineage (NCBI taxonomy): Bacteria > Pseudomonadati > Bacteroidota > Flavobacteriia > Flavobacteriales > Flavobacteriaceae > Leeuwenhoekiella > Leeuwenhoekiella sp. CH_XMU1409-2. The sequence continues at coordinate 106,103 of NZ_JAYMEI010000008.1, read as the reverse complement.
GTAAAAAATAGCAAGACCATTCTTTGGAACGGGCCTTTAGGTGTTTTTGAGATGGAACCTTTTGCTAAAGGAACAATCGCTCTTGGTGATGCAATTGCAGAAGCAACAAACAACGGAACCTTCTCACTTGTTGGAGGAGGAGATAGCGTAGCTGCCGTAAAACAATTTGGCTTTGAAAATAAAGTAAGTTACGTTTCTACCGGTGGTGGTGCAATGCTAGAAATGCTTGAAGGTAAAGAGCTTCCGGGTATTGCAGCAATTCGTGAATAAAAATTAGTATTCAGGACTTTCTTCTGGGTGTTTTAGATTTTGAACAAAAAATACGACTTTAGCGTTTGCATCGTTGTAAACACATATGAAAAAACGCTATTGTCTCGGTTATGCATTTGTAGTCATGACCTCGTTGGCATCTTATGCCCAGAAGAAAAATCCTAAGGCAGCAACGCTGCAGGTTTCTCAGACGCTACCTATCGTCGATACGGTAGAACTCAAACAACTCATGCGCGAGCTTAACAGTGCTAACGGGCATGTGGTACAAAAGGTTCCTGAACCTTTCTTATTTAAAGAGGTAAAATGGGACAGTACTTCAAAAAAACTCAACGATCGTAAATTTCCTGCTAAAGTTGATAAACTTTGGCTAGAAGAACTTACTACAAACACACTTTACGACGATATGGCGTCTTTAGTTGATGATACCAACTATGAAGACGTTGAATACCCAGAACTCACCACAGAAGTGCTTAAAAAGCGCCTTGCAGCTCTTGATGCACGCACTCCGTTTAACGTTGAGTATAATCCTTCTTTAGAGAATGTCATCAAAGGCTATTTAAAGCGCCACAAACCTACTTTAGAACGCTTGATGGGATTATCTCAATTCTATTTTCCCGGGTTTGAGCAGACTTTAGACAAGCACAATATGCCTCTGGAACTAAAATATCTGGCCATTGTAGAATCTGCATTGCGACCGCGCGCAAAGTCTAGAGTAGGAGCTACGGGGATGTGGCAATTTATGTTCAATACCGGGAAATTATACGGATTAGACATTAGTTCGTATGTAGATGAGCGTATGGATCCTATCCTTTCTACCGAAGCTGCTGCGCAATATTTATCTAAACTTCACGAGATTTTTGGGGATTGGGATTTGGCTTTGGCAAGTTATAATTCAGGACCGGGAAATGTAAGTAAAGCCATTCGTCGCAGTGGCGGAAGAACCAATTACTGGAATATCAGACATCATCTTCCACGGGAAACGGCAGGCTATATTCCGGCATTTTTAGCAACGATGTATATTTTTGAATATGCTGAAGAACACGGGTATCACCCGGCACAACCCGATGTAAATTATTTTGAAACCGATACGATCAAAGTAAAAGAAACCATTACACTACAGCAGGTTTCAGCATATACCGGGGTTTCGCTTGAAGAGCTTCAGTTTTTAAATCCGGCATATAAATTAGATATCATACCGTATGTTGAGGATGAAAATTATTATTTGCGCTTGCCGGTAACGGCCGTTGGACCTTTTGTTGCCAATGAAGACAACATCTATCAACGCGCAAAAAAAGAGCTTGAGCGGGACGAAGAAACCTTACCAAAGTATCTTGAAGTACCTACAAGCATTACCTACCGCGTACGCAGTGGCGATTATTTAGGAAAAATTGCAGAGCGTTATGGTGTAGGAGTTTCTCAGATTAAACGTTGGAATAATTTACGCTCTAATAATTTGCGTATCGGTCAGCGGCTCACCTTATATCCCAGCAAACCAGTAGCTTCGGCATCCTCTTCAAGTGCGTCAAAATCAACTTCCGGAGGAGGTCAAAAGAAATACGTTGTTCAGAAAGGCGACAGTTTATGGAAGATCGCGCGTAAATTTCCCGGGGTAAGCGCAGAGAACCTTAAAGTTTGGAACGATATTAGCGGTACTAAGCTCAAACCGGGAATGACTCTGGTTATAGCTAACTAACACTAAATAATTTTATGTTATGCAAAAACTAATTCTTGCCTTTGTCTTATTTGCTTTTATAGCCTGTGACGACAAGCCTTCAGGCAAAATTTTATCGGCTTCTTCTGGGGCTTTGAATAACCTTACCGTTGTAATGCCAAACGATATGTGGGAAGGACCGGTAGGAGAGAGTATACGTGAGAAACTTGCAGGACCTGTAAATGGTTTGCCACAGGTAGAACCTATGTTTGCGATTAATCAAATGCCTAGTGAAGCTTTTTCTGGCTTTATGCGTAAGCAACGTACTTTTTTAAAAATTGAACAAGCCGATTCGGCTTCAATAGAAGTCGTGAACGATGAGTACGCGCGACCTCAAACCGGTATTTTGGTTAAAGGCCCTACCGAAAGTGCGATTATTAATATCATTCAGCAGGACAGTGCCAAAATCGTAAATACGATTAAAGAAACCGAATTCACAGAGAAAATACGACGCGTAAGTCTTTCTCTTAAAGAAGATAAGCCGTTGACTGATGCTTTTGGAATCACGATGAAATTTCCTTCTGCATACCGTTATGCTAAAGACGATGAGGGATTTTTCTGGATTAGAAAAGATATTCCTAATGGTGATATGAACATCACGGTTTACGAAGTTCCGTATAGTATGATCGATCGAGATTCAAACACGATTGGCTCACTGATCAAAATGCGTGATTCAATAGGTGGTGATAATATTACGGTAAGTGAAGGGATGCGTTTTATTACAGAAGCTGCTTTTGCACCCTATCTTTCTGAAACTACAATAGACGGAAAACCGGCGTATCAAATGAAAGGTATGTGGGAAGTAAAAGGGCGTTACATGGCGGGACCGTTTGTAAACTTCACTGTAGATGATAAAGAAAACGATCGTTATTTGGTATTAGAAGGCTTTGTTTTTAAACCTTCAGCAAATAAAAGAGATAATATTTTTGAGCTGGAATCTATTCTGCGATCTGTCAAATTCGTTGACAAAACCGAATAACCTAGTTCAGAATAATGCATTAAAAAAGCGCTTTAGATTTCTAAAGCGCTTTTTTAATTTCTTTTTAAAAGAACTACTTATGATTTTTTCTCTTCTAGAGTCTCGTCAGATTTGTGAGATGCTTCATCATCTTTAGAGGCATCTTTAAATTCTTTAATACCGCTACCAAGCCCTCTCATCATCTCTGGTATTTTCTTACCTCCAAAAAGTAAGAGAATTACAACCACGATAAGCCCTATTTGCCAGGGTCCTACCATTCCTAAAAATATTGCTAATGCATTCATATCATGATAATTTAGATGGTAAATATAACAAGAAATCATAAGAATAGACCGTTCCTTGTAAAACTTTAGCAGTCGGCGTACGCCTTTTAAATTTTATATTTGCTTATTCATTGATTTTTATGGCAAAACCTAAGGAAAAAAAGAAGCTTAAAAAGCGCCTTTTACATAAATACAGGTTGCTCATTTTAAACGAAGACACTTTTGAAGAACGTGTCTCTTTTAAACTCACGCGACTCAATGTATTTATCGTTGTTGGCTTTTCAATAATTATTTTAATCGCCTTAACCACACTACTCATTGCTTATACCCCGTTACGCGAGTATATTCCCGGGTATTCTTCGGTTAAATTAAAACGACAAGCGACGGAGTTGATGTTTGAAACCGATTCTTTAAAGCGTCAACTCGACATCAATCAACAGTACTACGCGAGTATTAGAAAAGTACTTACCGGTGATGTTGATGAGGTAAATTTTAATCGTGATTCTATCTTATTGCTCGAGCCGCGCGATACAAGCGGGCTTAATATGAAAATCTCAAGAGAAGATAGTTTGTTGCGGGAACAGGTCGCTAATGAAGATCGGTATAACCTGTTTGAGCCGGCTTCTTCAACCGTAAGTTTTTCTTTGTTTCCGCCGGTTAAAGGAAACATTACCGAAGGTTTTGATACCGAAGAAAAACATTATGGAACAGACGTCGTAGTACCCAAAAATGAGGCGATCAAGGCAGCTGCAGACGGCACGGTTATTTTTTCTGAATGGACCGCAGAAACCGGGTATGTGATCATTTTAGATCACGGTAATGATTTGATTTCGGTTTATAAGCATAACGCCTCACTTACCAAAGATCAGGGAGATCTGGTAAAGGCAGGAGAAGTTATTGCCACTGCCGGTTCTACCGGTAAATTTTCTACAGGGCCCCATTTGCATTTTGAGTTATGGAACAGCGGTTATCCTGTAGATCCTACTAATTATATTTCGTTTGAATAATGTCTATTAAGTCGTTTTCGGCAAAACTATTTGCTAAGTATATCGCTGGTAAAACCCAAAAATGGAGCGCTAATCCCGTTGCCACTCAGGATGCGGTTTTTCAGTATTTGATCAAAAAAGGCGCAAAGGCAAAATTTGGAAAAGACCATAATTTTGAAAATATAAAAACGGCGGCAGATTTTGCAAAAGCAGTACCAGTACGGGATTATGAAGCGTTAAAGGATTATGTAGAAGAAGCAGTTGCCGGTAAAGAAGATATTTTATGGCCGGGAAAACCCGAGTATTTTGCAAAAACATCCGGGACCACATCTGGTGCAAAATACATTCCGATTACTAAAGAATCTATGCCGATGCACGTCAATGCGGCTCGTGATGCCATTTTGCATTACATCGCAGAAAGTGGAAACAGCGAGTTTGTAGACGGAAAGATGATTTTCTTGCAAGGAAGTCCGGAACTGCAACTAAAAAATGGCATTAAAACCGGAAGATTATCAGGTATCGTTGCGCATTATGTGCCGGGATATCTTCAAAAAAACAGAATGCCGAGCTGGGAAACCAATTGTATTGAAGATTGGGAAAGCAAGGTAGATGCTATTGTTGAAGAAACCTTGCCTGAAAATATGAGCGTGATCAGCGGGATTCCGCCGTGGGTGCAGATGTATTTTGAAAAGTTGCAGGCAAAAACAGGCCAACTGGTAGGTGAGATTTTCCCAAATTTCAATCTGTTTATTTACGGCGGAGTCAATTATGAACCTTATCGCAAGAAGTTTGAAAACCTCATCGGGCGTCGTGTAGACAGCATAGAATTGTATCCCGCGAGTGAAGGCTTTTTTGCATTTCAGGATTCTCAGAAAGAGAAAGGCATGTTGCTGCTTTTAAATTCTGGTATTTTTTATGAATTCATAAAAGCAGATGAATTTTTTAACGAAAATCCACAACGTTTAACCATTGGTGAGGTACAAGTTGGCGTTAATTATGTGATGATCATTTCTACCACGGCCGGGCTTTGGGCGTACAACGTAGGAGATACCGTGATGTTTACTTCAACAAAACCGCATCGCGTGGTGGTTACCGGGCGTATAAAGCACTTTATTTCGGCTTTTGGCGAACATGTGATAGGCAAGGAGGTAGAAGAGGCTTTGGCGAGTACAGCGAGCCAATTTAAGGCGCAAGTGAGTGAATTTACCGTGGCGCCACAAATCAATCCTTCAGAAGGGCTTCCGTTTCACGAGTGGTTTATCGAGTTTGACACGCAGCCAGAAGATTTAGACGCTTTTGCGCAAGCCATTGATGAAGCGCTGCAACAGCAGAACAGTTATTATAAAGATTTGATAATAGGAAAAATTTTAAAAAGATTAGAAATCAAAGTAATTCCGCATGGCGGTTTTACAGCATATATGAAGTCTAAAGGAAAATTGGGCGGTCAAAACAAGCTACCCAGATTGGCCAATGATCGCAGTATTGCAGATGTGCTGTATCAACTTGATTTTTAAAAAGGTATATTTGATTTAATGAGTTTAATAAAACAACAAAATAGAACCCGATCACAAGAAAGTTCAGCAGCGATTGAGCGTATGTATATTACCATGCGGCATTTATTTAACCGCGGCTTTTATAAACCCATGGGCGTTTCTGGCGAAACCCTAAGGGAGGCGCTACTTATTTTGCGCCCTGAAATTTATGGAACCATTGCCGAAGAGAAAGTAGAACTCAATGGTTTATTATACGTGATCGACCGCCTTCCGGAAGGTATCGAAGAATGTAGATACATCAACCTTACGAGCGATGAAGGCTATAAAGATTCTCATTTTAAACCCATCGTTCCACCCAAGCGTCGTCGCAATTGCTACCGTATTGATGAAGAACAGATGAACATTGAGATCACACGCGGGCGCTCTGAGATCTATGATATTCTAACGCATTTGACGTTTTTATTTGTAGAATCACACAAGATTATGAAACGTGTGGTGATCAACGAAGAAGGCCATACAACTCGTGACTGGCAAAAATTAGAGAAAGCAGTACTTACCGAAGAACCTCTTTCTCAAACCGAACGCGAGATTGCGTTAACGCATACAGCAAATATTTTGGGACGTACGTTTCATGAGGTTTCTACGATCTACAGTAAGTTTTCTGCGCCAAAAAATGAGAAGCGCTTTTTAAAATTAGTGTATTGGTTAGGAAAACGAGCGATCGAAGAGATTGTAGAAAACGATAAGCGTCTGGTAACTTTTTCTCCCGTTTTAAGAGAGCGTTTGGGACATCATATTCACGGCGAAGTTTGGGCAGATGCGATCAAAAAGGAATTGGATGCTAAAGGTCTCTTACGACGTCCTATACACATCATAAGTGCCAATATGCATAGTGTGATGAATACCCTTTTTGCTCCGGTGGCGCTTGAAAAAGAGATGACCAAAAAGTCAAACCTTGAGATCTATGAGACGCTTAGCAGTGCAAGTAGCGGAAAACTACGCGCACGTGTTGAAAAAACAGCGCAGCAACACGGAATGCTTTTTATTCCTGATCAAAGCGGAACCAATATTGACGTTCAAATTTTTGATACCGCTAAGCTTGATCTTAAGCAGAACAACTTTTGTTCTAAAACCTCATATCCTGAAGGTAAAGAGCCAGTGATCATCGTGATGGATTATGCCTTTGGAGAGCAAGCCTACGAAACGATGGAAGAATTACTGAAGCCGTATGAGGATAAAAGAGAAACGGTGCATCTTGATGTAAAATCGGTTTCGATTATGGGTAAAGCGGGAATTCTTGAAGGCGGAAAAGGCGATATTATGATACCTTCTGCACATCTTTTTGAAGGTACGGCAGATAATTATCCGTTTGAAAACCAACTGAAGAAAGAGGATCTTGAAGGACACGGAATTTCAGTTTACGATGGTGCAATGATCACGGTTTTGGGTACCTCATTGCAAAACAGAGACATCTTGCGCTTTTTCTATGAGAGTACGTGGAATGTTATCGGGCTTGAGATGGAAGGTGCGCATTATCAAAAAGCGATTCAAGCTGCTGCAAAACTACGCGGAAGCATCAGTGATAGCGTGAAGGTACGTTATGCATATTACGCTTCAGACAACCCTTTAGAAACCGGAAGCACACTTGCCTCTGGAGGATTAGGAACTACAGGTGTAAAACCTACATATTTGATCACAGAGCAAATTTTAGAACAAATCTTTAAAGACTAATGAGTACAAACTATAATCAGGATATTGATGTTTTTGACCTTTTTAGGTGGCTCAAAGGCCAACTTAAAAAGTTCCTGATTTATGGGTTTCGGTTTTTTCGATTTGTTTTTAGAAATATTCTAATAATTCTTCTGCTTTTTGTGATTGGTATTGTAGCAGGCTTTGGCTTATCAAAACTTTTAAATCCGCTAAAAACTGCAGAGATCTTAGTTGCGCCTAATGTAAAAAGTACCGCTTATCTCTATGGTAAAATTGAAGAATTAGACCGTAGCGCTTCAGACCAGGAGTCAGTCTTAAACAAGCATTTTTCCATAGTAAATTTAAAGGAAATCTCTATCGAGCCGGTAGAAGATATCACGAGTGTGCTCAAAAATCTTGAGGAGTTTCCTGTAGATATTGTGCCGAGAATTTCAGAAAATTATGATGATAAGTCTAACTTTTTTGACAAACCGCTATATGCGCCGGCTTATGATGTGCATAAGATTATCCTCGTTGCTTCAGATACGATCGCTATTGAGTCGTTTTTAGACTACCTGGAGAAACAAGAATACTTTCAAGATAAGCGCAAAGCTTTGCTCAAAAGTATTACTACAGAATTGGAAGCAAATAAATTTACTATCGCACAAATAGACAGTACATTGGGTGCAGTTCCTAATGCGCTGAAGCAAGATCGAGGTGCAATTACGGTAATGGGAAGCAATGAAAATTCAGAGCTAAGCGCCATAGTCAATACCAAATCTATGCTTCTTGAGCGCAATGCATATTTAGAACAAACCGAAGCTGCGCTTGACCGTGTTTTTAAAGTGTATTCTCAATCCAATTGGGTCAACAAAACTTCATTACGAAGTCTTTTGATCTATATTTTACCTATTCTACTAATCTCGATTTTTATTTTATATCACCTTATTTTACGCTTCAAAAACCGATATAGTAAAGAGTTACAATAGCATTTAATTGAGTACAGGCAACCTATTGAAGATGACTTATGTTCAAAAAACTTAGCGAACAATTCAATAGATTACAAACCGGCAACTTGATGCGCGGGGCTTTTCAAGTTATAGCGCTTAGAATCGCCGGAGTTGCTTTTCTTTTTGGCATCACCCTTTTCTTAACCAACTTTTACAGTGCGTCTCAAGTAGGAACCTACGAATTTGTGCGCTCTGCACTCTTTTTGATTGGAGGATTTACCATGCTGGGAACAGATCAAGCCATTTTGTTTTTTTCAGGAAGATTCTCAAAACCAGATCAGGTGGGCGCTTTGTTCAAGGTATATTTCAAAATGCTGCTGTTGCTTTTTGTCGTTTCCCTGCTGTTTTTGGTAATCATTTTAAGTGTTCCTTCTTCTACCTATCAAGCTGTTTTTAATGATGCACGATCGGGCAGCTTACTCGTGAAAGTGGGATGTTGCCTGTTTTTTTACGCGGTAACGCTTTTTAATACCGAATTCTTTAGAGCTTTTAATCAACATGCTAAATCAGAATTGTATCGCGGAATCATCAAACAATTACCTTTTGGAATAGGCGTGTTGTTTTTGTTTGTGCTGAAACAACCGCAGTACCTCGTTGAGGTTTTTTTAGGCGGATTCCTCTTTTGTGCAGTCGTTTCTTCGCTTGAAGTTTTTCTGAACTATAAAAGATTTACGGTTCCTAAATTTAAAATGCCGGCGATCAAATTGCGTACGGTGTTGAGAGCCACCTTACCCATTGCAATGAGCGCTTTAGGCTTTTATTTACTCATCAGTATTGATGTTTTTTTCCTGAAAAGGTATACCAATTTTGAAACACTGGCGTATTACGGGACCTCGATAAAAATCATTTTTTTAATCTCTACCGTGATCAATGTTATCGGTTCGTTTTTAGCTGTGCGTATTGCAGATTTGTATGTAACCAATCACCAAGAGCTGCAGCGCTTATTGAAAACCGGAGTTCGGGTAATCGTAGTTTTTTCAACCTTACTTTCAGTGCTGCTTTTTGTTTTTTCTGCTGAAATTTTAAGCATTTTTGGTGCTGAATACCAGCAGGCAACTCTGGCACTACGCATCTTGATTTTAGGGCATTATATGGCTACCCTTTGCGGAACCACGCAGGTATATCTCAACATGACAAAAAAGCAAGTGGTGCTTCAGTATATTTTGATTCTGGCGGTTATAATAAATTGCCTTCTCAATTGGAAACTCATTCCGGTTTACGGGATTGAAGGTGCTGCGACCGCTTCTGCCATAAGTGTTCTGTTTTGGAATTTTGCCGCGGTGGTCTGGGTTTATAAAAAAGATCGAATAAAACTATTTTTACATTGATGAAGCTCCTCATATCTAAATCAAAATTGCTGTTCTTGCTTTTGGGGCTGGTGGTTTTGATATTGGGTGTTTTGGCGCCGTTTTATCTTCCCGAGCGTTTTTTTAACGATGCCATCGTGATCGCCGAAGATTTCTATAACGAGAAAGGTTTTTGGCGTAGTTATCCCGTGACGATGCTTTTTTATGAGGTAACCGGTTTAAACCGTCTCTCATTTTCACTGGTAGCCTTAATTCAATTACCCCTGTTACTTTGGGTGTTATACAAATTGGGAGTTCCCAAGCGTTTCGCTAATGTTTCGGTACGCAATCTTTTAGCGTATTCTTTATTACTAATGCTGGCCTTTTTTGTGTCGATGCCTTCAAAAGAGTTTATTACGTTTCTCTTTATAGCTTGGATTCCGTGGTTGCTGTTGAAAAAGAAACTACGTCTAAAATACACTTTACTTCTCATTTTCTCAGGACTGCTCTTCTTTGGAATTTGGTACCGCCCTTACTATGTTCTTATTCCAATAATTGCCGGAGTGATCTATCTAACGAGTTTGATCAACTTTAAGCGGAAAGTGCTCACAGGAATTTTTTCAGGATTGCTTGTCGTCATCTTTTTAAGCTTGTCGTACGGAGTTGTAAAAGGCGAATTCTTATCACAAAGTACGCGCGAAGCGCTCAACGAAGAGCGTTTGGGAGAAGAAGCAACCAATTCTGCAATTAGATCACCGCTAAAGACCGATACTTGGTATGGCGAGACCTTTGGGGTGCTTTATGGTTTTGTTTCAGTGAATGTGCCTGTAAACGGCTTAAAACACGTATTACAGCCTCAAATCATCGCTTTTGTCTTTTGGCAGCTTGTGTTGTCGGTTTACCTTTTGTTTCTGTTTAAAAATTGTCTCGCAAAGCGAAAGAAGTATCGCTACGAACTTTGGGGATTTTACTTGGTTTTTGCTTATTTCATTATCCAAGGGGTGTTTGAACCCGATCTAGGTTCGGCGGTTAAACATAAAATTGGCATCTTACCCTTGATTTATTTTGTGCTGTACTATGATAGTTTCAGAAAGAACATACCGGTTTAGTTACAACGCGTGGCTTACTATTTTAGCAGTTTCGATTCCTTTTAGGATTCCGGCTACGGTGTTACTTGTGTTATTTACAGCGTATAATGTGTTCTTTTTTAGAGAACTGAAATTTACCCGAAGACGCCTCTTTTTTATGCTGCTCATCGCAGCTCCATTTCTTTTAGATCTGTTGTTTTTTTGGAATAGCTCAACGCTAACCGAAGCTTTAAAACACGGCGAAAAGCGACTGAGTTTAGTCTTACTTCCGCTATTTATTTTAAGTCAAAACCACCGATTTAATACGGTGCTCATTTTACGCTACTATGCACTGGCAACGACTTCAATTTTAGTTTTGTGTTTAGTGCGTTTCGCTATTTTTTATCCTGAGGTTTTCAACAAATACCTCAATGGAATTGACCTTTGGGAAATGGGGTACGCTTTTTCTCGATCGATCAATATACATGCTCCGGCGCTTAATATGCATGTTGCTTTTGTGACGGTGATCAACTTTTACTTTTTTAAAGAAGCTTTAGGTCAAATACGAAAAACGCACGTGGTTTGGCGCTTTGTGTTTTTTGTATTGTCGGTGGTGATTCTCTTATACATCAATACCAGACTTGCCATTGCCAATGCGTTTATTGGGATTATTTTGGTGAGCTTGGCAGACGTGCGTAAACTCCGTTCAAAAAAGGTGCTGAAATTATTGGCTGTGGGTGTTTTGGGGTTTGCCTTGTTGAGCTATGGCTTTGTAAAGATTTTTCCATACAGCATTGAGAAGTTTTCAGAAGTGACTTTTGCTCATTTAGATAAAGTGGGAAAACTCGACGAATTCGACAATCCGGAGGCTTCTGCATATAATGGTTTGGTTACGCGTTTAAGCATTTGGAAATCCAGTCTTGAAGTGGCTTTAGAACATCCGATTATTGGAGTAGGAGCAGCCGACGGAAAACAGGCAGTTATAGATCGCTTTGAAGAAACCAACCAACACTTTTTAGCCAAATATAAATTTCCAGTACACAATCAATTTTTAGACTTTTGGATCAAATTTGGAATTCTAGGCTTACTAGTCGTCGCTATTTACATAGGCTTATTTGCATATGTAGGCTGGAGTTCAAAGCAGATTTTATGTGTGTTTTTCTTTGTACTATTTCTAAGCGCCAACTTAGTAGATGACTTTCTAATACGCTTTGATGGGATAGTCTTCAGCGGACTATGGCTTTCAATATTTACTAAGAACGCATTAGATATCAGGAGCGATAAACTGCTATGAGTTTTTCAAAGTTAACGCGACTATTGAATAATCGGGTAGTACGATTGGCAGCGTTAATTCCCATTTTTTGACGTACCTCAAGCGGTTTTAGTTTCTTAAGTACCTCTTCAAACTCCTCAGTAGTTTTAAATAAATAGCCTGTTTTTCCCGGAGCGATAATGTCTTTGTTGCCAATAATATGTGTAGCAAGTACCGGTATTTTCCTGGCGGAAGCTTCTAAGACGGCAATAGGCAGGCCTTCCCATAACGAAGTTTGTACATAAACATCTAACTGTTTTAAGGCTTCAATTCCTGAAGCATATTGCGTAAACCAACCGGTGATGGTAATGTTGGGAGCGGTAAGCAAATGCTTCAATTCACCGTCGCCAATCCAGATAAATTCTAGTTTTGGGTGGTTAAGCGCCAGCGCATTAAAAAGCTTGGGATTACGGGCATAGGTGATTCTACCTAAGGTTCCTATGCGTTTGATGTGTTTATTTTTTTCTTCCAGATTCGGTTTTACCGTATTTAGATCGATACTGTTGCGTACCAATACCGCCGGGCCTAATTTTTTAGCATATAAACATTCCGTATCTCCGCAAGCAATAAAAGTTCCGCCAGAAAATTTTTGACTTAAAAACTCGATACTCCAGAACGCAAAACGTTTTAGAGCGCTTATATCTTTCCGAAGAAAAGAAAATCCGTGCGGCGTGTAAAACAGTTTGGTGTTGGGTAACCAAGAAAGTCGGTAAGCAAATCTGCCCAGAATACCCGCTTTAGAGGAATGTAAATGCAATACATCTGGCTTATGTTCCTTAAAAAGTTTGCGCAGTTGTTTAAACGCCTTGATATCATCTTTTAAACGTATTTCGCGCTGCATGGAGAGTTCGATCAATTGGGTTTTGGGATGAAAATCTGTTGCGACGCGTTGAGGATCTATTTCTGTACGATTTGCGCTATAAATCACCGTCACTTCCAGTTCAGGATGCTCACAAAGTATGTGGGTAAGATTTTTAAAATAGGTGTAAACACCACCTCCCAAGGCTTCAACAACGTGAACGATTTTAATAGTACTCATGAAATTTTGTCTGCGGCGCATCAAAAGACGCTGAAGTTGTGAAAGATAACATCATGAATTGAAATAGACCAACCTCAAGACGTTTTTCTAAAAGTTGTATTTGATCGATCAAGGTTTTAACTTCTAAATTATTTACTAACTTTGGTAGGTTGGCAATGCCTCAACATGAAGATCAACTAACCAAAAATATATGAACGAAAACGGAACGAAACATAGTTTTGTACTACAGCCGCTAGTGGGTTTTTGTGATTTAATGATATTGCTGTCTTGTGCTTTATTATTTCAATTGTCAACTGAAGAATACACGCATTTCGTTCCTTTTCTGGTTTTCAGTTGGATCATCACGACTTTTGCTATAGGATTTTATAAGGTGTATAGATTCACACCGCTTGTAAAAATCCTGGCCTTACTGTTTAAGCAGACCTTTTTACTTATCATTTGCACTTTCACTTTTTTTGGGATTTACAACGAAATCGATGTAGTGACATTAGCTGTACTTGAATATGCTTTTTTAAGTATGGGATTTATAGCGCTGTTGAAAATTGTTGTTTTCAACCTGCGGAAGAAATACAGGAAGCAATTTGGTCGCGATACGATACGCGTGATCATTTTGGGTGAAAATGCCAAAACCGAACAACTCAAGAATTTCTTCAATTACAATCCGGCGTATGGGTTTCAGTTTATAGCGCATTTTGATTTGCGTGGAGGAGAAACCACGATCGATGATATCACTGCATTTGTGATCGAGCACAAGATACATCAGGTGTATTGCTCTGTAGCCGAATTGAAAAATAAAGAGATCAAAGCACTCATCAACTTTGCAGATAACAACTTAGTTACGCTAAAGTTTTTACCCGACAATAAAGACATCTTTACAAAGAAAATGGACTTTCAATACTACGGGATTACACCCATTCTGGCGCTGCGCACCATTCCTATAGACACACCGGTAAATCTGTTTATAAAACGCGCGTTAGATATATTCTTTGCGTCGCTGGTCGTCTTGGGCATTCTTTCTTGGTTAACGCCAATTTTAGCGATTATCATTCCCACAACTTCAAAAGGGCCATTATTTTTCAAACAAAAACGCAATGGTATAGACGGGAAAGAGTTTTACTGTTATAAGTTCAGGTCGATGACGATCAATACCGAGGCAAACGATCAACAAGCCGGTAAAAATGATATGCGAACGACAAAACTCGGTAAATTTTTAAGGCGTACGAGCATAGATGAACTTCCACAATTTTACAACGTGCTCCTCGGTGATATGTCTGTTGTAGGGCCACGACCTCATATGATTAGCCATACCAATTCGTTCAAAAACCAGGTTGATAAGTTTATGGTGCGTCATCTGGTAAAACCGGGAATCACAGGTCTTGCTCAGGTAAGCGGGTATCGAGGCGGAATAGAAACAAAGCTTGATATAAAAAACAGAGTGCGTTTTGACATATTTTACGTCGAAAACTGGTCTATCCTGATGGATCTGCGTATTATAGCAAAAACATTTTTTCAAGTGATTTATGGCGATAAAAAAGCCTATTGATGCCCGGCCGTTAGTTTCTATTGTAACACCCAGTTATAATTCTGAAAAGTTTATTGCAGAAACCATCGCGTCTGTTCAAAAACAGACCGTGACCGACTGGGAATTGCTTATTATCGATGATGCTTCTTCAGACGAGACGGTTGCCTATGTTCAAAAATTACAAGAAAAAGATTCCCGCATTCACTGCATTCCGCTTACCGAAAATAAAGGTCCTGCACACGCCCGTAATCTTGGAATTCAAAAGGCTAGAGGAAAATACCTCACCTTTCTCGATGCTGATGATCTTTGGTTCCCCAAATTTTTAGAGCGAAGTATCTCCGAAGCAAAAAAGCATCCATTTGTGTTTGCTTCTTATAAACGTCTGGATGAAAATCTACAGCCTTATCTCTCAGATTTTATCGTTCCTGATAAGGTGAGTTATACTGATATTTTAAAAAGTAATTCTATAAGTTGCTTGACGGCTTTTCTCGATATCGAGGTTTTGGGTAAAAAGTATATGCCGCTCATCAAAAAGCGTCAGGATATGGGGTTGTGGCTGCAGTATTTGAAGAAAGTCGATTATGCATACGGCATTCAGGAACCCTTAGCGATTTACCGTATTCGACGGAATTCACTCTCGCGCAATAAAACCGGGTTGATCAAATATCAATGGCAATTTTATCGCGAGGTTGAGCAATTATCAGTATTGGCGTCTGCCTATTATTTGACGTGCTGGGCGTATAAAGGCTTTGTGAAATACCGCAGTTAAAACGTTCTGGTAAACTGCTTTAATTTTCCACGCTTGCTTCGGTCAAGAATGGGTTTTTTATGGAGAGAAAGCTGAATTTCCATCCCTAAATAATTTAGCATAGCGCGCTTGATCTTTTCAACATCCTGAGCAGAAAATTCAGTTTCAGCCACATAATTGATGCTGAAATGATTCGGTGCATTCTGAATGATCTTGAATTCTTTTACGCTCGCGGTATCGTTCATTATTTCTTTGGTCACATAATAAAACGCCAAAGCCGGAATTTTTTTTCCGTCAGGAAGCAGCGCAAAATCACCCACACGACCTTCTAATTGGGAGAGAACAGGTAAACCGTTTTGATAGGCTAAAACCCCGAGATCGCCAATTTCATACCTGATAAATGGATGCGCTTTATTGAATAACGAAGTAACCACAATTTTTCCCGAAGTGCCCGGAGCGACTGGCTTGTTGGCCTCACCAAGAATCTCGACATAGAGTAAACTCGAGTCAATATGAAGGAAGCCTCCGGCTTTTCCAAGAGCAATGATTCCGGTTTCTGAAGCGCCATATTCGTTGATCACCGGCACGCCAAACTGCTGCTGAAGCAATTCAAGATCTTCTTTAAACAGCATTTCGGCAGTAACGATGCAATGTGTAAGACTCGGGCAGAGGTCTTTTAAAACGAGCTTTTTTCCGGCGAGATAGCGTGCAAAAAGCACCAAGGTGCTGGTATATCCATTTAAATGGCCGAAGCGTTCTTTTTTAAATCTTGAGATGAAGCTTTCAAAATTGGCTGCCGAAGTGTCAAAAATTGAAAACCGATAGCGATTGCTCAGTCTGTCTTTTAAACGCTCTTTCAATCGGGCAGCGCCGTGATTGGGAATTCCATAAAACCGAGCTTCGTACGAATTTTGTAAATCAATTCCCGAAGTTGAATAAAGCTGAGTGATAGAAGCCCAGGTTAACGCGTGACAAAACTTATCTTTTGCAAAAATAAAAGGCGTCCCCGAAGATCCCGAAGTTCTATGAACGTGTACATTTTTAGCTGAAAAGCCCTTAGATAATCTAGGTTTTAATGCTTGTTGCAAATCCTGTTTCGTTAAAACCGGTAAGTCTTCCCAAGTCTGGCATTGATCACCTACTAAGTTTCTGTAAAAAGGCGTGTTGTGTAGATGATGCTTTAAGATTTCGGTCTTTTTTGTTTCAGTATAAGCGGCATAATCATGTTCAACCTGCTGCTTGAGTTCCTGAAGTTGCTTTTGCGCAGTAGCGATAGCATAACCATTAAGTTGCAGGCTGAGGTTGATTAAATTCACAAGACTAAAATTAGTAGGTCAATTTACAAACATTTATTTTTGACGCTTAAACAAATTTTAAGCTATTACGATGAATATCCTCATTCTGGGTTCTGGTGGCCGTGAGCACACTTTTGCCTATAAAATTGCACAAAGTTCAAAATGTGAGCGTCTTTTTGTAGCTCCCGGAAATGCCGGCACCGCGGGTATAGCAACAAATGTTGCCATTGGAGTGACCGATTTTGAAGCGATCAAAAAACTGGTTCTGGATGAGCAAATCACAATGGTGGTTGTAGGTCCTGAAGACCCATTGGTTCAAGGGGTTTACGATTTCTTTCAAAATGATAAGGAATTAAGTGAAATCGCAGTTATCGGTCCGTCAAAACGTGGAGCTCTGCTAGAAGGAAGCAAAGAGCGCGCTAAAGAATTTATGGCGATGCACTCCATTCCAACTGCTGCTTACGAAAGCTTTAAAGCCGAAAGCCTTGAGGCGGGAAAAGCTTTTTTAGAAAAACTCAACGCGCCATACGTTCTTAAAGCTGATGGCCTTGCTGCCGGAAAAGGAGTAGTGATCCTGAATGATCTCGAGGAAGCAAAAGCAGAACTGACCGATATGTTGACCAATAAAAAGTTTGGTGCGGCTAGTGAAACCGTGGTGATTGAAGAGTTTCTTGACGGAATCGAACTCAGCATTTTTGTATTGACCGATGGTAAAAACTACATCACACTGCCAACAGCAAAAGATTATAAGCGTATAGGCGAAGGAGATAAAGGTTTAAATACCGGCGGAATGGGAGCGATCTCTCCCGTGCCTTTTGCCGATGATGCCTTTATGGAGAAAATAGAAAACCGAATCATTAAGCCAACGGTAGACGGATTAAAGGCTGAAGATATCGATTATAAAGGCTTTATATTTATCGGTTTGATCAAAGTGGGTGACGAGCCTAAAGTGATCGAATATAACGTGCGAATGGGCGATCCTGAAACCGAAGTGGTGCTACCACGCATCAAGAATGATCTTGTTGAGGTTTTTGAAAAAGTAGCAGCGCAAAAGCTTGACGAAGTTACTTTAGACCTTGACACGCGTGCTGCAACTACAGTTATGCTTGTGAGTGGCGGTTATCCTGAAGCTTACGAAAAAGGGAAAGTAATCACAGGGACTGAAGAAGTTGAAGATGCTTTGGTATTTCACGCAGGAACGACTTTAAAAGATGGAGAAGTGGTTACAGCCGGCGGCCGTGTAATGGCAGTCACTTCACTAGATGCCGACTTTAGAGCTGCGCTTAAAAATTCTTATAAAAATATTGAGAAGATCAAGTTTGATAAAATGAATTATCGTACCGATATAGGCTTTGATCTTTAAAAGATTACCCATAAAAAAAGCCTGCTATTTAGCAGGCTTTTTTTATATCTAAAACGGTTGTTGATTAACCGTGAATGTTGTGATGCTCGTCTTTATCAAATTTATTAAGTTGTACACACCAGTAGGTAAATGCTACCGATACGATGATAATAAAAACAAAGTTAAGAAGGTTTGCGGCAACCCAGCTGCTGTCTTGCAATTCACGAATTGCATCTAACGGTGCAAAAGCAACGTTGACAAAAAAATCTTGAATGCCGTAAAAAAAATCTTTCAATTCCATAATTGTATACTTTTACAACGTGATTACCACGGTCACACTTTAAATTTTAGGGTGTGCAGTGCAAAAATAGAAAAAACTAGAATGCTAACAAGCTTTTTTGGCGGTTCAAAACCAATAAATTTTGCGATGATTGTATTGGCAGTCATCGTTTACTTCACCGGAATTTATCTGGCATCAGACTTTTATGAGCTCACGACACTCGAGGCTTTAGGACAATTTTTTGTTTTATTGGCCTATTTATTCTCTTTAGGAGTTCTCAATTTTGTGGTAAAACGCAATACGCTCTCTAAGCGTACGACCTATATTTTGTACTTTTTTGTGTGTTTTACCTTTGCCGTGCCGGTTTCTTTTTTCAATTATGATATTGTGTTTTCAGGGCTTTTTATACTCTTGGCATTGCGACGTATCATCAGCATGAAAACAGAAAAAGATTTTAAAAAGAAAATCTTTGATGCGGCTTTTTGGATTACCATTGCCTCTTTATTTTTCTTTTGGAGCATCTTGTTTCTTTTGGTGCTCTATTTTTCGATTTTATTTTATGGCCGAAGCGAATACCGAAACTGGCTGATGCCACTCGGCGGAATCTTTGTCGTACTGCTGCTTACGTTTACCTTCAGTCTGTATTATGAAGGCGCAAAGGAGTTTGCTCTAAGTTATTTTGAGTTGCCTACGCTAGATTTTAGAGCGTATAGTTCTCTAAAACTGTTATTGCCCACATCGTTCTTTCTGGCACTTTATATTTGGTGTGGTTCTCGATATATTAAACAGGTTTCTGATGTACCTCAAAAGTTAAAAGCTTCATTCATTTTAATCATCATTAGTTCACTTGTAGCGCTGTTCATTGCGATTTTTGTTGCTCCGTTACGCGATGGTAGCGAGCTGTATTTTTTGTTTGGCCCCCTGGCGATCATCACAGCCACTTACATTGAAACGAGCAAGAGTTTTTGGTTTAAAGAGATGATGATGTGGCTGGCATTGCTTATTCCAATCCTATTAATATTTTGGCGCGTGTAGTTTTAGAACATATAGAAAACGAACTCAAAAAGCGCTGGCCCTACAGAGATGTATGGTTTAGAAGGCAAAATAACATCTGGGATAATCAGAGCAATTTTATTTACAACATACAAGATTTTGACGAGCTCATAGAACGCATTAAAAGTCAGCTACAGCTTAATCAATTTGACAAGAAGGAATTTTTCTACTACAGTTTAAATCGCTGGTATAATTACTGGAGTGCACGAGCGGTAGAGCAGCTTTTTATCGATCAACCCAATGTAAATGCGGTTTTAAATGAAAAAGACCGACTTAAAGATTTCAGTATCCAAGGAATTAGTTTCGACCTAAAAACCACCAAATTTCCCAAAGGTTTTCAGAAGGATTTTGCATATGCACAAAACCATCCTGAAATGCTTATAAAGTGGCTTTATAACAACCAAAGTACAGGCCGCCGTTTCCATTTGGAAAACAGACTGTTTCTGGTGGTGTTTGCCGCCAACGGCGAGCATTATAAATTGAAAGCTGAAATTTCTTGGCTTAAAGCTTTAATTGAAAATTATGTGAGTACTTTTGAGCCCGAAAAATTAATTAGCGTTACCACCGCAACAAATAAAACAGCCCTTTCAGACATCATCTGGGCGACACGATGAATTATATCGGTTCAAAACATAAACTTTCAGATTGGCTGCTCGAGAACATTAAAGCCGCGTGCGGCGATGATCTTTCTCAGTTGGTATTTTGTGATCTTTTTGCGGGAACCGGTGCCGTGGGACGTACGTTTAAACCTTATGTAAAAAGGGTTATTGCCAACGATTTGGAGTTTTATAGTTATGTCTTAAATCGAAATTACATCGGGAACAATTCGATATTTGATGCTTCTGCTTTGATTGAAGAACTCAATGAAATTCCGCCGAGAAAGGATTTTATCTTTCATAATTACAGCGAGACCGGTTCAGAAAACCGACTTTATTTTTCCGCAGAAAACGGTCAGAAAATTGATGCAATTCGCGCTAAAATCGAGGAGTGGTTAGAGCAGTCTAGAATTAACGAGGACACCTATTTTTTCCTTTTAGCAAGTTTGTTAGAAAGTGCCGATAAGGTTGCCAATACTGCTTCGGTTTATGGCGCTTACCTTAAAAAGCTTAAAAAATCTGCACAAAAAACCTTAGAATTAGTACCGGCTAATTTTGAGATCACTTCGGGAAGTCATTCGGTTTATAATACCAATAGCAATGTGTTAATCAATGATATTGAGGGAGATATCCTCTATCTCGACCCGCCGTACAATGCCCGCCAATACGGAGCCAACTATCATGTGCTCAATACTATTGCAAAAAAAGATACCTTTGCACCCAAAGGAAAAACCGGTTTACGGGCGTACACAAAAAGTGCTTTTTGCAGTAAGCTTGAAGTTGAAAAAAGCTTCGAAGAACTCATCGCAAAAGCACGCTTTAAAACCCTGTTTTTAAGTTATAACAACGAGGGTTTGATGCCTGCTGCAACAGTTAAAGAAATTATGCAGCGCTACGGAAAATATGATTTGGTCACCAAAGAATATCAACGTTTTAAGGCAGATAAAACCGAAAACAGAAATCATAAAGCAAACGCCACCACCGAATATTTACACATTTTAGAAAAACACCAGAAATGATTACTCATACCGCAAAACGTATATTTCAAAGTGCTGTCGACGATTACCATATCAAAGACCGCGTTGATCAACCTTTTACCAATCCATACGATACCGAGGTTGACTTTTTAGAACACTTACTTTATCGCAAAGCGTGGATTGATACCGTGCAGTGGCATTATGAAGACATCATTCGTGACCCGCAAATTGATCCTGAAGCAGCGCTGAAACTCAAGCGCCAGATCGATGCATCTAACCAAGAGCGTACCGATATGGTTGAGTATATCGACAGCTATTTTCTTAATGAATACAAAGATATTGAGCCCAAAGAATCTGCTACGATCAATACCGAAAGTCCGGCGTGGGCTTTAGATCGTTTGGCGATTTTAACGCTTAAGATCTATCATATGGAAGAAGAAGCGACGCGCGAAGATGCTTCTCAAGAGCATAAATTGGCGTGCCAGCAAAAGCTTGATGTTTTACTGGAGCAACGCGTAGATTTATGTACTGCGATAGATCAATTGATCAAAGATATTCGCAATGGTGATAAGTACATGAAAGTCTATAAGCAGATGAAAATGTACAACGACGACGAGCTCAATCCGGTACTACGCGGGCAAGCAAAAAAGTAGTTGATGCCTTCTTCAAAAGCAGCGCATATTCTATGTATTCGATTTTCAGCGATGGGCGATGTGGCGATGACCGTACCCGTGCTAATCGCGTTAACGCGTGCGTATCCGGAGCTAGAGATCACTGTGGTTTCTAAACCTTTTTTTAAGCCTTTTTTCTCAGGAATTGAGCGCGTGCATTTTTTTGGTGCCGAGGTAAAAACCAAATACAAAGGCGTTACCGGTTTATATAAACTTTATAAAGCGCTCAAACCCGAACAATTTACTGCAATTGCAGATTTGCACAATGTGATTCGGTCTAAGGTGTTGTTGTCTTTTTTTCGCTTACGCGGAAGCCAAACAGCACAAATAGATAAAGGTAGAGCCGAAAAAAAAGCGCTTACAAGAGAAACCGATAAAGTTTTTAAACCGCTTAAAAGCACGCATCAACGTTATGCTGATGTGTTTAAAGCTTTGGGTTACCCGCTGAAACTTAAAAGAGATGAACTGCTACCGAAGCGTAAACTCATCGACACAATACAGCAAGCCATAGGTCAAGAACCTTACAAATGGCTGGGTTTTGCACCTTTTGCCGCACACGAGGGTAAAAAATATCCTTTAGCATTGGTAGATCAAGTACTGTCGGCATTAAATGAAAAGCCGTTAAAAATCATTCTTTTTGGAGGAGGAAAGGAAGAAGAGCAGCTGCTGAATTCTTTTGATTCCAAATATGAGAATTGCATCAATGTCGCGGGTAAATTCAGTTTTGAAGAAGAATTGGCGCTGATCTCTCATCTTGACGCGATGCTCGCGATGGATAGCGGCAATGGTCATATGGCTGCGCTTTTTGGAGTTCCGGTGGTGACGCTTTGGGGGGTTACGCATCCGTATTTGGGTTTTGCACCCTTTGGGCAGCCGGAGGAAAACCAACTTACCGCAGATCGTAAACAGTTTCCTGCGATACCTACTTCAGCATACGGAAACAAAGTTCCTGAAGGCTACGAGCAAGCGATGCATAGCATTCAACCTGATACTGTGCTTCAGCGACTTTCGGCGATTTTAGATTAGTTTTCAATTCAAGCTTTTCGCATTAGCGCATAATATTTAGGTATCTTACTTATTTAAATGACGCTTATGAAAACGCCGCTTACGCAACTGCTAAACATCAAACATCCAATCATTATGGCGCCTATGTTTTTGGTGTCTAACGTTGCTATGGTTAAAGCTGCAATGCAAGCCGGAATTGCGGGTTGTATTCCAGCGTTGAATTACCGCACCTTACCCGAATTACGAGAAGCCATAACCGAATTGAAAGCCGCTAAAACCGAAGGAGGAGCGTTTGGTTTCAATTTAATCGTTAATAAATCGAATCTCAAATTCCCCGAGCAACTGAAGGTGTGCTGCGAGCTAGGTTGTGATTTTTTTATCACCTCACTGGGTAATCCCAAACAAGTCATTGAAGAAGCTCATAAAAAGGGTATTCTGGTATTTTGCGATATAGTCAATATCGAGCAAGCAAGAAAAGTAGAGGCTTTAGGCTGTGATGCAGTTATCGCCGTAAACAATGAAGCCGGCGGCCACCGCGGTAATATTGCCCCAAAACAATTAATAGAAGAACTAAATGCAGCTTTAAAGATTCCGGTAATTTCAGCGGGTGGCGTGGGAACTAAAGCTCAACTGAATGAAAAACTGAGTTTTGGGGCAATTGGCGTAAGTATTGGGAGTGCGTTTATTGCTTCAGAAGAAGCTGGCGTTTCTCAAGAATATAAAGAGGCCTGCGTGAATTATGGAGCCGAAGATATTGTTCTGACTCAAAAAATCAGCGGAACGCCGTGTACGGTCATCAACACACCCTATGTACAAGAAATTGGCACTGAGCAAACCTGGCTTGAAAAGATTCTCAATAAAAATAAATGGTTGAAGAAATATGTAAAAATGCTGCGCTTCTTGAAAGGAACCAATATGGTTACTAAAGCCGCAACAGAAGCCACGTATAAAACCGTCTGGGTTGCGGGGCCAACGATTGAGCACAGCAAAGCCATTGAACCGGTAGAAAAAATTATTGAACGTTTTGTGTAAAAAATCGCTATTTTTATATATAAATTATATACAATGAAAAAGATGCGTAAATTAATAGATCTTGATCCAGAGGTGATTCAGATTCTTGATGAGGAGGCTAAAGCTCAAAACAGATCGCTTAAAAGTCTCATTGAAAAAACAGTTACTGAAAAGGCTCATAGAGTAAGTGAACCTTCAGAATCGTATAAACGGATGATGGATGATATGCTTACGAAATTGGATCAAGGAAATCTAAAATTTACTTCAGCAGAAGAGGTTTTGAAAAGGTATGAGGTATAAAATTGAATTATCTCAAGAAGCACAGATAGAGCTTGATGTTAACCTATGTTTTTTTCGCGCTCAAGACCTTGAGCTATCTAAAGAATTCCTAGAGGGTTTTAAAAGGTGCCTTACTTTTTTGGCAACTAATCCAGAATTATTTCAAAAGCGTTATAAAGAAATAAGAATAGTCCATTTTGAAGAATTCAAGTATTCTATTCATTACGTAATTCATGACAAGTCAGTAAAAATATTACGCATTTTACATCAAAAGCAGTGGTATTAGAACGCATTAAAACTAAAAATCCCCTCAACACTTCAAATGTTGAGGGGATTTTAGCTTAAAAAAGTAAAAACTTATATATCGTCATAATCTACAGTAAGATTTGCTGAGGTAGGCAGTGCCTGGCAGGTTAAAATAAGGCCTTCTTCAACTTCGTCGTCGGTTAGGATTTGATTTTTACGCATTACTGCGGTTCCTTCGGTGATGCGCGCAATACAGCTGCTACAAATACCACCTTGACACGAGTGTGGTGCATCGATATCATTTTCTAAGGCTGCGTGTAAAACCACTTTATCTTGAGGGATTACCAGTTCAAACTCTTCGTCGTCGCAAATGATCTTTAGTGCGGTTTGCCCATCTAGTGCTTCAGCGATCTCTTCACCATCATCTGATGAGGTAAATAATTCAAACTTTACTTTTTCTTTAGCTACACCATTTTCTTCAAGAACACCACGCACGCCGTTGATCATTTCCTCGGGACCGCATAAGAAGAATTGATCAAAATCGTGAGACTTAAATTTGTTCTTGAGTATGAAGTTTACCGTAGCTTTTTCAATACGGCCAAAATGCGCATCGGTTTCTTGTTTACGGCTGTAGATAAACTCAATAAACAAACGGTCAGGATACTTCAACTGAAGTTCTAAAAGCTCTTTGTGAAAAATGGTCTCTTCAACGGTTCTGTTACCATAAGCGAGTACAAAACGGCTCTTAGGTTCTTCTTCGAGAACGGTTTTTACAATAGACAGTACGGGTGTGATTCCGCTTCCGGCAGCAAAAGCCACATAATCTTTTTGATTTTCGGCATTAGGCTCTAAAATAAATTTACCTTCTGGTGGGTGTACCTCTAGTGATTGCCCTACGGTTAACTTATTGTTTGCTAGTACAGAAAATGTTCCGCCTTCAACTTCTTTTACCGCAACTTTTAAGATTCCGCTCTGCGGCGTAGAACATAGCGAGTATGATCTGCGAACTTCCTTGCCGTCAATGCTTGTTTTTAAAGTAAGGTATTGACCGGCTTTAAATGAAAAAACTTCTTTTAATGCTTCGGGAACACCAAACGAGATGCTCACGGCTTTCTCGGTTTCGCGGGTAATATCTTGAATAGTAAGTGCGTGAAAATCGCTCATTGCCTAAAAATTTTGGCAAAAATACAAAGCAACACGGTTTTGAAGCGTAACATTTTTATAATTTTCATACCAATGGGGTGTGCCCACACAAAAAATCTAATTCTTATGATTAAATATTTTCTCACCCTCGAGTGGAAGAGTTTCTTTAGATCTGCCGCTTTTCAAACCAATCTTGTTTTAAAAATCTTTATGGCGCTGGGGGCGCTGTACTTTATCGGTCTTTTTACGTTTGTAGGAGTTGGTGCTTATTATGGTCTTGAAAAAGCCGATCTCGAACCGCTTGAAACCATAAATCGCTTTATGATTTATTATGTGGTGCTCGATCTGGTGATTAAATATATGCTGCAAAAAATGCCGGTGGTTAATATAAAACCACTGCTTTTGATGCCGTTTAAAAAATCGAAGATCGTCAACTTTGCACTGGGAAAAACGATGTTTTCGTTTTTCAACATCGTGCACGCATTTTTCTTCATTCCGTTTAGTGTGGTGTTGTTGACGCAAGGATACGATCCGCTTCAGGTTATCACTTGGCATTTGGGAATGATGGCGATGATCTACATCAACAACTTCATCAATGTTTTCCTTAATGATGCTATGCCGCTGGTAGTTGGCGTAGCTTCGGTGATCATTGGTCTAGGCGCGCTGCAGTATTATGGCATTTTTGATGTCACACCGTATACCGGAGTTTACTTTCAAGGCTTGTTTGAGCAATTGTGGATGTTCGCCATTCCAGTTGTAATCGCTATTGCTTTATACAAAGTAGCGCACAGCTATTTCTTAAACCGACTGTATCTGGACGCCGGACTTTCAGCAAAAACGAAAGAGGCTTCTACCGAAAATCTAGATTGGCTAGACCGTTTTGGTAAAACGGCTGTTTTCCTTAAAAATGATATTAAGCTCATCAAGCGTAACAAGCGTTCAAAAACCACGGTGATTATGAGCGTCGTGTTTTTATTCTACGGATTACTCTTTTTCACCGGTGGAATTGAAAGCTACGACAATCCATTTATGAAAATCTTTGCCGGAATCTTTGTCACCGGAGGTTTCCTGTTCAGTTTTGGGCAGTTTGTGCCTAGTTGGGACAGTTCGTATTATCCGCTTATGATGACGCAAAACATCAGCTATGAAGAATATCTACGCTCTAAATGGATGCTGGTCGTGCTGGCTTCAGCGGTTTCAACAATTCTAGGTTTGGGCTATTTATATTTTGGCTGGGAAGCGTATGCTGCTGTTTTTGTTGGCGGAATTTACAACATGGGCGTTAATGGACACGTCGTACTCTGGGGCGGTGCTTATATCAAAACGCCTATTGACTTGACGAGTAATAAAAAAGCCTTTGGTGACAGTTCGTCTTTCAATGTTAAAACCTTATTGATCACAATGCCGAAGCTGTTATTACCCATTTTACTGTATACCATCGGTCATTTTACACTCGGGCCTGTGTTTGGGTATGCGCTAGTGGCCTTAGCCGGAATTGCCGGTTTTGCATTTAGAGATTTTATGTTCAAAAAGATCATTGGCATTTATAAGGCAGAAAAGTACCAGACCATCGCAGCATACAAACAAAAAAACTAAAACTTCAATCGGCGTCCTTCTGAACCTATTTCAGAATCGATCCGCAAGCTTATAAAACTGAAAAGATTATGATACATATTCACGACTTATCAAAAACTTACAACGGCGTTACCGTTTTAAAAATAGACGAACTTCAAATTCCTAAAGGCGAATCTTTTGGTTTGGTAGGAAATAACGGTGCCGGAAAAACCACATTATTTAGTGCATTGCTCGATTTGATTCAGCCTACTACGGGATATATTCAAAATGGCGAAGTCAAAGTACACGAGAGCGAAGCCTGGAAATCGCACACCGCATCGTTTATAGACGAGAGCTTTTTAATTGGTTATCTCACTGCGGAAGAATATTTCTATTTTATAGGAGAATTACGCGGACAGAACAAAGCTGATGTAGATAAGTTGCTTGCCGGATTTGAAGATTTCTTTAATGACGAGATTTTAAATAAACGCAAGTACCTGCGTGATCTTTCTAAAGGAAATATGAAAAAAGTGGGTATCGTTGCAACCTTGATCGGGAATCCTGAAGTGGTAATTCTTGACGAACCGTTTGCAAATTTGGATCCAACCACTCAGATACGCTTAAAAGGCATCATCAAAAAATTGGCAGCAGAAACCGGTGTTACGGTTTTGGTCTCAAGTCACGACCTGATGCACGTTACCGAAGTTTGTGAGCGTATTGTAGTCTTAGAAAAAGGAAGCGTTGTAAAAGACATCAAAACTTCTGAAGCTACGCTAAAAGAGCTTGAGGCGTATTTTAGTAAGGAGGAGCCTTTGGTAGAGTAGGAGTTTAATAAGTACTCAGTTGGATGTTAAATGAATTCATTTGATATTCAGGCTGTCTTTGATTATTGATTTTGGCTTTAATTTGTTCTAATAGGTCACCAGACCTATTGTTCAAACTAAGGATAGCGTTCTCCTGAGAATAGAATATAATATTCTCTTTTTCGATTGAGACACGGTCGATTCTTATTTCTGAGAAAGACTTATTTTTTAGAATCGAAGAATTTAACTCTAACCATATTTCATCTTGATTTTCATTTTTAATAGACCTATGAATTGTATTGGTGGTCGCAGATTTTAAATTGAGCTCTTTGAGCAGCCTTTGTTCATCTAAGCGGGAATGAAAAAGCTCTGAAAGTAAAACCTTGGTTCCAGAATTAATATATACTAACCAACTGATTAAACCTTGAATTAGAAAGCTATCAGAACTATAAATATAGGATAGCTTGTCTGGAGGAAAGTCGCTGTAGGTATAAATTAAACCGTCAACCACATGAGTATTGGTAACTACTTCTTCTAAAGCACCAGTTTTTACAATAGCTTTTTCTTCCTTTTTAAATTGAATTAGTAAATCTTGATTTTGTCTGTTAATTTGTCTAATTAAATCTGGGGCTTGGCTTCCCACTCCAGAAGTCATAATTTTTTGCCATTGATTATTTGTAATTCCATCTGCACCTAAACGCTCTTCAAGCATTTTAGACTTTCTCACCTTTTTTATCAGGCTCGCTTTAGCAAAATAAGGGTTGTTAATATGTTCTCGATAACGAACTATTTCCTCACAATAAGTATTGGCAAGTTCAACTAATTTTAAGAGATTAATCAGGTTATAGCTTGCTGAACGGGCCTCAAGCTGAATAAGCTTACTTTCAATTTCTTTAAGGTTGAGTAGCGTTAATTGTCTGATTTGATTAAATGAGCTATTCTCTTTCAGGACCCTTGTTTGATCAGCTGTAGAAATTGATTGAAGAATAACTTCTGTTACTTGATGAAAATCATTTAGGAGAAATTTTAATCTGCTAAGTTCAAAATTTGCTTCAAGCTCTTCATTTAATAGGTTTTCGGTGATATCAAAATAGTTATGCTCGAGAGTACTTATTAGATTAATTAAAGGATTTTTGCTGTCACTTTGCCTATAAGCGGCAAATAATAAATTACTACCAACTAAAGAAATTAACGATATAAGTAGAATTATTTTTTTCATAGCACAGCCGTTATTCTAAAAATATGAAATGAGTGCTTTAGATTCTAAGAAAAATTATATTAACGTCTTTTTAACCCTTTCATACTAATTTTGCTACTTTGCAGTTATTGCTATATACTCTAAATCGATTTGCAAACTCAGGTACAAAAATTACTCACTATTCTGGTGCTTTTGACTGTTCTTATGGGCTGCTCCCGCAAGAAAGACAAATTTTTATCGCGCAATTTTCATGCGATCACCGCAGAATACAATACCCTTTTTAACGGAAGGCAAGCCTTTGAGCAAGGGCGTGATGCGCTTATTGAGGGCTATCAGGATAATTTTTGGGCCATCTTACCCATCGAGCGTTTAGATTCTCCAGATTTTGTGCCGTTGCCGGGTGAAGCGATCGCCCCCAGTTTTAAACGTGCCGAAGAGAAAGCTGTAAAAGCCATTCAAAAACACAGTATGGCTATTGATGGTACCGAGCGCAATCCGCAGATTGATGAAGCCTTTATGCTTCTGGGTAAAGCGCGGTATTATGATTTACGCTTTGTACGAGCTTTAGAAGCTTTCAATTATATTTTGTCGTATTACCCTGCGAGTAACAATATCGCTCAAGCCAAGATCTGGAAGGCAAAAACACAAATACGCCTTGACAATACAAAACTTGCTATTGCAAGCCTGCACAAACTTCTAGAGGAAGAAGACGCCCTTGATCGTCAGGATTTTGCTGATGCTTCGGCAATGTTAGCGCAGGGGTATATCTATGAGAATCGCTTAGACAGCGCTTTGGTTTATATTGAAAAAGCAGCGTTTCTTACCCGAAAAAATGAAGAGAAAGGCCGTTACTATTTTATCAAAGGTCAGCTTTATGACAATATCGGGCAGGATCAGTTGGCTAACGCAAATTATGATAAAGTCATTGACTTAAATCGTCGTTCTCCGCGCCGGTATATGATCAACGCTTACATCAACAAGATCCGGAATTTTAACTACGAGAAGGGAGATCAAGAACGCCTTTTTGAACTGCTAACCGATCTGGAAGAAAATCGAGAGAACCGCCCTTACAAGGACATCATTCAATATCAATTTGCCGAGTTTTATCGCAATGTAGGCCGCGAAGATTCAGCGGTGTCGTATTACAATAAATCCATTGCCTCGCAAGGCGAAGATAAATACTTGACCTCGCGCAATTATTTGAGTCTGGGAGATCTCAACTTCAACAATTCAGAATATTTAATCGCAGGCGCATACTATGACAGTACGCTGGCATTTATTCCGGAGAAAACAAGAGAGTACCGCAACATCAGCAAGAAACGGGAGAATCTTAGCGATGTAATTCTTTATGAAGGAATCGCTACGCGCAATGACAGCATTCTCAATTTGGTTTATATGAACGATGCTGACCGTGTTGCTTATTTTGAATCGTATATCACCGCGCTCAAAGAACAAAAAACAAAAGACTCTATCGCTGAAGCAAATGCCGAAGCAGCAATTGCCAATAACGAATTTTTTGTAGCCAATAATCCAAATTCTGGTCCTAATCCTCCGGGAGGAAACAGCCTTTTTTACTTTTATAATCCGGCACAGGTTGCGCAAGGTAAACTTGATTTTAAGCAGCGCTGGGGCTCGCGTGCCAATGTAGATAACTGGCGTGTTTCAAATAAAGTAGGTGGGGCACTTGCTTCAAATGAGATCGCCGGTGAAGAAAATATGCTGGAAGAAGTAGATAACGGAGTTTACAAGGTAGACACTTACATAAGCAAAATCCCTTCAGAAAAACCGGTAATCGACAGCATTCATACCGAACGTAATTATGCATATTATCAGCTCGGTTTGATCTATAAAGAAAAACTGAAAGAGCCACAGTTGGCGATTCAGCGATTAGAAGCATTACTCGCAGCAAATCCTGAAGAGCGCTTGGTGCTTCCGGCAAAATATAACCTGTATCAGCTGTACGAGGCGAGTGGCGATACGTTTAACAGTGATAAATATAAATTTGATATCCTTCAGAATTACGCAGACACGCGCTATGCGAGTATCATAAAGAATCCCGATAAGGCTTTAGAGCAAGATCAAGACAGTCCTGAGGTGATTTATAAACGCGTGTATCGTGATTTTGAAAATCAGGAATATGCAAAGGTGATCGCCCAGGCCAATCAATACATAGATCAATTTGCCGGAGACACGTTTGTACCCAAATTTGAACTGCTCAAAGCAACAGCCATAGGACGCTCAAAAGGATATGCAGCGTATGAAGAGGCATTAAATTATGTAGCACTGAATTATCCCAACCAAGAAGAGGGTAAAAAAGCAAAAGAATTGCTTGATCAGGTGTTGCCACAGCTTAAAGATGCCAATTTTACACCAGATGCAGAAGCAAAGAATTACAACTTGCTCTATGCATTCAGGACCAATGAACGAGATACGCTTGTCAACATACAGGATTCCATTTCTCAATATCTCGACCGAAATAATTTGGCAAAATTGAGTGTCTCACGCGATGTGTATGATAGCGCAACTCAATATTTAGCCATTCACGGTTTTAAATCTAAGGTTGAAGCCTTATATTTTGCCCAGCGCTTAAAAGAAACAAAACTCATTGCTATAAAAGAAGAGGAAGAACCGGTTGTCATAAGTTCTGCTAATTATAGAATTATACAACTGCATAAAAATGTTGAAGCATATAAAAACTTAGAGTCTGAATAATGAGAAAAGACAGAGCTGCAAAAGCGCCCGAAACGGGAAACAAACAAAACAGAATTAGTGAAGGAACCTCAATTACCGGAGAAATCAAGTCTGAAGGTGATTTTAGAATCGATGGTAGCCTTGAAGGAAAAATAAAAAGTACCGGTAAGGTTGTCATTGGTAAATCGGGTGTTTTAAAAGGAACATTGATTTGCAAAGAAGCAGATCTTGAGGGTACCGTTGACGGCACAATAACTATTGACGGATTGTTAAACCTAAGGGCTTCTGCTGTTGTAAAAGGTGAGGTTGCAACCGGAAAACTTTCGGTAGAGCCCGGCGCCGACTTTAATGCGAGCTGTGTTATGGGAAGCGGCGTAAAAAATCTGTCTAAAGATGTCAGAAAAGAAACCGGAAAGTCCGCTTAAAAGTTGGGCAAAATTTTCTACCGTAGCCATCCAAATGGGTGTGACCATTTATTTGGGCAACCTCTTGGGCTCTTGGTTAGATGGTAAATTTGAAACGACGTTTTTAGAACCTGCAGTAACACTGCTTGCTGTATTCTTGTCAATGTATGTGATCATTAAAGCGGTCAAAGACCTTAATTCATGAATCTTACAAAACCTTTACTTACTACCGCAATAGTTATCATTGCTCTTGCTGTAGTTTCTTATTTCTTGCATATCGGAGCATTGCAAATGCTCGAGGTACAATTGCCGTACGACCTACTCGATTTTTACATATTTGGAGGTGTAAGCAGCCTGATCATTTGCCTCACATTTATTACGCTACCGGCCTTGCTTCCCGAGCTTCAGGATAAGGTGGGCTATATGTTTTTGTTCACGATTTTTGGTAAACTGTTTTTATGGGCTTTGTTTTTTAAAAATTTACTGTTTTCAGAAACTGTTTTCTCGAGAATGGAGCGTCTTAGTATGTTGATTCCCATATTTATATTCTTAATTTACGAGGTCTTAGTGATTGTTAAAATCTTAAAAAAAGAATCTTAAGTCTATTTCTTGATAAAAAAGGTGCAATTGTGAATAAATTGATTAGTTTTGCACCAAATTTTAGCAAGCCTGATTTTTTAAAAAATAATAATGAAGATAACTTCTTTACCCATTCATTTTCTAGCTGTTATCAGTTTTCTGTTGTTAGGATCACTGGTTAATGCACAAGAGCATAGTGTCGCGGAAGCTAATGACGAAGGCCCTGTTAATACACAACAGGAAATCACAGATTACACCAATCATCACTTAAAAGATTCTCATGACTTTCACTTGTTCTCTTATCAAGGGAGTGATGGTGAGCGTCACAGTGTAGGTTTTTCATTACCCGTAATTTTATGGGCAAGTAATGGTCCTGTTGCATTTATGTCTTCAGAATTTCATCACGATATTGACGGTGAAGTTGTTGTTGAGAAAGGCGGAGGCCGTTTTGTAAATCTTCACGATAAAATTTACGAATTAGAAGAAGGCGCAGAGGAGATCGTGATGGGAGAAGATCATCATCCTGTAAATGCGCATAAGCCTTTTGACTTATCAATCACCAAGAGTGTATTTGGAATCTTACTCGTAGGATTACTGTTATTATTCTGGTTTGGTTCTTTAGGAAAGCAATACAAAAAGAAAAGTATCCCTACCGGTTTTGGTCGTGCATTAGAGCCACTAGTGATTTATGTACGTGACGAGATCGCACGTCCTAACATTGGAGAGCACAAGTATCGTAAGTATATGAGTTTCTTGCTTACCGTATTTTTCTTCATTTGGGTTTCAAACCTTTTGGGGATGACGCCATTCGGTTTCAACATCACAGGGCAAATCGCAGTTACCGTTTGTCTTGCATTATTCACATTCTTTATCGTTCAGTTTAGCGGTAATAAAGATTACTGGAAACACATTTTCTGGATGCCAGATGTACCGGTGATTATGAAAATCATATTAATACCTATCGAAGTTTTAGGTATGTTGACCAAGCCTTTTTCCCTTCTTATTCGTTTGTTTGCAAACATCACCGCAGGTCACGTTGTGGTAATGGGGTTAATCGCATTAATGATTACTTTAAAAGCCCAGTTTGGCGCAGTAGGTTCTACAGGATTATCTCTGGTTCTTACCTTGTTCATCTCGGTTATTGAAATATTAGTTGCATTCTTACAGGCATTTATCTTTACGATGCTCTCTGCGTTGTTTATTGGTATGGCGGTTGCAGAACACGACCACGACCATGAGCACGATGCAGAAGGTCATGATGTAGATGACGTTGAGGATGTAAGAGAAAGTTTTGTTTAATTTTTAAATCAATTGTTATGTACAATTTAATTGGAGCTGGATTAATCGTTATCGGTGGTGGTATCGGACTAGGTCAAATCGGTGGAAAAGCGATGGAAGGTATCGCACGTCAACCTGAAGCGGCTGGTAAGATTCAAACTGCGATGATTATCATTGGTGCACTTTTAGAAGGTCTTGCTTTCGGTGCGTTGATCTTAGGTAAATAATCAAGCTTAAACAACTAAGCAATTCCTGTAACGGTTGGTTACAGGAGTTGTTTTATTTAAAACATTAAATTCAAAGATGGATCAGTTATTAAATGATTTTTCGCCGGGCTTGTTTGTAATGCAAGCTGTTATATTAATTATCCTCATCTTATTGATGAAGAAATTTGCTTGGAAACCTATCTTAAGCTCTTTAGATGAGCGTGAGCAAGGAATTCAAGGTGCATTAGAAGCAGCAGAAAAAGCACGTTTGGAGATGAAAAATCTTCAGGCAGACAATGAGAAAGCATTGCAGGAAGCACGTGCAGAGCGTGATGCTATGTTGAAAGAAGCTCGTGAGATCAGAACAAAAATGATCGCAGAAGCTGAAGGTGATGCAAAAGCGCAAGCTGATAAAATCATCACTCAAGCACAAGAGGCTATCGCAGCAGAAAAGCGTGCGGCAGTGGCTGAGTTAAAAGGTCAAGTTGCAGAACTTTCTCTTGAAATTGCAGAGAAAGTGGTTAAGCAAGAGCTTTCAGATAAAGAAAAACAGCAGCAGTATGTAGATAAAATGCTGCAAGACGCTACCCTTAACTAATAAAACAAGCAGTTCATGTCATCAAGAGCAGCAATACGTTATGCAAAGGCAATTTTAGATCAGGCCAAAGAAAAAGGTACTGAGGAAGTTGTTTTTGGTAATATGAAATCTATTGATGCTACACTAAACGCAAGCAAAGAATTGCGCAGTGTGCTTAAAAGTCCTGTTATTAAGCCAGAAGATAAAAGAGCTTCGTTAAAGGCTGTTTTTGCAGATTATGACCCAAGCACACTAAGCCTTATCGATCTTTTGGTTGATAAAAAGCGTAGCGCTCTTTTAGGTCAGGTAGCTCAAAGCTATGTGAGCTTATATAATGAGTCTAAAGGTATTGTTGTTGCTCAGGTAACAACAGCTGTGGAGTTAGACGCTAGTTTAGAAGCAAAAATTTTAGCTAAAGTAAAAGAGCTTACCAATAGCAGTGAGGTTACTTTAGAACAGCATATTGACCCGAGTTTAATAGGAGGGTTTATTCTTCGTGTAGGAGATGTACAGTACGACGCAAGTGTTGCAAATCAACTTGTGAGCGTGCAAAAAGAATTTAGTAAACGTTTATAATTACAACTTAGCTTTGAGTTGTATCAAAGCTTACTTAGATATCAAACAAAATGGCAGAAGTAAAACCAGCTGAAGTTTCAACGATTTTAAAGAAACAACTTTCAGGCTTTGAAGCATCAGCTTCATTAGATGAGGTAGGAACAGTACTCACCGTGGGTGATGGTATTGCCCGTGTTTATGGTCTTTCTAACGCACAATACGGAGAGCTCGTTGAATTTGACGGAGGTCTCGAAGGTATTGTATTGAACTTGGAAGAAGATAACGTTGGGGTTGTACTTTTAGGTCCTTCTAAAGAAGTTAAAGAAGGTGCTACAGTAAAACGTACACAACGTATCGCTTCGATCAACGTAGGTGAAGGTATTGTAGGACGTGTTGTTAACACCTTAGGACAACCTATCGATGGTAAAGGAGCAATCGAAGGTGAAACTTATGAGATGCCACTTGAGCGTAAAGCGCCTGGTGTTATTTATCGTCAGCCGGTAAATGAGCCTTTACAAACAGGTATCAAATCTATCGATGCAATGATTCCTGTAGGTCGTGGCCAGCGTGAGCTTGTTATTGGTGACCGTCAGACAGGTAAGACTACCGTTTGTATTGATACCATTTTGAATCAAAAAGAATTTTATGATGCTGGAGAGCCTGTTTACTGTATCTACGTTGCTGTAGGTCAAAAGGCTTCTACTGTAGCTGGTATCGCTAGTGTACTTGAAGAAAAAGGTGCAATGGCTTATACTACAATTGTAGCTGCAAACGCATCAGATCCTGCTCCTATGCAGGTATATGCTCCTTTCGCAGGTGCCGCAATTGGAGAATACTTTAGAGATACAGGTCGTCCTGCTTTGATCATCTATGATGATTTATCTAAGCAAGCGGTTGCCTATCGTGAGGTTTCACTTTTATTACGTCGTCCACCGGGTCGTGAGGCGTATCCTGGAGACGTTTTCTTCTTACACTCTCGTTTATTAGAGCGTGCTGCAAAAGTGATTGCAGATGATGATATTGCAAAGAACATGAACGACCTTCCTGATAGCTTGAAACCTATCGTTAAAGGTGGTGGTTCATTAACAGCACTTCCGATTATCGAAACTCAAGCAGGGGACGTTTCAGCATATATCCCTACAAACGTAATCTCGATTACAGATGGTCAGATCTTCCTTGATGGTGACTTATTCAACTCGGGTGTACGTCCAGCGATTAACGTAGGTATTTCAGTATCACGTGTTGGTGGTTCTGCACAGATCAAGTCGATGAAGAAAGTATCTGGTACACTTAAGTTAGACCAGGCGGCTTTCCGTGAACTAGAGGCATTTGCTAAGTTTGGTTCAGACCTTGATGCAGCTACCTTGAGTGTAATTGAAAAAGGTAAACGTAACGTTGAGATCTTAAAGCAAGCGGAAAACACGCCATATACTGTAGAAGATCAAATCGCGATAATCTACGCAGGTTCTAAAAACCTATTGCGTAATGTGCCTATCGATAAAGTAAAAGAGTTTGAAACAGACTATCTTGAACTTTTGAATGCAAAGCACAGAGATACTTTAGATACATTGAAAGCAGGTAAGCTTACAGATGAGGTGATCGACACCTTGACCACTGTAGCAAATGACCTTGCTGCTCGATATAAAAAATAATTTTCGCCTAGTAAGAAACCATTAAATAAATGGCAAATTTAAAGGAAATACGTAACCGGATATCATCAGTATCTTCTACGATGCAGATTACCAGCGCTATGAAAATGGTGTCTGCTGCAAAGTTGAAGAAGGCTCAGGATGCTATTACAGCAATGCGCCCTTATTCTGATAAGTTAACCGAGTTGCTTCAAAATCTTAGCGCTTCTATGGAAGGGGATAGCGGGAGTCGTTTTGCAGAAGAACGCCCTGTTGAAAAAGTACTTGTTGTAGCGATCTCTTCAAACAGAGGTCTAGCAGGTGCTTTCAACTCAAACATCATAAAAGAAGCTAAAAACATTGCTGAGAACGTTTACGCAGGTAAAGAAGTACACTTTTTAACCATTGGTAAAAAAGCAAATGACATTCTGAAAAAATCGCACACTGTGATTTTTAATGACAGTGAGATCTTTGATGATTTGACTTTTGAGAATGTTGAAGCGATCGCTGAGCGTGCAATGAATTTGTTTACAGAAGGGACTTACGATAAAGTAGAATTGCTTTATAATTCCTTCAAAAATGCCGCTACGCAAATCGTAACCCGTGAGCAGTTTTTACCTATTGTTCCTTTAAAAGAGCAATTTGAAGATGTAACTCCGGCAAATACTGCAGATTATATTTTTGAACCATCAAAAGAAGAGATTGTAAAGCAGCTTATACCTAAAGCTTTAAAAACACAATTCTTCAAAGGAATCAGAGATTCTGTAGCAAGTGAGCACGGTGCACGTATGACGGCGATGCATAAAGCAACAGATAATGCGACCGAGTTGAGAGATCAACTTAAACTAACGTATAACAAAGCGCGTCAGGCTGCTATTACAAACGAGATTCTTGAGATCGTAGGTGGTGCAGAAGCATTAAATAACTAGAAATTATTTTATTTCATATCTTAAAGCCTTGCAAGTGCAAGGCTTTTTTTATGGCTACCGCCAAAGTATTTTCTAGCATGTCACGATAGCTATCGGGATGCCGCAAATAGTTTATTGATAACATAAGACCCAAACAATCCTTACGTTAGTTTTGTAAACCCAATCTACTCGATTATGAAAAACTTAGTATCGGCACTTTTTTTAATGACATTGCTGTCTTGTGGAGGCAGTAGCGAGCTCGTTAAAAATCCGCCATTTGAGATTGAAAAAACGACTCAAAAAACTTCAGTAAATAAAACTCAAAGAGTACAATTTGTGGTCAAAAGTATCCCAGAGGAGGTTAGTTTTGAATATGTGTATTTTCAGAATAAAAAGTCAGAAGTGCGCTGGGAAGATACCAACTTGTATTATGCAACCTTCTCGACAGTTCCGGCAAATTCAGAAGATCGTATTCTTTCTGTAGATCGGAAGGAAGAAGCGCAAAATCCATTGCCTCAGATTCCGGCTGAAACTCCTTTTAAAATTCAGAAAAATGAAGCCTTACTAGAATACAAAGTGGGGGATATGACCTTTTATACCATTCTGGAGGTTAAATAAGGAGAAAGCGAAGCAGTCTCGGTTCTGGATTGCTTCAGAATAGTTATTTTTAAATGGAAAAAATCGAACTTCTTTGAGCGTACTTAAAGGTTTTGTAAAAGATACTGCGGTTTACGGGTTGGCAACGATACTGCCAAGATTGATGAACCTGTTTCTCATTAGTTTGCATACAGACAGCCTTGAGACTTCGGGTTATGCAGATAATACTGCGTTTTACGTGGGTGCAGCTTTTTTGAATGTGTTATTGGCTTACGGTATGGAAACGGCTTTTTTTCGTTTTTTTTCTAAAGCTGAAAATCAAAACAAAGTCTACAGCACAGTTCTAATTGCCCTTACTACAACATCTATTGTCGCCTTTGGTGTGCTTTATGCGTTGCGTAGACCCATTACCGACGCCTTAGAGCTGCCCGTTGAATATTTTGGCTATCTATTAGGTGTTGCTATTTTAGACGCGCTTGTAGTAGCTCCTTTTGCGTATTTGCGCGCAAAAGGTAAAGCGTTACGCTTTGCAGGAATTAAACTTACCAATCTGGCAATCTATGTCCTGCTCAATATTTTTTTCTTGTGGGCGATACCAGAATTTAATCTTCAGTTGAGTTGGTATACTTCAGATGATTTGCTCACGTATATTTTTGCGGCCAACTTAGCCGCCAGTGCAGTGACCTTTCTCTTGATAGCTCCTGATTTTTTTAGAATAAAGCTTGTTTTTGATAAAGCCTTATTCGCTCAGCTTTGGCGCTATGGCTGGCCGGTGATGGTCGCCGGTTTGGCATTTGTGGTAAATGAAAACCTTGATAAACTCCTTATAGGCAATATGCTCGATAAGGATATTATGGGAGCCTATTCAGGATGTTATAAGTTAGCGGTATTTATGACCATCTTTATACAGGCCTTTCGCTTGGGAGCAGAACCATTTTTCTTTAGTCACGCAAAAAATAAAAATGCTCCAACGACCTATGCTACCATTTTAAAATATTTTGTGGTTGTAGGAGCTTCAGGCTTACTTTTTATCGTGTGCTTTATCGACTTTTTTAAAGAGCTTTTGATCAGTGATTCTAGCTATTATAAAGCTATAGAGATCGTGCCGTATATTCTTTTGGCCAATTTGTTCTTGGGAATTTACCACAACCTATCGGTGTGGTACAAGCTTACCGATAAAACCCAATACGGAATGTACTTTTCAATTCTTGGAGCTGTATTAACCATTGGTCTCAATTGGTATTTTATACCCATTCTTGGTTTTATGGCTTCAGCATATACGACTCTTGTGGCTTATGGTACGATGATGTTGATTTCGTACTTTTACGGTCAAAATAATTACCAAATCCCCTACAATGTGAGCAGAATCAGTATGTATCTCCTCGTGGCCACAGCCGGAGCTTTGATCTCTTTTTATTTTTTCAGATCAAATTATGGAGTAAATACTGCAATCCTTCTGGCTTTTGCAGGATTAATATTCGTGCTGGAATACAAAGAATTGCTAGCCATTTTAGGACGGAATAAAAACTAAAAGATTTCCACCTTGTGGAAGAAACAATATATACTATGCAAATAAATATCATCAATACATCCAATCACGAGCTACCGCATTATGAGACCGAAGCTTCGGCAGGAATGGATCTTAGGGCCGCACTTGATGCACCGGTAACCTTAAAGCCTTTAGAGCGCACTATCGTAAAAACCGGTTTGTTTATTGAGCTATCCGTGGGTATCGAAGCGCAAGTTAGACCACGCAGTGGCCTTGCAGCAAAAAAGGGAATTACCGTACTCAACGCTCCGGGAACTATTGATGCCGATTATAGAGGGGAGATAGGCGTGATTTTGGTCAACCTTTCTAACGAAGATTTTACCATAGAAAATGGCGAGCGTATCGCCCAGCTTGTGATCGCAAAACATGAGCGCGCCGACTGGAATGAAGTTGAAGTGTTGAGCGAGACCGCACGCGGCGCCGGTGGCTTTGGCAGTACCGGAACCAAGTAAAAATGTAAACTAGACTCGAAATGCACCACCAGATTTTCAATTTACATTTCGAGTTTTTAATTCACGTTTCTTTTGCAGGGAACAACCAGAACATAAGCTTATGAAAATAATTGTCCCAATGGCAGGTCGCGGCTCGCGACTTAGACCACATACCTTAACCATCCCAAAACCGCTTATTCCTATTGCGGGCAAACCTATCGTGCAGCGTCTTGTAGAAGATATTGCTCATGTTCTTGACGAGAATATTGAAGAAGTAGCCTATGTGATTGCAGAAGACTTTGGCGAGGAAACCGAAGAAAACCTGAAGCAAATCGCAAAAAATCTCGGTGCAAAAGGAAGCATTTACTATCAGGATAAGCCTTTAGGAACGGGACACGCCATTATGTGTGCGCAAGAATCTTTAAGTGGTCCATGTGTGATCGCTTATGCAGATACACTCTTTAGAGCGGACTTTACCTTAGATAAAGAAGCAGACAGTGTGATCTGGGTAAAACAAGTGAAAAACCCTGAAGCCTATGGCGTGGTTTCGCTTAATTCAAGTAATGAGATCGAAGGTCTTGTAGAAAAACCAAAAGAGTTTGTATCTGACTTGGCCGTAATTGGGATCTACTATTTTAAAGAAGCTGCAGTGCTTAAAGAGGAATTACAGGCCGTTCTGGATGCCAAATTGATGCACGGTGGAGAATACCAGATCAATGACGGGATCAAGCAAATGCAGTCAAAAGGCTATACCTTTAAACCAGGCAAGATCGACGAGTGGATGGACTGTGGTAATAAAAACGTAACAGTTGAAACTAATGGTAGAATGCTTCAGTTTTTGCAAAAAGAAGGAGCGCATCTCGTTGCGTCTTCGGCAAAACTTGAAAATGCTTCTATCATTCCGCCTTGTTTTATTGGGGAAAACGCTGTGATAAAAGATGCGACGGTAGGACCTAATGTTTCGATTGGCGAAGGCACAATTATTGAAAACAGTACCATAGAACAAAGTTTGATTCAGAAGTATAGCCAAGTCACTAATGCACAGTTAAAAAATGCCATGATTGGTAATTATGCTAAATTCGATGGTAACTTTACAGCGATCAGCATTGGCGATTATTCTGAGCTGATTTAAACTAGTTAGATGAAAAAGCTCGCGTTTTTAGGGATGTTATTGTTGTTTTCGCCGTTGGCGGAAGCCCAAGAACCTACTCCTTTACAAGACGTGAATGTAGACGAACTCGAAGACGTTACCGATGCTTTTCAAGAATCTTTCTTTGAAGCCTTAAAGCAGAAAGGCATCGAGAATTACGATCGTGCGGTGCAGGCATTAGACAAGTGTATCGCGCTGCGCCCCGAAGAGCCGATTCTTTATTTTGAAAAAGCAAAAAATCTAGCTGCTTTGGGTCAGGTTCAGGAGGCTGAAAACAATTACCTCAAGGCCCTACAACTCAAACCGAATCAACGCGATATCATGGAAGCCTTGTACGAAGTGTATTATGCGCGTCAGGATTTTGAAAAGGCGATTGATCTGGTACAGGATTTGGCAAAATTCGACATTCGGTATAAAGAAGATCTTGCGCGCATTTATGTGCGCCAAGGCGCTTTTGAAAAGGCAATCGCGGTGCTCGATGAATTGGATGAAGCATTGGGTAAAGATGCATATCGCAACCAGATACGAGAGCAGGCGTTGGCGTTAAGTGGCGGCGATTATCAAGAAAAAAGACTTCTAAGTGCTATTGCTGAAAATCCACAAAACGAGAAAAACTACCTGAATTTAATTTACGTTTATAGCGAGCAAGGTAAGACGCAACAAGCCTATCAAACAGCACAAAAGCTGCTTAAAATAAATCCTAATGCAGACGAAGTACATCTGGCGCTTTATAAATTTAATCTGGAGCAAAAAGAAGTAGAGCAGGCTTTC
Organism: Leeuwenhoekiella sp. CH_XMU1409-2; assembly: GCF_037029365.1. NCBI lineage: Bacteria > Pseudomonadati > Bacteroidota > Flavobacteriia > Flavobacteriales > Flavobacteriaceae > Leeuwenhoekiella > Leeuwenhoekiella sp. CH_XMU1409-2. The sequence continues at coordinate 63,951 of NZ_JAYMEI010000008.1, read as the reverse complement.
AAGTCTTTAGAGCGCGTGATGAAAAGTTCAAAAATTGAAGCTAAAGCAAAGCACAGCGTGCTCAATGATTTTTTAATTTTTGTAGACCGAAATCCAGAATATGAACCAGAACTTGAGCAAGCGATCGCATTATTTTCTGAAACTGAAGCTACAGACGTCAATGAGGAGCTTGGTGCTTATTATTTGAAAAATAATGACAAAACCAAAGCGTTATCCTACTACGAGGCAGCGTATCAAAAAAATCCTAATGATGTAAACGTGTTGCGTAATTTGATGTTGCTTCAGCTTCAGGCGCAGCAATTTGAAAAGGCAGCAACCTTAAGTGAAGAAGCTTTGGCGTTTTATCCGGCACAAGCCGTGTTCTATTTGGTTTACGGCGTAGCACAAAATGGGTTGGGAAATGCACAGCAAGCAGTAGATTATCTGGAGATGGGTGTTGATTATGTTATCGAAAATCCTCAGATGCAAGCTGATTTTTATAGCGAACTGGCGCGCGGTTACGAAGTTTTGGGCAATGCTGAAAAGGCAGCGGAGTACCGCACACGATTAAAAAATTTGACACAATAGTATGCAATTGATTTATAGAGGAATTTTAGTTTTAGTGATTCTGAGTTTAGCGGCGTGTAAATCCACAAAAAATACCGCTTCAACCGAAGATTTAGCTTCAGCAAAAATCATTAAAACGCATTACGATACGCATCCCGATTTTGAAACGCTGGCTGCGCGATTAAAAATTAGATATTCAGACCCTGATACCAATCAAAGTGTCACCGTAAGTTTGCGTATGCAAAAAAGCGAAACCATCTGGATGAGTGCTTCGGTTCTAGGAATTTCATTGGCCAAAGCCATGATCACAAAAGATCGTGTTCAATTTTATGAGAAAATAGAAGGAACTTACTTTGATGGGGATTTTGAACTACTCAGTGATTTATTGGGAACAGAACTCGATTATAATCAAGTTGAAGCCTTACTTCTTGGCCAGCCTATTTACGATCTGAGAAGTGGTGGTTTTAGCGCCGGGGCGACTTCTGCGCGCTATGTCGTAGCGCCACGCAAACAGTCTTCCTTATTTGATCTGTTCTTTTATCTTAATAGTGGAGCGTTTACACTTCAGGAACAACGATTGGCACAACGGGCAGAACAGCGTAACCTGACGATTGCTTACGGCGATTATGTACAGGAGCAAAACGGATACTTTCCGTCAGAAATTCACGTAAAAGCACAAGAAGCAGATAAAACCACTACCATTGACATTACGTATCGCGGTGTTGATTTTAATACCGATGTAAGCTTTCCGTTTAACATTCCTGGCGGATTAAAAGAAATCGAACTTTAATGCAGTTGAAGCCGTTTTTTAAATACACGTTGTTTTTTGGGCTATTTCTTAGTGCGACGCTCGCTTTTGCACAAACAGACAAGCAAGCAGAACTGGAGCGCCAGCGTCGGGCTTTGATGAGTCAGATCGAAGAATTGAGTAAGCTGCGACAAAACAATAAGCAGAAAGAAGTTAATGTGCTCAGCCAGGTTGAAGATCTTGATTCTAAAATAAAAACGCGTCAAAACTTGATTCGCGTAACCAACAGTCAAGCCAATTTGCTCACGCAAAAGATCAATCAAAACATCAATAAAATAAGTGAATTGCGCGACGAGCTAAAGCGGCTCAAGGAGGACTATGCGGCGATGGTTCAAAAATCGTATAAGAGTAAAAGCAGTCAGAGTCGTATTATGTTTTTGTTGTCTTCAGAGAGTTTTTTGCAGGCGTACAAGCGGGTGCAATACATGAAACAATACAGCAACTACCGTAAAAAACAGGGCGACCAGATTAAAGAACGCACAGCGCTTTTGCAAGAGACCAATGCGAGGCTGATTGATCAAAAGGAACAAAAACAGCAACTCATCGCTCAGAACAAAAAAGAGCAAGCCAAGCTTGAAGAAGAGAAAAAGCAACAAGATGCTTTAATTGCAACCATTAGGGAAAAGGAATCTACCTATGTTGCGCAGATCAATAAAAAACAGGCAGAAGCCAATCGCATTGACCGTGAGATCGATCGTTTAATTCGAGAAGCCATTGCAGCTTCCAAAAAAGAAAGTGGAGCAACAGCACCAGAAAGAGAGATCAAAAAGGGAGCCATGCCCACATTTGCACTTACTCCTGCAGCCAAAGCATTGGCTAGTGATTTTGCGTCAAATAAGGGTAGAATGGATTGGCCTGTAGAACGTGGTAGAGTTTATAAAAAATTCGGTACCTCAAGACATCCTACTTTGCCCAATATCACAACATACAACAGTGGTATAGAAATAGAAACTGCTCCCGGAAGTGTTGCGCGTGCAGCCTTTAAAGGAACAGTTCAACAAATACAACTCATACGTGGAGGTGGTTATACCATTCTCATTCGCCACGGAAACTACTTGACCGTTTATCAAAACCTGAAAAACCTTAAAGTTAAGGTTAATGATCAGGTGAATACCAAGCAAGCTTTAGGTGAAATCGCTGAAAATTCCTTCAACGGAAAAACCATTTTAAAATTTTTGGTCTATAAAGATTCAGAGCGTTTAAACCCCGCAGATTGGGTGTATAATATGTAAATTGAGCATCAATTCATAAAAACAGATTGTTTTATTTTTAGGAGAACATAAATACTTCAATCTCATTTTTATGAAAAAAATTACGTTTCTCTTTTGTTTTTTACTGCTTTCAGGTGTTCTTTTGGCCCAAAAAAAGCAATCCAAGCTTATTTCAGAATTAGATGATAACACCGAAGCCTACGGTGAAATAGCGCATAAAATTTGGTCATTTGCCGAAATGGGTTATCAAGAAGAACAAAGCGTTGCGCTGCTTCAGGAAACTTTAAAAGAAGAAGATTTTACCGTTGAAGCCGGTGTGGCAGGAATGCCTACTGCTTTTATTGCGAGTTACGGTTCAGGTAAACCGGTGATCGCGGTTTTAGGAGAATACGATGCCTTGCCGGGTTTATCGCAAAAAGCCGTTGCACATAAAGAATCTAATGGAGGTGTGGCCGGTCACGCTTGTGGGCATCATTTATTTGGAACCGCATCTACCGCCGCTGCCATCACCATCAAAAAATATCTTGAAGAAACCGGAAAGTCAGGCACCATACGCTTTTATGGTTGCCCTGCAGAAGAAGGCGGATCAGGTAAAGTATACCTTACCAGAGCCGGACTTTTTAATGATGTAGATGCGGTGATCAACTGGCATCCCGGCAATGCTAACGGAGCCGATCCCGGTGCGGCATTGGCAAACAAATCGGCAAAATTTAGATTTCACGGAATCGCAGCACACGCAGCGGGCGCGCCTGAGAAAGGACGTTCTGCACTAGATGGGGTAGAGGCGATGAATTATATGGTGAATATGATGCGCGAGCACGTGCCTGAAGATACGCGTATTCATTATGTAATCACCGATGGTGGAAAGGCGCCCAACGTAGTGCCTGATTTTGCTGAGGTGTATTATTACGCCCGCCACACGACACGAGATGTGGTGATTGATGTTTTTGACCGTATGGTTAAAGCTGCTGAAGGTGCAGCTTTAGGAACCGGTACTACAATGGATTATGAAATGATTGGCGGTACACACGAATTACTGCCCAATCTTACGCTTCAAAAACTTATGTATGATAACCTGACAGAGGTTGGAGGTTACACCTATACGCCAGAAGAACGCGAGTTTGCCGAGGAGATCGCAGCAAGTTTGAACACAGATCTTAATGTTAAAAATGTAGAAGGTGTAAGTGAATACAACCCAAATCCGGAAGCTGGTGGTTCAACCGATGTGGGCGATGTTAGTTTTACAGTACCAACTGTTGGCTTGTATACAGCAACTTGGGTACCGGAAACACCAGCGCACAGTTGGCAAGCCGTAGCTGCAGGAGGAACCAGCATTGGCGTAAAGGGAATGATGGTTGCTGCAAAAACAATGGCTAAAACCGGGATGGATCTTTTTGATGATCCGGCAATTCTTAAAGCTGCAAAAAAGGAATTTGAAGAAAAACGAGGCGCAGACTTTGAATATATTCCATTGTTGGGAGACCGAGAACCTGCGTTGGATTATAGAAATTAGAAAAACGATCAAAATAAAAAAAGGGAAGCAATTGCTTCCCTTTTTTTATGATTGAACTTTTTATTCAAAAAGTGCTTTAAGCTCTGTGGCTTCTTTGGCTTGCATTTTTCCGGCGAGAACAAGACTGAGTTGTTTTCTGCGCAGTGCTGCCTCATAGCGCTCAACTTCTTTCTCTGTTTCTGGTTTAATCTGCGGGATGGGTACAGGCATACCGGTTTCATCTACGGCTACAAAGGTGTAGATAGCATCGTTGGCTTTAGATTTTAAGCCGTTTTCACGATCTTCTACCCATACATCGATAACAACTTCCATAGAGGTTTTAAAGGCTCGGGAAATCGAAGCTTCTACAGTCACCACACTTCCTAACGGAATAGCTTTATTAAAGGCCACGTGATTTACTGAAGCGGTTACTACAATTCTGCGAGAGTGTCTTCTGGCAGTAATACTCGCAACACGATCCATACGGGCAAGGAGTTCGCCCCCAAACATATTATTTAAAGGATTGGTCTCGTTAGGTAAAACCAAGTCGGTTTGCGTAGTACGTGATTCAGAAGGCGTTTTTGCTTTCATAGTTTTATTTTCGGCAAAAATAGAAAGAAATGCGCCTTTAAGAAATTAAAAAGCCTCCTAGTTTGGAGGCTTTCAATATTTATAGTGTAATACGCGTATTAATCCAATTGCTGAACCAGCATCCAGGCGTTTGCATTATCGGTATTACGTATCTGTCTTAATTCTTTTAAAGCTTCGATACGATCGGTGTAGCTTCCGTAAACCACTTGGTGTAAACCGTATTTGTTTTTACCAATGGTTCTTGCTTTATATCCTGCTTCACGTAATTGATTTACGCGTGTTTCAGCATTTTCAGGAATTCTGAAAGCTCCTGCCACAATGTGATAATTTCCTTTGGGTTTAAACGCATTCAAGGTTACTGCCGGCAAAGGATTGTCAATGGTAAACGTCGCGTGTTGAATGGTATTCTCCACTTGACTCTCTGCTTTTTGCTTTTCAGCAAAATTATGATCTGCAATATCCTTGAAGTATAAGAAGCCTAAAGATCCAGACAAGCCGATGGTAAGTAAGCCTACCGCCGCATATTTCATCCATCCGTTAGAACGTCGCTCTGGAGTGATGTGAATAGGTGCTTTTTCTTCAATTTCTTCAGCCTGTTGTGTAAGAACCTCACGGCTCACAGGACGCGCGTTATATGATGCAAGACCAAAAGCTTCAGTAAGGTAATTTGTTTTGGCTTCTGGCTCAAAGCTTATTTTACCGGCTTCATTGCGAGTTAATGTACCAATTTTGTCAACATACACGCGCTCTTCAGCATCTAATTTTTGCTGAATTTGAAGTCCAAACTCTTGGACTTGTAAAAGCGCGTCTTCATAACTTAAACGTTCTGCAGAAGCGATATAATTGGCTAATAAGCCATCGTTTTCCTGCAATTGGGCGTTAAAAGAAATGCGTTTTTTAGGTGGGAAAAAGGCCTGCGTCGTTTCGTCATAATGCGCAGAAACACGATGTGCTAAAAATGCACCAAAGCCTGGCACAATCACGCACTCGTATCTATAAAGTAAGTCGCTGATGTAAGTTGAAAAATGCATAAAGTAAAATTATAAAAAAAGCCTACCCATTTTAGAAAGTTATCTGTGAATTGTTAACAATTTTACAATACCTTTATTAACAGTTAATTACAGAAATGGAAGAAGAAGAGCTCCTTGCATACCTTACATTACAACGTATTCCAAAATTGGGTGATACGTCGATCAAGCGGTTGATCGCGCGGTTTGAATCTGCGCAAAACTTGTTGAGTCAAAAAATGGAAAGTCTCTTAAAACTAGACGGTATAGGAACGCTGAAGCTCAAAGAGTTTTTTGAAAAGGAACACCGCCTTGCTGCCGAGGAAGAGCTGAAGTTTATTCAGGATAATAAAATTCACTGTTGCGGTTATTTGGAGTCGGAATATCCTGAGCGCTTAAAACATTGCATAGACGGCCCGATCTTACTGTTTAAGCGCGGTAGTAAAGACTACACGCATCAACGTATGATTTCAATTGTAGGAACGCGAAAAGTGACGAGTCATGGTATCGATTTTATCAAGCAATTTGTTGAAGATCTGGCGCCGCTCAATCCGCTTATTGTTTCTGGCTTTGCGTATGGAGTTGATATCACTGCGCATCGCGCAGCGCTGGATAATGGTTTAGATACGATTGCGGTCTTAGCGCACGGGTTGAACCAGATTTATCCTAAAGTACACGCAAAATATGTGAAAGCAGTAGAAGCGCAAGGTGCGTTTATTACTGATTTTTGGAGTAGTGATGTTTTTGACCGCACCAATTTTTTACGTAGAAATCGCATTATCGCTGGGATGAGTGAAGCAACAGTTGTCATCGAGAGTGCCGAAAAAGGAGGTTCGCTAGTCACTGCAGATATTGCGCACTCTTATAACAGAGATGTTTTTGCAGTACCCGGAAGACCCGGAGATGCACAAAGTTTGGGCTGTAATAATTTGATCAAAACCCAAAAAGCACAATTGATCACCAGTGCTGCAGATTTGATTTATCTACTCAATTGGCAAATTGAAGAAGATTTAAAACCGGTACAAAAGCAATTATTTGTAGAGTTGTCTTCTGAAGAAAAACTAATCTGGAATTACCTATCAGACGCGGGCAAAGAGCAACTAGATCTGATTGCGCTACATTGCAAAATGCCCACGTTTAAAGTAGCCAGCATCCTTCTCAATATGGAATTGAAAGGAGTTGTAAGACCCTTGCCGGGAAAACAATTTGAACTGACTTAGTATCCTACTTTTTTACGCACGCGTTCTAATACGTCGTTTGCAATTCCCCTGGCTTTTTCTGCACCTACGCTCAAGGCAGCATCAAGTTCATCAAGATTTTCCATATAATGGTTATAAAGTGCGCGCTCTTTTTCAAACGTGTTTAGGACAAGTTCGTACAAAGCTTTTTTAGCGTGACCATAACCATAACCACCAGCCTCATAATTCTTACGCATCTGGGCAACTTCATCTTTTGAAGCAAGCAATTTATAGATGCCAAAAACATTACACGTGTCAGGATCTTTAGGGTCTTCTAAAGGCGTGCTATCGGTTTCAATGCTCATAATTTGTTTTTTCAATGCTTTATCAGACTGAAAAATAATTATCGTATTGCCTTTACTTTTACTCATTTTAGCCCCGTCTGTTCCCGGGATATACATGGTTTCTTCGTGAAGTTTCAATTCAGGAATAACAAAAGTTTCACCCATTTGTGCGTGAAAACGTGAAGCAACATCACGAGTCATCTCAAGATGCTGTGATTGATCTTTACCTACAGGTACAATTTCGGCATCATACAAAAGGATGTCTGCTGCCATAAGCATTGGGTACGTAAAAAGACCTGCATTTACATCTTCTAGACGGTCTGCTTTATCCTTAAAACTATGCGCAAGCGTCAAACGCTGATACGGAAAAAAACAGCTCAAATACCAGGTAAGTTCTGTGGTTTGCGGGATATCACTTTGACGATAAAAAACCGTTTTGTTAATGTCAAGACCACAAGCAAGCCATGTCGCGGCAGTAGAATAGGTGTTGTGTCTTAAGGTTTCGCCATTTTTTATTTGCGTAAGCGAGTGCATATCTGCGATGAATAAAAAGGATTCATTTTCTGGCTCATTGGCCATCTTGATCGCAGGAATAATAGCTCCTAATAAGTTACCTAAATGAGGTGTTCCTGTACTTTGAACACCGGTTAAAATTCGTGACATGGTTGATTTAAATTTTGAGCAAAGTTACCCCTTTTCACGTATTAACTCCTTTTAAAATGTCTATTTTTGAGATGCCGGTTTGTTCTTCAAACAGGACCTAAGCGTATACTATTGATGATAAGACTGCTTCAGAAAATTTTGATTTTGCTTTGGCGCATTTGGTTCTATATTCTAATTATAGTCCCTATCCTTGTGCTGTTACCCTTTTTACTTATTTCGGTAGCAAAGGATTCTTGGTATCCCTATTTCTTCAAAATGGCGCGACTGTGGGCACGGTTTATTCTATATGGAATGGGCTTTTGGCCAGAAGTGAAGCGCCTAGAAAAAACACAGCGCGGTAAAAGTTATATGTATGTTGCTAACCATACGTCCATGACAGACATTATGTTGATGTTGAGTAGCGTGCGCAATCCTTTCGTTTTTGTAGGAAAACAGGAGTTGGCAAAATTTCCGCTCTTTGGATATTTTTATAAGCAAACCTGTATTCTTGTAGATCGCGGCGATCCTAAAAGTCGACGTGCCGTTTTTGAAAGCGCACAAAATAGATTAAAACAAGGTTTAAGTATTTGTATTTTTCCCGAAGGCGGCGTTCCGGATGATACGAGTATCATACTCGATACGTTTAAAGATGGCGCTTTTAGATTGGCAATTGATCATCAAGTGCCTATTGTACCTATGGTGTTTTACGACAATAAAAAACGGTTTTCCTATGACTTTTTTACGGGTTCGCCGGGTTTGATGCGTGTCAAAGTTTTACCTTTTATTCAAACGGAAGGACTCAAACCTAATGATCGTAAAACTCTGAAAGAGCAGACCTTTAAAGCCATTCATGCCGAGCTCTTAAAAGATCAGGCTTACGATATTGAAGCATAAAAAAGTCGCCCTAACCACAAGGCGACTTTTCTTCATCATTGCGCTAGCAATAATTAACCTAACCAACTAAAAAACTAACCTAACTTCCTGCATACTGTTAGCTGGCAGCATACAGTTTCTTTTAAAGATTTTGAAGATAAAACCGAAGCTCAGCCGGTTGATTTTGAACTAAGCTTCAGTTATCTAATCTTCCTTTTTCATGTATTTTAAAACTTAATGCTTAAACCGGTGTAAAGGCCTAAATAATAGGGCCTAAAATCACTTACGGTTTTGGTATAAGCATTCAGTTGATATTTAAACATAGGCTCTAGGTTAAACTGAATACGATCAGTGAATTTATAATCTAATCCCAGACCTACATTGGTGCTAAAACTCGTATTGTTTAAACTGTTGGATGCACCCAATCGAGAAACCGAATTGCTCTCTTCGAGTGAAATCGAATTGTTATTTAGGAACAGGGTACTAAAACCACCAATAACCTGAATACCCACTTTGCGATCGAGTAGCGCATATTCTGCTTCAAAAGGGACCTCGATATAGCCGAGCTCCTGATGTAACGCATTATTGATACTCGTTCCTGCAACGGTAGAATTGTTAGCAAATTCAGCTGCTGAAGAAGCTAAACTCTTATTACCGTCTGCAATCTGAATGAGTTGAGAACTTTGATTGTAGTCAATACTGCTTATCGAACGGGCTTGTATGGTAGGAGCAAAATTTATTTGCTCGGTGCGGTAGCCAAGATCTACCTTGTTGATCCCGGAACGAACGGTAAGCTTATTTGTCACCGCGTAACTCACTTGCACACCGTAGCTAAAATTAACATCACCGCTCTTTTTATTATCGGCAAATTCTGAGGCAATACCAGAACCACCAAAACTGTTATAGTAAACTGGAGCAACCATGGGCGTAATTCCCCAGCGCGTGTCTGTTTTAGATTTTGGATCTTCAACTTCAGCATCTGCAATAGCATCTTCCTTTTGCGCATCGGCGATTTCTTGCAAACTTTTGGTTTCCTCTGCTGGAAGCCGGTCGTCTTTCGACACATTTTCTGTAGCAGCTATTGCATTGGCCTGATTTTCCGCAGCAGTGTTTTGTTGCTGCAAAGGGTTTGCGTTGTTGTTTTGGTTAGACTGGGCAATGCCGTAAGATGAGGTAGTGTCTGTCACTACCGGCTGTGTAGGCTTGCTAGTCGCTGTGTTGTTGCCAGCATCTGCTTTTTCATTTTGAGAAGTTTGTGCAACTGTTTTAGAAGTTTCGGTATTTATAACTGAAGACCTATTCGAATGTGGGTTATTTTGCTCTCGCGTTTCAGCCGACTCTTCTTCTGAAGTGGCTACCGCTGTATTTTTTTCAGAGGTATTTGTGATTTCGATATTGTTGTTATCTTCTAAAGTTTTAGTTTCTTCTAGAACAATTTCCGCATCGGGCGTATCTGCCGGAGTAAAAATAAAATTACCCGCCAAAATTAAAAGGGCAAGAACCGCCGCTGCGCCACCCAACTGAAGCCAAAGCGGGATCACGGTGCGTCTTTTCTTTTGCTTATCAACTATGCCGGCCCAAACCTTATCGCTTGGCGTAGCCTCATAGTCTTTAAACTTTTCCTGAAACAGGCGGTCTATGTTTTTTTGCTCTTTCACCGTGTTGAGGATTGTAGGGTTTCACTTTGCTGAAAATTTTCAACTTTTTCTTTTAAAATTAATCGGGCGCGCGCAAGATTAGACTTACTCGTCCCTTCGCTTATGCTTAACATTTTGGCAATCTCCTTATGTGGATAACCGTCCAATACATAAAGGTTAAACACCAGCCTGTAGCGATCTGGTAATTCTTGAACGATCTTAAGTAAAAATTGAAGCGAAATATCTTCAGTATCAACAGTTACTTCTTCTTGTTCAATTTGTTGCTCATTTACTATTTCAAAAACTTGTTGCTTGCGATAGCGTTGCAATGCGGTATTGATCACGATACGCTTTAACCAGCCTTCAAAAGAGCCTTTACCTTTGTATTGCTGTATTTTTTTAAAAATGGTTAGAAATGCGTCTTGAAGGTTGTCTTCTGCCTCCTCGTAGTTGCGAGAATACTTCAAAGAAACACCAAAGAGCGTGCGGGAGTACAAGGTGTATAACTCCGCCTGCGCCTTTGGTTTTTCTTTGATTAAACCTTTTAAGAGCTTTTCTAAACTCACATTGTTTGGTGCTTGGTAATTAAGGTTGCTCTACAGGAACTTCTTGCGTCTCATAGATAGGCTCCCCATTTTCATCATCGCCTTTGTACATTTTAAATACATAAGTGTAATTATAAATTACATCAAAATTTAGAAATGTCGAGATGGTGTCGTTGGGCGTATCGGTACACAAGTCACTTTCTAGAACCTGACTTATAGCATATACAAAGCGCGTACTGTCTTGCCTTGCAGCTTCAAAGTTGTAAAACTCGTGGCAGGTGGTTGGCAATACAAAAGATACCGGTAATTGATAACGCTCGCCGTAAACAAAACTTTCGGGTAACTCGTAATCTGCAATCGGAAGTGCTTCATAACTCACAACTTGCCCTTCATCATCAAGAGAACAACTGGCCATTAAACCTAATAAACCAATTAATAAAAAAACCTTTTTCATCATTAAAATTATCTGCTTTTTGATAAGTAGATACTTTAAGATGAAAAAGGTTGCGTAAGAGGGCTTAAAAATATTTTAAGCTTCTTTGGCTATTTTGATAGCGTCCTTGATTTTTACCTCAAGTTCTTCCAATAAGTCTGGATTGTCTTTTAAAATGGCTTTTACTGCATCACGTCCTTGACCCAGCTTGGTGTCTTGATAGCTGAACCAAGAACCACTCTTTTTGATGATCTCATAATCAACACCAATGTCAAGAATTTCTCCAACTTTAGAAATTCCTTCACCATACATAATATCAAATTCTGCCTGACGGAAAGGAGGAGCCACTTTATTCTTAACCACCTTTACTCGGGTCTTGTTACCTTGTACTTCACCATTAGAATCTTTGATCTGTGTAGATCTACGAATGTCAAGTCGTACCGAAGCATAAAACTTAAGTGCGTTACCACCCGTTGTTGTCTCGGGGTTACCAAACATCACACCGATCTTTTCACGCAACTGGTTGATAAAAATCACAGTACAGTTGGTTTTGCTGATAGACCCTGTAAGTTTACGTAAGGCCTGAGACATCAATCTTGCGTGAAGACCCATTTTAGAATCTCCCATTTCTCCTTCAATCTCACTTTTTGGAGTTAATGCAGCGACAGAGTCGACTACAATGATGTCGATTGCTCCAGAACGAATGAGGTTGTCTGTGATTTCAAGCGCTTGCTCCCCGTTGTCTGGCTGTGAAATGATTAGGTTTTCAATATCTACTCCTAATTTATCAGCATAAAAACGATCAAAAGCGTGCTCCGCATCAATAAAAGCCGCAATACCGCCTTTCTTTTGTGCTTCGGCAATAGCGTGTAAGGTCAAGGTTGTTTTACCTGAAGATTCAGGACCATAAATTTCTATAATTCGCCCTTTAGGTAAACCGCCTACACCTAATGCCATATCAAGACCAAGTGAACCTGTAGAAATAGATTCAACTTCTATAATCGCATTATCTCCCATTTTCATTACGGTACCCTTTCCGTAGGTTTTATCCATTTTATCAAGGGTAAGCTTCAGGGCTTTTAACTTGGCTTCTTGTTCTTTACTCATACTTTTTAGTGTCTTTAAACTCTGGTTTTGAGTTTGTTTAGAAGGAAGCGCCAAACAATAGGATGCTCACACGCTTCTTTAAGCTGCTAAAGTAATATTTCTTTTATTGGCAACCAATGATTTATTCCTAAATATTGGAAAAATTCCAACAAACGAAGCGTTTCACTCTTTTTTGAGCCTTTGAGAAGGAAAAATTCCAAACTGAAAATTTAACATCTTTAGAAGCAACGCATTACGTAAATGTGTATCTAAATAGAAAATCTTATGTGCTATGGTACAGAAAGTGAAACAAATACATTGCAGTAGTGAGCGTTGCACGAGCGTGCCTTATTATTGCAATGTTAGATTGGACGGCGGTTAGCTCGTATTTATTTGAAAACATCAAATAATATGATAACCTGAATTAGCCGTTCAAGAAAAATGCCCCCGAGAAACTCGCGGGCATTTTTTTGTGCCCTAAGCTTTGGCGTCTATGTGAAACACAAGAGACATTTCTTGCAGCTAATGACTTAAAAATGCTACTTTTGCGCCACTTTTAACCTTAAAATTAAGTATAGCATGCAACTGTACAACAAATTAAGCGCAAAAGAACGAGCAGCATTAATTGATGAGGCAGGCGAAGATCGCTTGACGCTCTCGTTCTATCAGTATGCCAAAATTGGCAATCCGCAACTTTTTAGAGATCACCTGTTTTTAGCCTGGAATCAAATGGATGTTCTGGGGCGAATTTATGTCGCGCACGAGGGGATCAATGCACAACTATCGGTACCGGCAAAACGCTTTGACGAGTTCAAAACCTTTTTAGACGGGATTGATTTTCTAGAGAACGTTCGCCTTAATATCGCCATCGAGCAAGACGCCAAATCCTTTTTAAAACTTAAAGTTAAAGTGCGTCCTAAGATCGTGGCAGACGGTCTTGATGACGACACTTTTGATGTTACCAATAAAGGCGTTCACGTAGATGCCGCTACCTTTAACGAACTCATAGAAGCAGATGATGTGGTGCTCGTAGATATGCGCAACCACTACGAGAGCGAGATCGGGCATTTTAAAAATGCGGTAACTCCAGATGTTGATACCTTTCGCGACAGCTTAGATCTTATTGAAGAAGACTTACGCGATCACAAAGAAGATAAAAAACTGGTGATGTATTGCACCGGTGGAATACGCTGCGAAAAAGCCAGCGCTTACTATAAACACAAAGGTTTTAAACAAGTCTATCAACTAGAAGGCGGGATTATTGAATACGCACGTCAGGTTGAGCAGTTGAAGCTTGAAAATAAATTTAAAGGGAAAAACTTCGTATTTGACCACCGTCGTGGCGAGCGCATTTCAGAAGATATTATTTCAAATTGCCACCAGTGCGGAAAGCCTTGTGACACGCATGTAAACTGTGCTAACGAAGCTTGTCATTTACTCTTTATACAATGTGACGAGTGTGCAGAAGCGATGAATCACACCTGTTCAGACGAATGTAAAGAGGTGATCGCTTTGCCTTATGATGTGCAAAAAGAACTGCGCAAAGGCATTCCTAACAGCAACAAGATCTTTAAAAAGGGCAGGTCTGAAAAGCTGAAGTTTCAGAAGAAAGCATAAGAATTGAAGAAATAACGTAGAAAAAGTCGGTTTTAGATAACCGACTTTTTTTATGCGCAATTGCTTCCGAAATGTAAAATGCCACACATTTGCTTTAATCCCCAATTAGAATTACTATATTTTTGCATAGCTAAAATGTTATCTTTAGCAGCAATTAAGACGGAAGCTTTCCGTTGTCAACATATATAAATCATCAAATCCCGGAGTTTTTTATTCTGGAGATTTACAAACATATAGGATCTCATGGCGTGTGGAAATTGTGGTACGACCAAAAACGGTCAACCGCGTGGTTGTCAAAATAATGGTACCTGTGGTACCGATGGATGCAATAAACTTACAGTCTTTGACTGGCTTTCAAATATGAGTCTGCCCGATGGGCAGGAACCCTTTGACTTTGTTGAAGTTCGCTTCAAAAACGGTCGCAAAGAATACGTGAAGAACGTAGATAAATTACAGATCAACGTGGGCGAAGTACTGGCGGTGCAGGCGGCTTCGGGTCACGATGTGGGTATCGTCTCATTAACAGGTGAGTTGGTGCGTGTTCAGATGAAAAAGAAACGCATTCCATATAAAACCGACGATTTTCTAAAGATTTACCGCAAAGCCAACCAAAAAGATATTGAAGTTTGGGAAAGCGTAAAAGAGCGTGAAGAAAGCATCAAAGTACGCTCGCGCCAGATCGCTATTCGTTTAGGACTTCAGATGAAAATCTCTGATATTGAGTTCCAGGGCGATGGGTCAAAAGCGACTTTTTTCTATACCGCAGAAGAGCGTGTAGATTTTAGACAATTGATCAAAGAATTTGCACAAGAGTTTAGAACGCGTATCGAAATGCGTCAAATAGGCTTTAGACAAGAAGCAGCGCGTTTAGGCGGAATTGGTTCTTGCGGGCGCGAGTTGTGTTGCTCAACTTGGTTAACCGATTTTAGATCGGTGACCACAAGCGCAGCACGCTATCAGCAACTTTCATTAAATCCGCAAAAACTGGCCGGGCAATGTGGGAAGTTAAAATGCTGTCTAAATTACGAGTTAGATGCCTATTTAGATGCGCTAAAAGATTTCCCCAAAACCGAACAAAAACTCTATACCGATAAGGGAACTGCTGTTTGCCAGAAGATCGATATTTTTCAGGGACACCTTTGGTATGCTTATGAAGGCGAGTGGATGAACTGGCATAAGTTGACCACCACGCAGGCCAATGAAATTATCGAAGCCAACAAGAAGAAAAACAAGGTGGCAAGTCTTGAAGAGTACGCTGCAGAACTTATCACAGACACTAAAGTTGAATTTGGTAACGTAGTAGGGCAAGACAGTTTAACACGTTTTGATAAACCTCAAAAATCAAGAAAGCGTTCAAAAAACCGTCGTAAAAAAGGGAATTACCGCAAAAAGGGACCTAAGAAAAATGCATAGACTAGTATATGCCGTGCTGTTTTTTATGTGTTTTATTTCTTGCGATAAAACAGCAGCATTTCACGAGTATAAGTCACTGCCTAAATACTGGAAAAGTGATTCTGCAGTAATCTTAAAAGTTAATGATCTAGACACTTTAAGCCAATATAATGCGTTTATAACCTTGCGGAATGATAACGCATACGCTTTTAGTAATCTGTTTTTAATCACAGAAATGCAGTTCCCTAACGGAAAAACCATTACAGATACACTAGAATATAAAATGGCAGAACCAGACGGAAGCTGGCTTGGTGAAGGTTTTGGTGATTTGAAAGAAAATAAACTTTGGTATAAAGAGAACATACAATTTAACGAGACGGGTACCTATACGTTTAAAGTTAAACAAGCGATGCGCCGTAACGGAGACGTAGATCCTATTTCTGATTTAGAAGGAATAAAGGACGTAGGTTTGCGTATTGAAAAAACAAACGAATTATAATAAAATGGCTCAAAATAAAAAGAAGCCTGCTGCAAAGGCAAAACAAACCAATTATCGCCCATATATTAAAGGGTTTTGGATTTTATTTTTAAGCGGATTAGGGGCGATTATTCTCGTGTTCTTACTCGCATCTTGGGGTGTTTTTGGAAAACTACCCACCTTTGAAGAACTTGAGAATCCAGAAAGCAATCTGGCTACCGAAATCCTTTCTTCTGACGGAAAAACACTGGGAAAATTCTACAATGAAAACCGTACTCCGGTTAAATATGAAGATTTAGCACAGAACCTTGTTGATGCAGTTGTTGCTACGGAAGATAGACGTTTTTACGAGCATTCTGGCATCGATATGCGCGGTACCGCAAGAGCTGTAGCTTTTTTAGGTTCAAAAGGGGGAGCGAGTACTATCACGCAGCAGTTGGCAAAGCTTCTGTTTTCAGATACGCCCAGCAGCAAGTTTGAGCGTGTTTTGCAAAAAGTAAAAGAGTGGATCATCGCCACACGTTTAGAAAGCCAATATACCAAGGAAGAGATCATTACCATGTATCTCAATAAACAAGATTTCTTGTTTCAAGCGGTGGGAATCCGTTCTGCGTCCAAAATTTATTTTGACAAAGAACCTATCGATTTAAGACCTGAAGAATCGGCGATCATTGCCGGGATGCTAAAAAATCCCCGTCAGTACAATCCGTATCGGGAGATTTCAAAAGACAAGTCGTTAGAGCGTAGAAATACGGTTTTAGCACTTATGGCCGAAACCGGAAAAATCACCGAAGCTGAACGGGACAGCCTGATCGCAATGCCTATGGAGATAAAATTTTCTCCAGAAGGTCACGCTGACGGGATTGCAACCTATTTTAGAGAGTATCTTAGAGCATTTATGTCAGACTGGATCAAAGAGAATCCAAAAGGTTTTGATGCAGATGGTAATGAAGAATATTATAACATTTATCGCGACGGACTCGTAATTACCACAACGCTTGACTCGCGCATGCAGCGCTATGCAGAAGAAGCTGTTACCGCACATATGGAAAACCTTCAGCGAGAGTTTGATCGCCAAAACGAAAGAAACACTACGGCGCCATTCAGAGATATTACTACAGAAGAGGAGGAAGTAATTATCAATCGTGCAATGCGCAATTCTGATCGTTGGAGAAAAATGGCCGCTCAGGATATTTCGGTAGAAGATATCAAGGCTTCTTTTGACAAAGAGACCGATATGCGTGTTTTTGTCTGGAAAGATGGCGCAAAAGAAGTAGACACGGTAATGACCCCGCGAGATAGTATTTTGTATTACAAACGCTTTTTACGTGCCGGTTTATTGAGTTTAACGCCACAAACGGGCGAAGTAAAAGCTTGGGTAGGAGGAATCAACTACAAGCATTTTCAGTACGACCACGTAAAAACCGGAAGACGCCAAGTAGGTTCTACCTTCAAGCCGTTTTTGTATGCTACGGCGATAGACCAATTGCACCTTTCGCCTTGCGATACGGTTCCAGATATTCCGTACTGTATCCCTGCAGGAGATATGGGCGCGCAGGAAGACTGGTGCCCGGAAAATTCTAGCGAAGGCTTTAAAGGAATGGTAACGTTAAAGTCGGCGCTTGCCAACTCGATCAACACGGTTTCAGCCCGTTTAATGCATCGTGTAGGTCCGCAACCGGTGATCAACTTAATTGATAAACTAGGCGTAGATACCGAAAATATTCCGGCAGTACCTTCAATAGCATTAGGAACGCCAGATTTAAGCTTGTTCGAGATGGTTTCGGCCTATTCTGCTTTCGCTAACAAAGGGGTTCACGTAGAACCACAGATTGTTTCGACGATCGTAGATAAAAACGGTACGGTGTTGTATCAAAGCGTTCCAAAGGCTAAAGATATTATCAGTCAGGAATCAGCTTATGTAACCGTTAATTTGATGGAGGGTGTAACACAATACGGTTCTGGAGCGCGACTGCGTTCTGGAGCGATCAATAATTATGTGTATAACAACGTGGTTACAGGGCATCCTTATATGTTTAAAAACCCGATTGCCGGTAAAACCGGAACTACTCAAAATCAAAGTGATGGTTGGTTTATGGGAATGGTGCCTAATCTGGTAAGTGGTGTTTGGGTAGGAGGTGATGATCGTTCAGTGCATTTCCCAAGTATAACCTACGGTCAAGGAGCTACTATGGCGCTACCAATCTGGGCGGTGTTTATGAAAAAATGCTACGAAGACGAGGCCCTAAATATCTCACAAGAGGATTTTGAACGTCCCGAAGATTTGAGTATTCGAGTCGATTGCTCGCAACCGGTAGAAGGGGAGCGTCAAGAAGTAGAATTACCAGACGAACTCGATTTTTAACCGACTTCAAATCCCGTATTCTGAATACCCTAAATTACTGCTAAAAGATTGCGGTTAGAAAACGTATTTTGTAATTTTCTTATTCTAAAATGAGAAAATGATAACAAAAACGGTAAACTCAGTAACTGAAGCATTAAAAGGTGTCGAGGACGATATGACCTTGATGCTGGGTGGTTTTGGATTGAGCGGAATTCCGGAAAAAGCCATTGAGCAACTCGTTAAACTTAACGTGAAAAATCTAACTTGTATTTCTAATAATGCCGGGGTAGATGATTTTGGCTTGGGCTTATTGCTTCAGAAAAAGCAGATCAAAAAAATGATCTCGTCTTACGTGGGTGAAAATGCCGAGTTTGAACGTCAAATGTTAAGCGGTGAACTTGAGGTCGAATTGATTCCGCAGGGAACTTTAGCCGAACGTTGCCGTGCAGCACAAGCAGGCTTTCCGGCGATTTACACACCTGCAGGCTATGGTACCGAAGTAGCCGAAGGCAAAGAAACGCGTGAGTTTGATGGCAAGATGTATGTTTTAGAACACGCTTTTAAAGCCGATTTTTCATTTATAAAAGCTTGGAAAGGTGATACTGCTGGCAATCTCATTTTTAAAGGAACGGCGCGCAATTTTAATCCCATAATGTGTGGGGCAGCAAAGATTACTGTTGCCGAAGTTGAAGAGCTTGTACCTGCCGGCGAATTAGACCCTAACCAAATACACATTCCCGGGATTTTTGTTCAACGCATTTTTGAAGGAAAGAACTATGAAAAGCGTATCGAGCAACGTACCGTAAGGAAACACGACGATTAACAACTAAGAATATATAACAACCAAAAATTTAATTAAACAATGGCACATTTAAGATTAGGTGATGTTGCACCAGATTTTACAACAGATACAACAGAAGGAACCATTAATTTTCACGAGTGGCTTGGAGACAGCTGGGGGATTTTATTTTCTCACCCGGCAGATTACACGCCGGTTTGTACCACAGAATTGGGTACGGTAGCCAATTACCACAGCGAGTTTAAAAAACGCAATGTAAAGCCTATCGCGCTAAGTGTTGATGGTGTTGAATCGCATAAAGAATGGATCAAAGACATCAACGAAACCCAAAATACAACAGTAGATTATCCGATTATTGGAGATGAAGATCACAAGGTTGCAGAACTTTATGATATGATTCATCCCAATGCGAGTGAAAAGGCTACTGTACGTTCGGTTTTTGTGATTGGCCCAGATAAGAAAATTAAACTTACACTGACGTATCCACCTTCAACAGGGCGAAATTTTGACGAAATTTTACGCGTGATCGATTCGCTTCAGTTAACGGCGTATCACAAAGTGGCTACCCCTGCTAACTGGAAAGATGGTGAAGATTGTGTGATCTCTCCAAGTGTAAGCAATGAGCAAATTCCGGAGTTTTTCCCTAAAGGGCATACAGAGATCAAGCCTTACTTACGAATGACTCCACAACCAAACAAATAATATGCTAGACAAAAACGGAATCGCACGGCGTATCGCTCGCGAAGTTCAAGACGGTTTTTATGTGAATCTCGGGATTGGCATACCTACATTGGTTGCCAATTATGTGCGAGATGATATTGAAGTTGAATTTCAGAGCGAGAATGGAGTTTTAGGAATGGGACCTTTTCCTTTTGAAGGGGAAGAGGATGCCGACATTATTAATGCCGGTAAACAAACCATTACTACGCTTCCGGGTGCTTCGTTTTTTGATTCTGCTTTAAGTTTCTCAATGATCAGAGGGCAACACGTTGACCTGACTATTCTAGGTGCGATGGAAGTTGCTGAGAACGGGGACATTGCCAACTGGAAAATTCCCGGTAAAATGGTAAAAGGTATGGGCGGTGCGATGGATCTTGTCGCGAGTGCCGAAAATATCATCGTGGCGATGATGCATACCAATCGTGCCGGGCAGTCTAAGCTTTTAAAGCGCTGCACACTACCACTTACCGGTGTAGGTTGTGTTACTAAGATCGTAACCAATTTGGCTGTTCTTGAAGTAACGCCATCTGGCTTTAAGCTTTTAGAGCGCGCTCCGGGAGTTAGTGTTGAGGAAATCAAAAAAGCGACTGAAGGAACACTCGAAATACCAGATGATGTTCCCGAAATGATTTTAGCATAAATACCTTGTATTTTATCGATATAAAAGAGCCTTTTAAAAGGCTCTTTTTTTGTCTTTAAACGAGCGTTGTTACTCGTTGAATTACCTATTTTGGATTTTTAAACGCTGAAAAACACCTAAACCCGGTTGAAATACGATATTTTTTAACATTTTATTGATAAATACAAGTGATTTTGTTTGACACATTGAAAAAAAATCCTACATTAGCACCAATCCAACTCGGTAAGATTTTACAACAACCCCGGGAATTGCAAAATTTAGGTTGTTGTCTAGCTTCAAAATAGGAGTATTTTGATGTTATGATTTGTTTAAAAAAACCGCGAGGGGAGCCTTGCGGTTTTTATTTTTAGAAACCCTAAATCGTAAGATTTTAAATATAAAACGAAACACCTTTTAATAGAATCAAGGTGTTTTTTTAGCTGTAATCCCTAATTATTAACTAAAGTTGTATTCACGCCCATGACTACTCAACATGCTGCCACTGCTCCTAAGATAGCAACCACTATCAAAGCCACCTTTGAGGTTATTTCAAACCTTTGGTATCTCACAAAAAAAGTATTTTTCTTTATGTTTTAAATCCCTTTTGGGATGGCGTTGATCAGAGATTTGGTGTAGTCGCTTTGTGGATGCGCATAAATCGCATCGGCTTCTCCGGTTTCTTCAAATTGCCCGTTGCGCATTACAAGCAGACGGTCTGAAATATATTTTACTACAGCCAGATCGTGAGAGATAAACAAATAGGTGAACTTATATTGTTCTTTTAAGGCGTTTAAAAGATTGAGTACTTGTGCCTGAACTGAAATATCCAAAGCTGAGACCGACTCATCACAAACAATGAATTTGGGTTTTACTGCGATAGTTCTCGCGATGCCTATACGTTGGCGCTGACCGCCACTAAACTCGTGCGGATAGCGATCATAATGTTCGGGAAGTAATCCTACCTGTTCCAGCAGTTTTAATGCCTCTGCTTTGCGCTCTTTTTTTGAAGCATAAAGTTTATGAACTTCCATAGCTTCGGTGATTGCTTGACCTACTGTTAGGCGTGGATTTAAAGAGGAATATGGATCTTGAAAAATAATTTGAATATCCCTACGCAGCTTCCGCAATTCAAGGGTTTTTAACTGCGTCAGGTCTTTCCCTTTGTAAAAAATATGACCAGAAGTTGCTTTGTCGAGCTGAAGAATCAAATTTCCTAGCGTTGATTTTCCGCAGCCGCTTTCGCCCACAAGTCCTAGAGTTTCTCCTTCATAAATTTTAAAACTTACATCATTTACAGCCTTAACGCTTTCGGTTTTTCCGAAGAATGAAACTTTAGTGTAATACTCTTTTTGAGCATTTTTTATTTCAAGCAAAGGCGTTTTGGCATAAATTTCTTGATGTTGCTTTGTACGCGTTGCTGTTGAAACCGGTGACGACGGCGGCGTTCCCTTTAAAAAATCTGCAACTGTAGGAAGTTTTTCCAGACGTTCTGTGGTTGAGGGTCTGGCGTAGATCAAAGCTTTGGTGTAATCTTCTTGAGGATTTTTAAAAATAGACGCCGAACTCCCACGCTCAACGATCTTCCCTTTATACATCACGATAACACGGTCTGCAATCTCGCTCACCAGAGAAAGATCGTGCGAAATAAACAGGATACTCATTCCTGTTTCCTTTTGAAGCTCTTTTAAGAGCAGAACAATTTCTTTTTGCACCGTTACATCAAGTGCGGTCGTAGGCTCGTCTGCGATGAGCAATTTAGGTTTACAGGCAATCGCCATTGCGATCATCACACGTTGTTTTTGACCGCCGCTTATTTCATGCGGATAAGCTTTAAAAACACTTTCCGGTCTTGGTAATTTTACCTGTTCAAAAAGCCTTAGTGTTTCAGTCTTGGCTTCTTGTGTGGATAGTTTTTTATGCCGTTGCAATATTTCGGTGACTTGTTTTCCGCAGCGCATCGAAGGATTGAGCGAACTCATAGGCTCTTGGAAAATCATCGAGATCGCGTTACCGCGTATTTCCTGAAGTTCTTGCGTAGAATAGTTGAGCAAATCTGCGCCCTCAAAAAGAATTTCTCCGGAAGAAATATCGACACTTTTTTGAGGTAACAAGCCTAAAACAGCAAGATTGGTTACTGATTTTCCCGAGCCTGATTCGCCTA
The DNA here is from genome assembly GCF_037029365.1 of Leeuwenhoekiella sp. CH_XMU1409-2. Classification (NCBI taxonomy): domain Bacteria; kingdom Pseudomonadati; phylum Bacteroidota; class Flavobacteriia; order Flavobacteriales; family Flavobacteriaceae; genus Leeuwenhoekiella; species Leeuwenhoekiella sp. CH_XMU1409-2. Next base: position 41,428 of record NZ_JAYMEI010000008.1, on the reverse strand, counting down.
CGATTCCTACGATTTCATTAGCTAGAACATCAAAGCTAATGTCGTGTAAAACTGCATTAGTCGTGTTGCGGGATTTAAATCCCAGACTTAGATTTTTAACCGAAAGAAGTGCCGCTTGATTCACACTTTAAAAGTACAATTTATCTGAAGCAATCTAGACGGAAGTCACCTCGTTTTCTTGCAGCAATTGCTCGTTACGCAGACGCAGTACAATCTGTGCAACAGCAACCACGTCGCGCTCGCAATATTCTACAATGCGTTTGATATCGTTCTCCTTGTAAAAGACTTCACAGACCTGGCTGCCGTCGATATCGGTTTTAGGAGATGGAATATTTAAAATTTTGGTGAGTAATTTTAAGGAAGTATAGTGCTTATAATCACCAAATTTCCACAGTTCTAAGGTGTCCAAATGCGGAACTTCCCAGGGTTTCTTTCCAAATAGATCCAGCTTAAACGGAAGCTTTATTCCGTTAATGATCATTCTTCTCGCAATAAATGGAAAATCAAATTCTTTCCCATTATGGGCACAAAGTACGTGTTGCGGTTTATTGTAATGCTCAGACAACAACTTTTTAAATGCGAGCAGTTGTTGCTTTTCTTCCCCGTGAAATGAAGTGGTTCTAAAGCTTCGGCCTTGTTCTGTGTTGTGAAAATACCCCACAGAAATACAAACGATCTTGCCAAATTCTGCCCAGATTCCTGCCCGGTCATAAAAAGCTTCAGCGGTATATTCGTCCTTTCGTTGATATTCGGTTTTATCGGCGTAGAGTTGTTGTAATTCGGGATCCAAATCGCTGAAATGCTCGTGTTGCGGAACCGTTTCGATATCTAAAAAAAGAATGTTTTCAAGCTGAAGTCGGGAGATCATAGTCAATTCATTTTATAAGCTTCTTCAAGATAGGCGTCCATTTCATCGGGATAACCGGTCGCGTTGGTTTTACCGCGGCTGTGGCCCAGGCGCACGACAATAAGATCATCTTCAGGAATCACCATCACATACTGCCCCAAGTGCCCGCGCATCATAAAGACTTTCTTATCCTTAAAATCTTTCAGCCAAAATCCGTAGCCATAAGGTTCGCCTTCAAATCTGGGTGAGATCGATTTAGCCACAAAAGCTGAGTCTAGAATTTGTTTGCCATTCCATTCACCATAATCTTTATACAGTTTTCCTAAACGGGCGAAATCACGAGCGTTTGAGGCAATACAGCAATAGGCTTTGACAAGGCCGCCTTCTTCACTGTCTAATTGCCAAAGTGCATCTTGGTTGGCGCCCAGCGGTTTCCACAAGCTTTCAGAAAGATAATCGGCTAATTTTTTGCCGGTGGCGCGCTCTAAAACCATTGCGAGTAATTGGGTGTTTCCGCTGAGGTATTGATATCCGGTTCCGGGTTTTTCTTTCATTCCTAACCCCAGCATTACAGGCTCTAGATGATCATCAAAGTACGCACGCGTCGTAACAGAAAACGGACTGTAATACGACTCGTCCCAATTGAGTCCGCTAGCCATGGAGGCCAAATCCCCCACGGTCATTTGTGCTGCAGTTCCTTGGGAATATTCTGAAATAAAATCACCTACAGGCTGATCTAAACTTTTTATATAACCGTCTTTTATTGCTTTACCCAGCAATGCTGAAACATAGCTTTTGGCCATCGAAAAAGAATTGCTTTTGGAATTTTGACCAAAACCATCATAATAATCTTCAAAAACAATACTGTCGTTTTTGATCACCAAATACGCGATCGAACCAAACTCTTTATGAATCTGCATCAGTTCATCGCTCAACCTGTAATTGTTGTAGTTTTTAGCTTGTGGCCAGGGCTGAGCAGTTCCGGCTTCTATGGTGGTGTTGTCAAACTTTTTATAATCTTCAAGATACGCCGTGGTGTGGCCGGTGAAATATATGGTGCGCACGGCTTTGATCAAATAGTCATAATCAAACATATAAAGCGCAATGATGAGTACAAGAATCAGGCTTATTAAGCTTAAAAAGATGCGTTTGAGTATTTTCATAACTTAAAGATACCCAAAAAATTAAATGCTCAACGTTTAAAAAAGCGATTGCTGCGTCACCGGACTTTCGTGCTTCAGCAGCCATTTTTTCCGCCAGATGCCGCCTGCATAACCGGTCATCGACTGGTCGCTGCCAATGACGCGATGGCAAGGAATAATGATCGCAATAGGATTTTTACCATTTGCCGAAGCAGCTGCGCGAATGACTTTGGGGTCGCCCAGGTTTTTAGCCATTTGTAAATAGGAAGTGGTTTTTCCAAAAGGAATTTTGCTGAGTTCTTCCCAAACACGTTTTTGAAAATCGGTGCCTTGAGGATTCAGGTTGAGGTCAAAGTGAGTGCGATTGCCTTCAAAATATTCTTGGAGTTGGGATACAGCAGTAGTTAAAGCTTCCGGAATTTTTTCGCTCTGCGGAATTTCTTCGTCCATAAATGTTACCGCTGAAATTCCTTGGGTATCCCCAGTAATTTCAAGAGTTCCCAGCGGAGAAGCTATAAAGGACTGACTCATTCTGAAGGTTTGTCAGAATCCGGCATATCTTCGCGTTTGACATCCGTGTCGTGCTGCGGAGAAAGTTCGACGTTGGTTTTAGGTGTATTGACTTTTTCTAAAGGAATTCCCATACGTTTTGCGCGACGTTCCCAATTTTTACGCGCTTGCACCTGCATATCTTCAATAGTGTCGCTCTCATCCATAATTTCGAGACCTAGAAGGGTTTCGATAATATCTTCCATAGAAACGATACCTATCGTGTTTCCAAATTCGTCTGTAACCAATGCCAGATGATCTCTGCTTTTTACAAAGGTGTCAAAAAGTTGGGGGATGGGTTGGTTATCATTTACAATAAGAATATCGCGTTTGATATCGGCCAGCGTCTTCTCGCCGTGTTCTTCTACGATCTCTTCAAGAACATCATCTTTGAGAATAAAACCGGTGATGTTGTGTGATTTTTCTTCGTAAATCGGGATTCTGGAAAATTTCAAATGCGGATGTTGCTTCTGAAATTCTTTAAGCGTCATGCTTTGATCTTCGGTCACCACCACAGGAAACGGCGTCATCACGTCTTTTGCCATCACCGATTTGAAGACCAATAAATTCTTAATTACTGTGGTCTCATTATCTTCAAAAACCCCTTCTTTTTCGGCGGCATCGGTAAGCGCCATAAATTCTTCGCGGCTCATCGTTCCTACGTGTGCCGATTTACCTACCAATTTGGTCACTTGCATGAGAAGCCAAAGAATTCCGGTATACTTTAAAAGTACCAGAATGATCTTAAGGGCTTTTGCAGTGAAATTCCCCAGAGACTTCCAGTACGTTGCACCAATGGTTTTTGGGATAATTTCTGAAAGTACCAGGATGGCCAAGGTCATTACCGTAGAAACCAAACCAACAAAGTTAATCCCTAAAATATGAATATCGTAGCCGGACTCTGCCGCCATTTTACCGGCTTGATCGCCCACTAAAATCGCACCTACGGTATGCGCAATTGTATTTAAGGTAAGAATGGCGATAAGCGGCTTATCGATATCTTTCTTGAAATTGGCTAAAGTTTCGGCATAGGCTTTACCTTCCTTGGTTTTAATACGAATAAAACTAGGCGTGATACTTAGCAATACTGCTTCAAGAATAGAGCAGAGAAACGAGAAAAATATCGATATAAACGCAAATGCGATGAGTAAAGCCATTGGTTAGGTTTGATTTGTGATAAATATAATATAATTCAAAAACTCTTAGCCAAGGCTTAAGAAAAGCTTAGGGTCTAAACGTGTCAAAATCTAAAAATTTATATTACCAACCCGTGTATCTAGGTGGCTTTAAGTCGTTTAAATTAAGATAAACAATAAGCTGACCGCGATGGTGTGTCAAATGATCTTGAAGTAAATTCAGTATTTGAAGTTTAGATTTTTCACCAGCAAAAAAGTCGACTTTTTCTGTTAGCCTGCTTTCAGGATACGATTGTATCGTTTCATATATGAGATCGAATGCGTTCTGAAGATTTGCAATAATGCGCTTCTTTTCGTTCACATTTGTGCTAACCTCGGCCTCTTGTTTATCAAAATAAGTGGTTGATAACCATTCCATATTTTGATTTATGTGCTCAAGCTGTTCCCCAAAACTCATTTCTCGCTCGGTAGGTTTGTAACCGTAAAGTGAGTCGGGCATTTTTTCGGCGACAGCAATCAAATATTCTTTTGAATTTTGCCATTTTTCAAGCCAGGCTTGTTTAAAAAGACTTTCTTGAGCATTGGCTGAAGTGAATCCCATAGTCAAAACGATAAGTAATAGAATTTTGCGCATCTTTTAAGAAATCAATTTCACTACATCTTTTGCAAAATAGCTCGCGATAAGGTCTGCGCCGGCACGTTTGATCGCATAGGTTTGTTCAAGAACTACGGCGTCGTGATCAAGCCATCCTTTTTCGGCTGCAGCTTTGATCATCGCATATTCACCGCTTACTTGATATACAGAAACCGGAATATTCACTGCATTTTTAATATCGCGTACAATATCCAGATAACACAGACCCGGTTTTACCATTACAATGTCTGCGCCTTCATCAACGTCCATCATGGTTTCTTTGATGGCTTCTTCCCGGTTCGCGTAATCCATCTGATAGGTTTTTTTATCTTTTGGAACATCTTTAAGATCTACCGGAGCACTGTCGAGCGCATCTCTAAACGGACCGTAAAAAGCCGAAGCATATTTTGCCGAATAACTCATAATCCCAACATCGTGGTGTCCTTCATCTTCAAGAAGGGTGCGCATTTCAAAAATGCGACCATCCATCATATCGCTGGGCGCGATAAAGTCGGCACCGGCATTGGCGTGTGATAATCCCATTTCGGCAAGAACAGCACTCGAGTCATCGTTAATGATCTTTCCGCCGCCTACGATTCCGTCGTGACCAAAAGAAGAAAAGGGGTCAAGGGCCACATCGGTCATTACTACCATTTGCGGTTCGGTTTCCTTAACGGTTTTGATGGCGCGTTGCATCAATCCGTCTGGATTTAGCGCTTCGGTACCGGCGTTGTCTTTTAATTTATCGTCAACTTTCACAAAAAGCAAAACGCTTTTAAGACCCATTTTCCAAAGTTCTTTAATCTCTTTCTGAAGATTATCTAAACTCAAGCGGTAATAGCCCGGCATTAATGCGATTTCGTCTTTCACACCTTTTCCTTCAACCACAAAAAGTGGAACGATAAAATCATTGGGCGTTACTATAGTTTCACGTACCATAGCGCGTAAAGCTTCTGAAGTACGTAATCTGCGATTTCTTCTTAATGGGAACATAATATTCTGTATTTTACCTGCAAATTTACCACTATATTTTGAGCTTAAAGTCTGATTTTGCTATAACCCAGCATCTCAATTTTATATTTCCCTGGCGTTCGTATCAAGCTAAATTCCTCAAAGAATTTGACACTCATATCGATGACGATCACCTTCACGTCATTGCTCCTCCGGGATCTGGGAAAACAGTTTTGGGTTTGGAAATGATACGGAGAATAAACCGAAAAACTTTGGTGTTATGCCCTACGTTAACCATTAGAAACCAGTGGAATGATCGCTTGCAAAATTGTTTCCTTAAAGATGCTGAAGCGGTTGCTTGTTCGTACAACCTGAAAGAACCGGAAACGTTGACCTTTTCAACCTATCAATCGCTACACGCATTGTTTAAAAATGAAATGGATTCTTCAGCAGCGGCTTTAATAGATTTCTTTAAAGATCAAAATATTGGGCATATAGTTCTAGATGAAGCGCATCATCTCAAAAATGAGTGGTGGTTTCCGCTCTTTGAGCTTAAAAAGCTAGAAAACTGTATCTATACAAGTTTGACGGCAACACCTCCCTACGATAGTTCGCCTCGTGAATTGCGTAACTATTTTGATTTATGCGGTCCTGTAGATGTTGAAATCACCGTGCCAGAACTTGTTAAGGAAAAGAATCTTTGTCCGCATCAGGATTTTATTCATTTTTCACAACCTAGTCAGGAGCGCATCAAATACATTCAGGAATATCGTGAGAAATTGCGTCATTTTGTAAATGCACTTACGGTCAATTCAGCATTTATTGATCTTGTAAAAAGACATAGATTTTATAGCAAAACCGAACAATTTTTACCGGAAATCTACGAGAATGCAGAACGCTATTCTGCCCTTATTATTTTTCTAAATGCGTCGGGTGAAACGATCACTAAAGAGAAGCTTGAAGTTTTAGGGCTTGATGAAAAAGAACAGGAGCACATTCCAAATTTTTCATACGAATGGGTAGAGGTGCTTCTTCAGTATTATCTTATTGAGAATAGAGAGCAATATCTTGAAGATGAAGCTGTTCTAGCAAATCTAGAGAAAGAATTACGGCGCGTAGGAGGCTTAGATCAAAAGCGCGTTAATCTTATCGGAGAGCAACGGCTCTATAAATCGCTTTCTCAAAGTATTACTAAGCTTAATAGCATACGGGATATTGCCAAAGCAGAGCAAGAAGCACTAGGTGAATCCTTAAGAGCTGTGATTCTGTCAGATTATATACGAAAGGAATTTTTAGACCTAGCACCGAGTCAGATATCAACAATAAACAAGTTGGGTGTGATTCCCATTTTTCAGCATTTACGCTTTAATGGTGTCGCCGAAAAGGATATTGCCGTTCTAACAGGCTCACTCATTATCGTACACAGTTCGGTCATAGAGGTCTTAAGACCGTTATTGGCAGAAGATGAGCTTACTTGGGAACAGCTTGAACGATCTTCGTATTTGATCTTAAAACCAAGTTCGGCATCAAAAACAAAATTAATTGGAGTTCTTACAAATCTTTTTGAAGATGGCTTTATCAAGATATTGATCGGTACCAAATCTTTGCTGGGTGAAGGATGGGATTGCCCCGCCATCAATACGCTTATTCTTGCATCCTTTGTAGGCTCTTTTGTAATGTCTAATCAAATGCGAGGGCGAGCAATACGAGTCTCAGCCAAATCCCCAGAAAAGGTTGCATCAATTTGGCACTTGGCGTGTCTTGATCCTACAGCCGAAGGAGGAGGAGCAGATTATGAACTGTTGCAGCGTAGGTTTGAAGCTTTTTGTGGAGTTACTTTGACCGGCACTCCGGTTATAGAAAATGGAAGCGATAGACTTGATCTGGATGTAAAAGCGCATAACATAAGTGAATTAAATCGAGAGATGCTTCATTTGTCCAAAGATCGAAAAGAAGTTAAAGAACGATGGGAGCGGGCAATAGCGTTGGGCTCAATAATGGTAAACGAGTTAAAGCTCAACTTTGACGATAACAAAGCTTTTGCAATAAAAAGGAAGGTTGCTTACAACAGCACTGTAAAATATGCGGTGGTAGAAGTTGTATTGGTGCTTACCGTTATTCTTCCTGAATTGTTTTTAAGCTATTTACGTGTATTAATCGCCAAAGGTATTGTGCATTTTATAGTGGCAGTAGCTGCTGCCTTTAGCATAAGCCTTTTACCCAAGTTGTATAAAGCCACACGGCTGTATATGTTTTACGGCAGAATAGATAAGGAGATTGAAAGCATAGCCAAGGTGGTTTTCAATACTATGGTAAAACTCAAACATATACATACGAACTCCAGTCAAATTAAGATCGTAATTGAAGAACCAAAAGCAGGAATTTTAAATTGTTTTTTAAAAGGCGCTACCGAAAAGGAAGAAAAGCTATTTATTAAGTATTTGCAGGAAGTACTCGCTCCGATAGATAACCCGAGATATATTATTACGCAGGCCAATTGGTTTCGTGAAAAGTTAGGCTTTTCAAGTTATTTTGCCGTTCCTGAAATTTTCGCACAGCGAAAGAAAGAAGCTTCTGTTTTTTATGAAAATTGGAAGCTTCTTCTGGGAAAGTCAGCATTAATCTTTACCAGAAATCTAGAAGGTAGAAAACTACTTCTGAAAGCACGATTTAACGAACTGAAAAAAGACAGAAACGTTAAAACCAAACAAGCCACAATCTGGAAGTAGTCACATTCAAGACGCAGGTTACTTTTATGAGACAATATTATCAAGCCAAGTAAAGGCAACTAGCATAAATATAGTGGCAATTAATACCATGCCGATATCTGCTACTGCAAAAGGTCCTGCTAGACCTACCAAGAGAATAAGACTACCGTAGATCATTGCAAAATACCTGCTTTTTTTCTCTTCTCTTAAAAATGAACTAGGCAAGGGTACCATAGCACAAAGACTAGCAAGGCCAATGGCAGCAAAATAATCTATGCTTGTTGTATAAAATAGAATACCGGTTATCAAAGCAGTAGTAGCAAGAGCAACTATAGCAATTCCGCTATTTTTTTCCTGTTGGTCTAATAAAAACTTCCCGTTGCGGTCAAGGGAGAGGATTGCGTTTGAAATTGGGTCTATCATCCAGCTTCCCAGAGCAAATAATAAATAGGCTATGATCAGAGGAACTGCGAGTATTGAAAGTCCGGCAGCACCCAGTAGTTTCACCGAAAGACGATAAACTAAGTAAATGCCAATGATAAATATCCATTGATTTTTGCCTTGTTGTTTCGAAATCCAAAATGCATATTTTAAGTGCCAGCGGAAGATGAAGTTCTTTGCCTTCAATGCTGTACTCATTCCATTGCGGGCGTACTCATTATTTGGGTCAAGTTGCAAAGCCATTCTAAAATGTTCAATGGCTTTTTTGTGATCGCTATGCTCTAATGCAACCCATCCCACATTTGCGTGCGAATAACTGTCTTCAGGATTGTCGTATAGAATGTTTTCAACGGTTTCTCCAGCTTCTTCCTTACGGTCGAGTTTGGTTAAAATCTGTGCGCGCAGGTTAAGGCAATAGTTGTTTTTGGCATCAAGGGAAAGTCCGTGATTAGCCAGTTGAAGGGCTTCTTGGTATTTTTTTTTCTTTAGAAGTAGTCCTGCTTTAAAACCAAAATAATCGGCCTCTTCAGGATCCATTGAGATAGCTTCATCTACAAATTTGAGTGCATCCTTCTCTTCATCACGGTGATTGGCAATACGAGCTTTTATAAAGAAAACATCTGGCTGATTAGGATCTTCAGCTAAAAGTTCCGATGATAATGAAGCTGCACGGTCGTATTGTTCTAGATTGTAGAAACAAAGCATCATATAATATCGTGCTGTAAAATCTGTTGGGCTTTCACCTAGTTGCTTTACGGCCTCTTCATAACGCCCCAGTTCAAATAAAGTGATGCCTCTGTCTAATGCTGTAGCCATTATTTTTTAATATTTAAAAAGTTCAAAACATCGTCATAGAGTCCGGCATCATTAGCATATAGGGCATAGTTTTTTGCTGAAGAAAACCATTCTTTAGTACTGGGTTTTACTTTTTTGATAGCTTTTAGTAAGTCTTTTGATTTTAAGGGCGCCGGAATGCCTGCTTCAAAAGATTTCTCTAGTTTTTCTTCAATAGCGACATCTATTACTGCCTGAATATCTGCACCCGAAAAATTTTTAGATGCTTTTGCTAAGCTTTTGTAATCGATGTGTTCTACAGGTTTGTTGTTGAGGTGAATTTTAAAAATACTTTCACGTGCAGGCTCATCCGGAGGAGAAACAAAAATAATTCGATCAAATCTTCCCGGTCTTCTAAACGCAGGGTCGAGGTGCCAGGGAGCGTTGGTGGCTCCTAAAACTAAAATCCCGTCATTGTCTGAATCAACACCGTCTAACTCGGATAAAAACTGATTGATAACCGAGCGTCCAGCCGACTTGTTCATGTCATTTCGATTGGCTCCTAATGCGTCAATCTCATCAATAAATATCACGCAAGGTTTATTGGCTCGTGCAGTTTCAAAAATCTCATGCAGGTTGCGTTCAGAACTTCCAATCCACATATCAAGAATTTCGTTGATACCAACATTTATAAAGTCGGCATTAATTTGTCCGGCAGTTGCTTTTGCCAGGTGCGTTTTACCGCAACCCGGAGGGCCGTATAACAAAATACCACCACCTATTTTTTTGCCATAGGCTTTGTAAATATCCTGATGTTGCAGAGGCTTAATGATCTTGAGATCTATTTCGCGTTTTATATGTTCCATACCGCCTACATCCTCAAAACCTACCTCTGGCTTTTCGATAAAACTTAGGGCATCTTCGTCTGTAAAAGCCGAATCTTTTGAGGTTGAGGTGTGCTTGAGTTTTTCATCAAAATCTGCATTGTTATAGCGTTCATCAAGACTTAAAATTTCCTGATAGGTTTGTTGCGCATCATTTAGTTCATCTTGATTGATGTAGCAATAGCACAGAAGCTCAAGTGCATCTATTGATTTATACTGATTTAGAATTTCTTCAAGGAGTAACTCGGCTGCGCCATATTTTTCCTGCTGGTAAAAGCATTTGGCAAGATTATACTTTGCTTCTTGGTGCTTAGGCTCTTTACTCAAAATAAACAGGAGATGCTCTTCTGCTTCCTGCGTGTTTCCATTTTGTAAATAAAGCTTGGCGATTTGTAACCGCAGTGGGATATTATCTGGAGAAAACTTTAAGGCTTCTAATAAACTTTCTATCATACGGGTAAGATAATTAATGTTTTAAACCCAATCCTTGGGATTTTCCAAAACGGCTACTAACTCAGCCTCGGGGCTTCCCGGCTCGGGATGATGATCGTAGCGCCATTGTACCGCCGGCGGAAGACTCATCAAAATACTTTCAATTCTTCCGTTAGTTTTTAAACCGAAAAGTGTGCCTTTATCGTGCACTAGATTAAATTCTACATAACGACCACGACGCACTTCTTGCCAATTGCGCTCTTTTTCGCCGTAGGCTAGATCTTTTCGCTTTTCTAAAATAGGAGCGTAGGCCGTGAGAAAACTATCACCAACCTCTGTTACGAAGTTATACCAGTCTTGCATCGAGCGATCATCTGTAGCTTTGAGGTAATCAAAAAATAAACCGCCAAGACCACGAGCTTCTCCCCGATGGGCGTTGTAGAAATACTCATCACAGCGCATTTTATACTGCGGGTAAAACTCCGGATCGTGCTTATCGCAAGCCGTTTTACACGTCTGGTGAAAATGCTGCGCATCTTCTTCAAAAAGATAATAAGGAGTCAGGTCTTGCCCACCACCAAACCAAGAATCGACCAGGTTTCCGGCTTTATCGAGCATTTCAAAATACCGCCAATTGGCGTGTACCGTTGGAGCATACGGGTTTTTAGGATGAATGACGAGACTAAGACCACAGGCAAAAAAATCTACATCGCCTACATTAAAATACTGTTGCATCGCCGGGGCTAATGGACCGTGCACTTCAGAGATATTAACGCCGCCTTTCTCAATCACATTTCCGTTTTCGATCACGCGGGTTCTGCCACCACCGCCTTCAGCACGTTTCCATAGGTCTTCTTTAAAAGTTGCCTTGCCATCTATAGCTTCAAGTTTTGAAGTGATCTGGTCTTGTAAGTTTTTGATGTAGCTTACAAACTGCTCTCTCATTCCTTATTTTTTTAATATGTAAAGCTCCATATCCTGAGCTTTCCCTTGTAAGGGTTTGAATTCGTTTTCTAACGTACTGTGCCAGGTAAAACCATTGCGTTCTGCAACGAGAATACTCTTTTCATTACTGCTGTGGGTAATGATTTTATACGTTCGTATTTGATGATTGATGTATCCAAAATCTGCAACTTGCTTTACGGCTTGCGACACCCACCCGCGTCCTCTAAAACGTTTGGCTATACAATAGGCGATCTCTCCCTCGTGATGCTCGTGGTCTACTTCTTTAAGAATGACCAAGCCTGCCAGTTCCGGGTGAATTGCCGTGTGTAAACCAAAATAAAAAGCCGATTTACATTCAGCCATGTTTAGCGTTTCCTCGATCAAGGCTTTAGAAGCTTTGATCGTTTTGGTTTGTTTATACGTCTGCGGAAAATACGTTTTAAAAGAATCTTTATTCTCTTTAAATAAGGTGTACAAGGCTTTGGCATCTTCGGTTGCCAGCAGTCTCAATTCAAATTCTGGTGCTTCACTCATGATTTTTTTGGTCTAAAAGTTCAAGCGTTGTTTTGCTTGCGGCCGTAACCGAAATGGGCAAAACCAAAATAATCCCGATAACGGGAATCAATAAAAACAGCATAAAAACGATACCGTTGCCTATCGCAAAACCGCGATGGGCTTTTACAAAGTTAATGCTTTCGCGATAGCGAAAATGGCGTTCCAGCGTATAATCCATATTTCCAAATCCGGCATAATACGCCTGAATCAGGAAGAGGCTTGCGGTTGCTAAAATTCCAACAACGGGAATCAGACTCAGCAACAATAGCGGAATGCTCAAAAGCAGTTCCCAAGCAAGATTACGTACGTTGATTTTGATTCCGCGTACGAGCTGGCCTGCATTTGAGGTATCGCGGTGTTGATGAACGCCTGCATATAAATGTGCCTCGATCTTTTCTGAAACCGGACTCATAAACGGCGCCGAAAATGCCATAATAATATGTTTATAAGTGATGAGTCCCAAAGCGATTATGATAAGTGCCCCGGCGATATCGCTAAGCGTACGCACGGTTGTTGCACCCCATTCCCAAACCCAAAGCTTTGCGATAAAAGCGCCCAAATTATCAGAAAAGCCGTAAGCGCTAAAGCCTATGATCAAAGCTGTTATGAAGCTAATAAGCATAGGAACTGCGAAGTATTTCCAAAGTTTGAGCTTACCTATCAACGGCAGCGCTTCTTTGTAAGCAAAAAGTCCAGATAGTAGTGCTTTGATCATTACTTTGAAAGATAAATCAATTTATTGGGATACGCTTCTGCATCTTTTGCATTGCGTATTTGAACTGCATTTTTAGCTGCTTCCCGTAAAAACGCAACCGCTTCTTCTTGCGGTTTGGCAGCAAAAAGCCGCAGCGCTTGAATGCCAAAACTATTATTATGCAAGTCCATCGTTCTGTCTGCTTTTCGATTTACAAAAAGCTGCTCGTGCAAATCTGTAAATTGTTTTGCCCAGTTTTGCGCCTCTTTCAGGCTTCCTGTTTTTTGATAAACCGCCTGACCCAATAAAACAGTCCACAGTGCGTGTCTAAATGCATTTGCAGGATTGCTTTTATGATGCTTGTCTCCGTAATGCGTTGTGGCAATTTGTAATGCTTTTTTTGAAGCCCGCGCTGTTAAAAAAGCATACTCGGGATTTTTTAGGAATAAGCGAGCCAATTTGAAAAGCTGAGGCAAGCTCAGTGCCTTTAAACGGGCTCGAATGCTCATCGTTCTGCTTTGTACTCTTTTACGGCTTCAATAAACGCACCGGCATTTTCCAGCGGAATATTCGGTAGAATACCGTGACCTAAATTCACAATGTATTTGTCTTTTCCAAAAGCGTCGATCATTTCGGTAACCATACGTTTGATTTCCGCCGGAGGCGAAAACAAGCGTGTCGGGTCAAAGTTTCCTTGAAGCGTAATGTTTCCACCGGTTAAGTAGCGTGCATTTCGTGGGCTGCAGGTCCAATCTACACCTAAGGCTGAAGCGCCACTTTTGGCCATTTCGCCCAGCGCAAACCAACAGCCTTTTCCAAAAGCGATCACCGGAATTTCTTCTTTTAAAGCATCAATGATCTGCTGAATGTATTGCCAACTGAATTCTTGATAATCCACGGGAGAAAGCATTCCGCCCCAGCTGTCAAAAACCTGAACGGCATTCACTCCGGCTTTTACCTTTTCTTTCAAATATAAAATTGTGGTATCTGTGATTTTCTGAAGCAGCGCGTGTGCAGCTTCGGGCTGGGTAAAGCAAAATTCTTTTGCGATATCAAAGTTTTTTGAACCTTGACCTTGCACGCAATAGCATAAGATCGTCCACGGACTACCGGCAAAACCTATTAACGGAATTTCGTCGTTGAGTTTCTCCTTAGTCATTTTGATGGCGTCCATCACATAACCCAGCGTGTCATTAATATCTGGTACGATCACACGCTTTAGATCTTTGTGAGAGCGAATAGGATCTGGCAACCACGGCCCGATGCCCGGTTTCATCTCTACATGAATATTCATCGCCTGCGGAATCACCAAAATATCACTGAATAAAATCGCGGCGTCCATCCCATAACGGCGTATGGGTTGCACAGTGATCTCACTGGCAAGCTCTGGAGTTTGGCAACGAGTAAAGAAATCATATTTGGCTTTGATCTCTTGAAATTCGGGTAAATAACGTCCCGCTTGACGCATCATCCACACCGGAGGGCGCTCTACCGTTTCTCCTTTTAATGCTCTTAAAAATAAATCGTTCTTGATCATAATAGTTTCTTGTCGTCTCGAGCGCACCCGAGGTTAGTTTAAAGCCTTTACCGCCCGCGCAATAACACTCTCGATGGTAGTGGCATTGGCAACGGTAACGTTTTGGGTATGTTGTTGAACTTCGGCAGCGGTGGTGTTACCAATGCAAACCGAAAGCATATTCTTAAAATTATTTACAGCCGAAAAACTTTGTACTCCAGACGGACTGAAAAAAAGAACGGCGTCAAATTCCTGTTTAAATTCTTTCGTATTGAGCTGTGTTTTATAGCAAACGATTTCCTCAAAAGGCACTTGATTTTTAGTCAAATGTTCCGGAAGTTCGTTTCTTCTTATTGTGCTGCAAAAGAAGGAAAAATGCTCATTTTGATAGTTTTTCACGATGAAATCGGCTAAATCTGCTGCGTTTTGTGCGGTTTTCACCACATTCAAGCCTTTTTTCATTAAGGAGCTTTCGGTCTTAGAACCTACACAAAAACAGCTGAACGTTTCGGTATTCAAATCGGGTTGCATCTTTAAAAAAGCCTGAACCCCATTTTTACTCGTGAAAATCAGATTTTCTAAATTCTTCGGAAATTCAACATCCAGAAATTCAATGTGGATCGCATCGTATTCAACCACCGAAAAACCAGCACCCAAGATCAAATTCTTCTGGGCAGAAGTGAGTTTTTTAGTGGAAAGGATGCTTTTTCCCTCACCCCCGGCCCCTCTCCCGAGGGAGAGGGGAGCGGAACGATTCACTTTAGAACTTTTATATTCTGCAATTGTATCTGTAATAACCTTAGGTTCTTTTAAGACTGTTGTGTTTGAAAAACGCAGTACCTTGTAACCAAGGGCTTTCAAATGTAAATCTCTTATTTCATCCTTTTCCTTTTGCTCCGGATGATTATGATAACCACCATCCAACTCGATGACTAGTTTTAATTCATAACAGAAAAAATCAACGATGTAACCTTTTAAAGGATGTTGCCTTCTAAATTTTAGTCCGTTTATTTTACGATCACGAAGCAATTCCCAAAGCACCTTTTCTACTTCGGTTGAGTCTTGTCTAAGCAAGCGCGCAAGTTTTATGTGATTGCTTCTTTTCATAAGGGCTTCCTTCTCCTTTGGGAGAAGGATTGAGGATGAGAGGTTTTAAAGTTCTTTCTTAATAGCTTCCATCAATTCGCGGCCGCCTTCTTCCAAAATTTTTAAAGCACACAGCGCACCAAAATCCAGACATTCTGATACCGGAATACTTTCTTTGATCTCTAATTTTTGAGTTCCATCCAGACTGAAAAGCGCTCCGTGAAAATGAATATGGTCGTCTTCAATTTTTGCGATCGCGCCAATAGGAGCAGTACAACCTCCTTCTAATTTCCGAAGAAATTCGCGCTCTACTTTTGTGGTTAGCGCTGCATCAGCATCATTGAGTTTTGCACAAGCTTCTTTGCAAAAGGCATCATTATCCATTACTGCGATCACCATTGCACCTTGCGCCGGAGCAGGAATCATCCAGTCTAAAACTTCGTGATTTTCGGGCTTCAAGTTAATGCGTTCTAAACCTGCTTTTGCAAACACAGCTCCCGCCCAATCATTATCGGCTACTTTTTGAAGGCGTGTGTTCACGTTTCCGCGTAGATCAACTACCTGGTGCTTTGGGTATTTGTTAAGCCATTGCGCTTTGCGGCGTAAACTTCCCGTAGCAATGGTAACAGATTTAGTAAAATCTGTAGCGTTTTTATCTTTTTTAAAGACAAAAATATCTTCGGTAGCAGCGCGAGGTAAAACCGCACCTTGCACAATACCGTTTGGAAGTTGTGTAGGAACATCTTTCATAGAATGCACCGCGATATCTACATCGCCATTGATCATTGCAACATCTAAAGTCTTGGTGAAAATACCGGTGATTCCTAGTTCATAAAGCGGTTTGTCAAGGATAAGATCTCCGGTTGATTTAACTGAAATCAACTCGGTTTTATAACCTAAGTTTTCCAATTGATCCTGTACGGTATGTGCCTGCCAGAGCGCTAACTCGCTGTCGCGGGTACCTATGCGTATGGTTTTTGCCAAAGCTTAGTAGTTTTGAAGTTTGAACACTTTTTGAATCAACTCAAGACTTTCGGTAGTAGAAAAGTCTTCAGTTTTTAAGTGTTTTGCAAACTGAGTAGTAATTTTTTGAATGATGCGCTCGCTTATGATTTCGGCTTGTTCTTCATTAAAGCCATCGATCTTTTTGCGCTGGTTGTCAATCTCGCCATCTTTAAAATCGGCCAACTTCAATTTAAGCGCTTTAATTGTGGGTGCAAATTGACGCGTGGTCAACCACTCGTAAAATTCATCTTGAATTTCGGTAATGATTGCTTGCGCTTGCGGCAATTGTTTTTTGCGGCGGTTGAGCGTATCGTTGGTAATTTTTGAAAGTTGATCCAGATGCACAAGACTTACGCCTTCAACCTCTTCAACATTCTCATTCACGTTTTTAGGAATACTAAGGTCGAGAATAAGCAAAGGCTTTTTAAGGTACAAAAGCTCTTTAGAAATGGTAGGTTTTTGTGCGCCGGTGGCAACGATCAAGACATCGGTTTGTGCGATTTCAGACTGAATGTCTGCGTAATCTTTTACAATAAGATTAAATTTCCCCGCGATGCGTTCTGCCTTGTCTTTGGTGCGGTTGATGAGCGTGATGTGATCGTTTTTGGTGTGTTTTACCAAGTTTTCACAGGTATTGCGCCCAATTTTACCGGTTCCGAAAAGGAGAATATTCTTTTCTGAAATAAAAGGAACACGCGATAAAATATATTGAACCGAAGCAAAACTTACTGAAGTTGCTCCGCTAGAAATATTGGTTTCATTTTTTATGCGCTTACTCGCCTGAATCACGGCATTGATCAAACGCTCCATAAACGGATTGACCAGATTGAGCTTTTTAGCGCGCTTGAAACCACTTTTCAACTGACTTATAATTTCAAAATCTCCTAGAATCTGACTGTCAAGACCGGTGCCTACTTTAAAAAGATGCTCAACGGCTTGCTCATTTTTATACTCATAAGAAACCGCTTTAAATTCTTCGATCGTCCCACGCGTATGCTCGCAAAGTAATTTGATGAGATCTAAAGGTTCGTGAGCAAAACCATACAATTCGGTACGGTTACAGGTAGAAATGATACTCAGGCCTTCAATACCTTCCTCGTGAGCGCGCTTTAAAATCGCTTCTTGAATGGTACTGTCAACACTAAAATGCCCGCGCGTCTCAGCATCTGCTTTTAAATAGCTTAAGCCAATGGCGAAAAAATCACCGGGATAAGCCGGATAAAAATGTCGTTTGCCGTTTGTATTCATAAGTTCGGGTGCAAATGTATTTCGAGAATAACTCAAAAAATAACGCTAGAGGTATGATTTTTAACGATGACCGAATAAAAGCGGGTATTTTTCAGTAAAATGCTGAAAATAGGCTAATTTAGTGAAGTATTCAAAAGCTGAATGTTGGCTTTTGTTTAGAATAAATCTAAATAAATATCATTTTTCCGGTTATGGAAACTTTAAAAAATATCGCTACAGGTTTGTATCGAGAAACCACTATTGAAGAAGGTTTTTTCATCTTAAAATTCAATAATGAAACCGCTGAAAAACAGCTCGTAACCCGAGAGGTAGACAGTAGTTTTATCCAATTTCATTTTTGTGCAAAGGGTAATTCGGTCTTTCAATTTAATGAAGGAAATTATAAACTTCCGCTAGGAGAAGAGCATTCTTTATTGCTTTATAATCCGCAACGGGACTTGCCAATCAATTTGGAGATCGCTCCCGAGACTTGGGTGATTTCGGTGTTTATTTCTATAAAGAAATTCCATTCGCTATTTTCAAGAGAAGCCGATTTTATTACCTTTTTAAGTGATGAAAATCGAGACCGAAAATATTACAAAGACGGTTTGATCTCACCTTCGATGGCAATTGTGCTCAATCAATTGATGAACTACAACCTGCATCCATCGGTAAAAGCTTTGTATTTTAAAGGGAAAGCCTATGAGTTGCTTAGCTTGTATTTTAACCGTCCTTCTGAAGCTGATGTTGAGCAGTGTCCGTTTCTGGTTGATGAAGATAATGTAGCCAAGATCAAACGCGCTAAAGACATCGTGATCGCTCGAATGGCCGAGCCGCCATCGCTGCAGGAACTCGCCGATGAGATCAACCTTAGCCTCAACAAACTCAAAGAAGGTTTTAAGCAGATCTATGGGGATTCGGTCTATAGTTTTTTGTTTGATTATAAGATGGAAGTTGCCCGCCAATTGCTGGCAAGCGGATCGCATAATGTAAATGAAGTAGGGCTGAGAATTGGCTACAGTACCGCAAGTCATTTTATCGCGGCTTTTAAAAAACAATACGGGACTACGCCTAAAAAATACATTCAATCACTTAGTTAATTATGAAAAAAATACTCGGGGCATTTGTTCTGATGCTTTTAATTACCGCGTGCAATTCGGCCAAAAAAACGATGGGAACAAAACAGGTTTTGGTTTTTACTAAAACGATGGGCTGGCGTCACGGTTCTATTGAAAAAGGAGTTGCAACACTCAAAGAGATAGGAGCTCAGGAAGGTTGGCAAATTACGCAAAGCGAGGACTCTTTGGCTATCAATACTGAAAATCTAGCTAAAACCGATCTTGTTATTTTCTTAAGCACTACCGGAGATATTTTAGGTCCTGATCAGGAAGCTGCTTTTAAAAGTTACATTCAAAATGGCGGTGCATTTATGGGAATCCACGCAGCCACAGATACCGAATTTGACTGGCCGTGGTATGGTAAATTAGTAGGTGGTTATTTTAAAGATCATCCTAATAATCCCAATGTGCGCAAGGCTTCCTTAAAAAAAGCGGCTCCACACGTAACCACGAGTATGTATGCTAAAACTTTTGAGCGCACAGACGAGTGGTATAACTACTACAATCTAAGTGATGCGGTGACTCCTACGTTATATTTGGACGAAACCAGCTATGAAGGCGGAACCCACGGCGATTATCATCCCATTGCCTGGTATCAGGATTTTGATGGAGGTAGAATGTATTACACCGGCGGTGGCCACACCGACGAAGCCTATGATGAGGTGGCATTTAAGGCGCATCTGGAAAGTGTGATGCGCTGGTTGATGGAATAAATTATATTATATTTAAAGATAATATTCATTCAATCAATAAATTATGAGAATTATTCTGCCTATTTTTTCGCTCTTTCTAATCCTTTCGTGTCAACAAAAACCCTCAGAACCCATTGCATTAAGCAGTGCTGCAATGAATGATTTTGCAAGTGATGTAAAGAACACTCCCAGTGTTACTGTCGAAGTGAAAAACATACCTGATAGTATTTCAGAGCCAATAACGATTTCCTATACTACTGTTAATCTTGGAAAGAATTTTCAAATTAAAAACGCCGAGGATCTCAAGTCAGATGGTATTTTGAAGCTAAACCTTGATGAGATCTATCCATATCAGCAAGTATTTCTAAGTATAGGGAATTTTTATTATGGAAGCATTTATGCCACCCCAGATCTTCGAGTAAAATTAGACCTGTCAAAAGCCGGAAAAGAAAAATTGTTTTTTTATGGTGATGCGATACAATTTGATGGTGAAGGCGGGGATTTGAATACTATTATGAATAAACACATCGTCTACACCCAACAAAATAATAATACGGGCGAAGATAAGTTAGCCGGAATGACATATTGGGAGCGAGGGGCTTATTCTTATTCGGAATACATTGCCCAATTTGATAGTTTAAAACGAGTTTTTGCAAAACTCGATGAAACATTTATTAGTAAGAATCCGAAAGCATCAGAGTATGCATGGTTTATTGACAATGAGAGAGAGTCTGAGTTCTTGCAGTTTTTATTAGTACGTAGCGATAATGAAGAAATTCCTACCGCATTATGGGAAGAAATTATAAACCATAAAGTATATACTGTTTCAAATTCAGGTACTTCATTCTATAGTAGTCTATCAAGCTATTTAGTGGGCACCAACAAAATCAAGACGAGAGAAGGAATGATGTCTAACTTAAAGAAAAGACTCCAAGAACTACCGCAACAACAAGTGGATCTGATCGTTCTACAAACCGATTTAAGAACTCCTGAAGATAAAGCGTGGTTTCAGGATAACTTAATTGATAAAGTCAAGACACCTTGGATACTATCAAAGTTTGAAAAACAAGCAGAAGAAACACATCAAAAACTTGCAATGATCAATCAATCGCTTAACAATGCCAAAGCATCAAATGGGAATTTGTCTTTTGCGACACCTGTGATGAAGACCGATTTTGGCGCAGACTTATACACGGTAAGTGATGTTGAGGCTAGCGAAGTGTTAAGCAGTATGAGGGAGACATTCAAAAACAAAGCATTGATGCTGGACTTTTGGGCGACTTGGTGCGGTCCGTGTCTTAAAGATTTTCCCTCAAGTAAGAAAATTCATGCTGAAGTGAAAGATGAACCTGTTGAGTTTATTTACTTATGTTCTTCTAATGGATCAACAGAAGAGGAATGGAAACAAAGAATCGCAGAATTTCAGCTTGATGGGACTCATTTATATGTTGATGAAAAAATAGAGGCAGAGCTTATGACTATGTTTGATAGTAGAGGTGGCTTTCCTACCTATGCTTTTATAAACAAATCAGGTGCCTATAAACCTGGAGCTGTAAGTAGAATGGCGGCTCTTGATAGAGGACAATTTGTAAATCTCATTCACGGTAAGTAAATGTGATAATTCTATTTGAGTTCTTTATAAACTTCTTAGAAAAGAAGTAATCCTTTTACAGTAGTTTTGTAATTATGAAAAAAGGAGTACTTCTAGTGAATTTAGGATCGCCTAAAAGCACCGATCCTAAGGATGTAAAAGAATATTTAGGGGAGTTTTTGATGGATGAACGCGTGATCGACGTGCCGCTTTGGGCGCGTACGCTGCTCGTAAAAGGAATCATCTTAAATACCAGACCAAAAAAATCTGCTGAAGCCTATTCAAAAATTTGGTGGGATGAAGGTTCGCCATTGATCGTGTTGAGTGAACGCCTGCAGGCAAAAGTTTCAGAGAAGGTTGATGTTCCTGTGGCATTGGCGATGCGCTACGGCACACCGTCTTTAAAAGAAGGTCTTGAAGAGCTCAATGCGAAAGGGGTAGATGAGGTGTTGATTCTCCCGTTGTATCCTCAGTTTGCTATGGCGACTACCGAAACTATTTTAGTTTTAGCTGAAGAGCTGCGCAAAGAACATTTTCCGCATATGCGCTTTTCAGATATTCCTGCGTTTTACAACAAGCCGGAGTATATTGAAGTACTTTCAAAAAGCATTCACGAGAAAATTGAAGACCTCGACTATGAGATGTTGGTTTTCAGTTATCACGGAGTTCCTGAGCGACACATTCGCAAAAGCGACGTTACAAAAAGTCATTGTAAAATAGACGGCAGCTGTTGTCAAACGCCTTCTCAGGCACATCAGTTTTGTTACCGTCACCAGTGTTATGAAACCACACGCCAGGTTGCCGAAAAACTCAATTTAAAAGAAGGAACCTATTTTACTTCTTTCCAATCTCGTTTAGGTTTTGACCCGTGGTTGCAACCGTATACCGATCGTACCATCGAGCGTTTTGGTAAAGAAGGCATCAAAAAAATGGCAATCGTTACTCCGGCTTTTGTGAGTGATTGTCTTGAGACGCTGGAAGAAATCGCGATGGAAGGTGAAGAGATCTTCCACGAGATGGGCGGTAAAGAATTTACGACAATTCCTTGCTTAAATGATCGTGACGATTGGGCGCACGTTGTTGCTACCTGGATCAACGATTGGGCACTAGTTGAAGCTTCAAAAGCTATAGCATAATTCCATTCCCGCTTAGGCGGGAATCTTTTTTTGTAAGCATCTTGAATTTTTGTTTTCGAGAATCCTTACAAGCATGAATCTTTTTAACCTGATACAAATTGCTGAAATCTGAACGTTCTGAAGCTTTAGGAAAAGACCCTATTAGCACACTACTGATCAAACAGGCATTACCTGCATCGATCGGGATTTTGGTAATGTCACTCAATATCCTCGTCGACACCATTTTTGTGGGTAATTGGATCGGGAGTATTGCGATCGCTGCAATTAATGTAGTGCTTCCCGTATCCTTTTTTATCGCTGCGCTGGGGATGGCAATCGGTATTGGTGGTTCTTCGATCATCTCTCGTGCCCTTGGCGCAAATGATCCTAATAAGGCGCTCAAAACCTTTGGCAATCAGATTACCATCACCTTACTTTTAACGGTGAGTATGGTGATTTTGGGCTTGGTGTTTGTCAATGAGTTGATCCCGGCTTTTGGCGGGATGGGCGATATTTTTGAACCTGCTAAAATTTATTACCGCATTGTGCTCTACGGTGTGCCTGTGCTCGCTTTGTGTATGATGGGTAATAACGTGATAAGAGCAGAAGGAAAACCCAAATTTGCAATGATCGCGATGATCATTCCGTCGCTGGGGAATTTGATACTCGACTACCTGCTTATCAACATTTTAGATATGGGGATGGAAGGCGCGGCGTGGGCAACCACAGCATCCTACATCTGTTGTTTCTTCTATGTTCTATGGTACTTTTTAAGTGACAATTCTGAACTAAAAATCGATATCAGTCATTTTGGTCTAGATTGGCCTATTTTGAGAGAAATGTCGGCTTTAGGTTTTGTGACGCTTGCACGACAAGCAGTGGTAAGCTTAACCTATTTATTGATGAACAACATCTTGTTTGAACTGGGCGGTGAAGCTTCGGTTACAGTGTATGCGATCATTGGTCGTATGCTTATGTTCGCTTTATTTCCTGTTCTTGGAGTTACGCAAGGTTTTCTACCCATTGCGGGTTACAATTACGGAGCTGAGAATTTTACACGCGTACGCGAAAGTATCAAACTCGCATTGCTCTATGCGTGCGGAGTGGCAATTCTTATTTTTATAGTAATTATGGCGTTTCCTGAAGCGATCGTTTCCGTTTTTACGCAAGACGAAGCGGTGCTGCGCGATACACCTTGGGCGATGCGCTGGGTGTTTGCTGCGATTCCTATCATTGGGATTCAATTAATTGGTTCAGCATATTATCAGGCGATTGGTAAAGCGACTCCGGCCTTGCTTTTAACGCTTACCAGACAAGGATTTTTCTTTATCCCACTCGTGCTTATTCTGCCGAAGTTTTTTGGAGAATTGGGCGTTTGGATCTCGTTTCCTATCGCAGACACTTTGTCTACTGTGGTGACGGCCTATTTTTTATGGCGAGAGACCAGAAATTTAACTTCGAGCTCAACTTCAGCATAAATAAGCGTTTAGCCGACTGTTCTTGTCTTAGAATGTGTACGTATTTAAAGGGATTACTTATCTTAGTTAGCTACTAACTAAGTTCTTTAAATTATGCGTAAACTTTTACTCTTAAATCGAGAGTTGAATGCCTCAAGCGGTTATTCCAAAACGAAGCAAAGCACGACCAATGCTTCTCGTGGTGTTTCCCTAACTTGTTTGCTTGGGCTATTTTGCTCTTTTTTCTTTTTATCATCAACTAACATCCAGGCACAGGATGTTGATCCTTCATTGTATGAAGCTTTAGAGTACCGACTCATCGGTCCGTTTAGAGGCGGGCGTAGTGCGGCGGTGACCGGCGTTCCCGGCAAACCAAACTTATTTTATTTTGGCGCTACCGGTGGTGGCGTATGGCGTACCAAAGATGGTGGTCGTTCTTGGGATAATATTTCTGATGGTTATTTCGGCGGAAGTATTGGCGCCGTAGAGATCGCTCCTAGTGATCACAATATCATTTACGTGGGTGGTGGTGAAAACACGCTGCGCGGAAATGTTTCTTCCGGTTACGGAATGTGGAAATCTACAGATGCCGGTAAAACCTGGGAAAAAGCTGGCTTACCTAAAAGCCGACATGTTTCAAAAATACGGGTACATCCAACCAATCCAGATATCGTTTATGCTGCGGTTTTGGGAGATATTTATAAACCAACGCAAGAGCGCGGGGTTTACAAATCTACAGACGGTGGTGCAAACTGGGAGCGCGTGCTCTTTGCTACCGAAGATGCCGGTGCAGTCGACTTGACATTCGACCCTAATAATCCACGTATTTTATATGCTTCGACCTGGCATTCCCGCAGAACGCCATACAGCTTTATTAGTGGTGGAGAAGGTTCAGCCTTATGGAAATCTACCGATAGCGGTAAAACCTGGAAAGAAATTTCAAAAAACAGCGGATTCCCTACAGATACTTTAGGAATCATCGGAGTTGCAGTTTCACCTGTAAATTCAGAACGTGTTTTTGCAATTGTTGAAAATAAAGATAAAGGTGGTTTATACCGAAGTGAAGATGGTGGTGCCAGCTGGAGACTCATCAATGACGATCGCAACTTGAGACAGCGCGCGTGGTATTATACTAAAGTGTATGCAGATACTCAAGATGAAGATGTAGTTTATGTGCTTAATGTAAGCTACCATAAAAGCACCGATGGTGGTAAAACTTTTGAAAGCAACAACGCTCCGCACGGCGATCACCACGATCTGTGGATCGCTCCAGAAAATCCTATGCGTATGGTAATGGGAGATGATGGTGGTGCTCAGATCACTTATGATGGTGGAGAAACCTGGAGTACTTATGGCAACCAGCCTACTGCTCAGTTTTATAGATTAGCAACAGACAATCAGTTTCCGTATCGTATTTATGCGGCACAGCAAGATAACTCTACGGTGCGCATTCCGCATAGAACAGATGGCTACAGCATTACCGAAGAAGATTGGGAAAGCACTGCCGGTGGTGAAAGTGCGCATATTGCGGTAGATCCAGAAAATCCAAATATCGTTTATGGCGGAAGCTACGACGGTTTCTTAACCCGAGTGAATCACGAGAACAATTCGGTGCGTTCGGTTTCTGTTTGGCCAGATAACCCAATGGGACACGGGGTTGAAGATATGAAGTACCGTTTTCAATGGAATTTCCCCATTATGTTCTCCCGTCACAATCCAGATGTGTTGTACACCTTCAGTAATCACGTGCATAAAACCACAAATGAAGGACAAAGT
Source organism: Leeuwenhoekiella sp. CH_XMU1409-2 (assembly GCF_037029365.1). Classification (NCBI taxonomy): domain Bacteria; kingdom Pseudomonadati; phylum Bacteroidota; class Flavobacteriia; order Flavobacteriales; family Flavobacteriaceae; genus Leeuwenhoekiella; species Leeuwenhoekiella sp. CH_XMU1409-2. The sequence goes on along the minus strand of NZ_JAYMEI010000008.1, from coordinate 16,153 downwards.
TGGGAAGTGATCAGCCCGGACCTTACGACTGATGACAAATCAAAACAAGGTTCTTCCGGAGGGCCGATCACGCAAGACAATACTTCCGTAGAATATTACTGTACCATTTTTGCAGCTAATGAAAGTCCGTTGAAAGAAGGCTTACTCTGGACCGGTAGCGACGATGGTTTGGTTTATGTGTCGCGCGACGGAGGTGAAAACTGGGAGAACGTGACACCAAAAGGAATGCCCGAGTGGATGATGATCAACAGCATTGAACCGAGCTATTTTGACGAGGGCACGTGCTACATTGCCGGAACCAAATATAAAACCGGTGATTTTGCACCGTATTTATACAAGACTACAGATTACGGTAAAAGCTGGGAAAAAATCACTGACGGAATCGAAGCAGAACACTTCACACGTGTGGTGCGCGAAGACCCTGAAAAAGAAGGTTTGTTATATGCAGGTACCGAAACGGGAATGTACATTTCGTTTGACGCCGGTGAAAACTGGAAACCTTTTCAGTTGAACTTGCCTATTGTTCCCATCACCGATTTGGCGCTTAAGGAGAATAATTTGATCGTAGCAACACAAGGGCGCAGCCTTTACATCATTGATGATTTAAGTATGTTGCATCAGGCGATCGAAGCAGAAGATACCGATGCGGTGCATTTGTATAAGCCAAAAGACACCTACAGAATGGACGGTGGTAGCCGCAAATCAAATTCGGCAGGGACCAATCACCCAAGCGGCGTGATGACCTATTTCCACCTTCCGGAATATGATGCTGAAAAAGACAGCATTTCATTGACGTATTTTGATGCTAAAAACGATACGATCAAATCGTATAGCACCAAAGGAGGTAAGGATAAATTGAACGTAAAAGAAGGTGCCAATCAGTTTAACTGGGATATGACCTATGACGGTGCAGAGCGACTTCCGGGAATGATCTTATGGTGGGCAAGTACTCAGGGACCACAGCAAATCCCTGGTGAGTACACCGTAAAACTGAATGTAAACGGAACCGATTATACGCAGCCTTATACAGTTTTGGCAGATCCACGTTCTGAAGCGACCGTTGCAGATATGCAGGCGCAATTCGATTTTATTTCAGATGTAAATGAGACTGTAGATCACGCGCACCAGAGCATCAAAAAGATCAGAAACATCAACGCGCAGTTGAGTTCTTTTGAGAAGCAGTACAAAGACAATCCTGATACCAAAGAGCTTCGGGAAAAGTCAAAAACTCTGCGCGAAGATCTTGAGGAAATTGAAAAAGCGCTGTATCAAACCAAAAACCGAAGTGGTCAGGATCCGCTTAATTTCCCGATCAAATTGACCAATAAGTTGGCACATTTGAATTCATTAGTAAGTATGGGAGATTTTGCACCAACAGATCAGGATATCGCGGTAAAAAATGAATTAACGGCTAAAATAGATGCAGAATTGAACAAGTTTGACACGCTGGTAAGCGATGAGGTTACTGCGTTTAATGAAGCGTTTAACGAGATGAAGCTCAACTATCTTTTTGTAGAAGAAGAATAGATTAAGCACATCTTTCTAATAAATTTTAAAACGATTCCCGCCTTTCGCTGAGGCGGCGAATCGTTTTTTATTATTTCGGTTTACCTTTGTTTTATGGAAGCATACTACCTTTATTTTAAATCCCTGCACCTCATATTTATTGTAACTTGGTTTGCGGGACTGTTTTATGTGCCGCGCCTGTTTATGTATCAGATCGAGGCTTCCCAAAAACCCGAACCAGACCGAAGCATTCTGGGCGATCAATTGGCTTTGATGACCAAACGCCTCTGGAAGATTATCACCTGGCCTTCGATGATTCTGGCGAGTTTATTCGCCTTTATGATGCTGCATATTGTCCCGGGATTGCTCAACGCTCCCTGGATGCAAATTAAACTGGGTTTTGTTGTGTTGCTGTATGCCTATCATTTTAAAAACCATCAGATATTTAGGCAATTACAATCCGGTAATTTTAAATACACTACAAAATTCATGCGCATCTGGAACGAGGGACCAACCTTGATCTTGTTTGCGGTGATCTTTTTGGTCATTACAAAAAGTGCCACCAATTGGATTTGGGGATTGGCCGGTTTGATCTGTTTGGCAGTGCTTTTAATGTTAGGTATAAAACTCTATAAAAGCATTCGCGAAAAAAACCCAAATGCCTAACGGCGCGATTTTTGATAACTAGTTTTCGATGAAATTCAACAAGCTTTCTTTACGCCTGCGTATTTTCTTTGGGATGGTATTGCTCATTTTAGGAGCTTCGATTCTCATTGGGATCATAAGCGTAGTGCAGTACAAAGAAGAAGCAAAAGAGTATCATCGCGATAGGTTATTGCGGAAAGAAGATCAAATCAGAGCAGAGATCGATTATGTCTTAGATCAGACTTCATACGAAGTGATTTCTAAAAACATTCCGTTTATTTTAAAGTTCAATAATGATATTTATCGTATTGCCGATGTTCACGAACTGCCCATAAATATTTACGATCTCGACGGAAAACTACTCGTCAAATCAAAAGAAACTTTTACTGAAGACACGCTGGAAACCAGTTTGAATCCTTCCGTCTTAGAAGGCTTAGCCAATACGCCTACAAAACGCTGGATCGTACAATCTGAGATCGACGGGGTAAAATATCAATCTTCCTACACGTATATCAACGATAACAAATTCAAGCCGCTGGCGATAATGAATCTACCCTACATTCAGGATGACGATTTTATCACGCGCGAACTTGACGAATTCTTACGTCGATTGGCAGAAGGCTATTTATTTATGCTGTTGATCGCGACCGTACTTTCTTATTTTCTTTCACGATACATTACCCGCAGTCTTAAAACGATAAGCGATAAGATGATCCAGACGCGTCTTGATAAGCGCAACCAGCGTATTGAGATTGACGATGCAAGCGAAGAAATAAGCAATTTGGTACGCTCCTACAATGGGATGATAGACGAACTTGAAAACAGTGCTGCAAAACTGGCGCAAAGTGAACGGGAGGCTGCCTGGCGTGAGATGGCAAAACAAGTTGCGCACGAGATTAAAAATCCGTTGACGCCTATGCGCTTGACGGTACAGAGTTTTCAAATGCGTTTTGATCCCAACGATCCTGATATTCACAAAAAGCTAGATGAATACAGTAAAACCTTGATTCAGCAAATAGATACGATGAGTTCGATAGCTGAGGCTTTTTCAAACTTTGCAAAAATGCCGGCGCAGCAAAATGAAACGCTCAACGTGGTTTTTGTTACCAAACTTGCGCTGGATATCTTCACAGAACATTACCTCACTTTTGGCACCGATGCAGAGGAGATCACGGTAAAACTAGATCGCACGCAGCTTATACGGGTGGTAACCAATCTGGTTAAAAATGCGATTCAGGCGACAGAAGGGGTTCAGGATCCTAAAATTCGCGTGGAGATCAAAAGTGATGTCGATACGGTTTGTATCTTAGTCTGTGACAATGGGCACGGAATTCCGGAAGAGAACATCGAGAAGGTTTTTGAACCAAAATTCACTACTAAGTCAAGCGGAATGGGACTTGGGCTGGCGATGGTTAAAAATATTGTGGAAACCTATAACGGAACCATTACCTTTACTTCTAAGGAAGATCGAGGCACTGTTTTTAAAGTGACTTTCCCTAAAGCTGAAGCTTAATTTCCGCCCTGCGGAGCAAAAATATTGACTATGAATTTTGAAAATCTCATCTATGAGGTTGATGATCAATTGGCGATCATCACCATAAACCGACCTAAAAAATTAAACGCACTCAATAAAGAAACCATACAAGAACTGCACGACGCATTTGCTGAAGCTGATGCCGATGAAGACATTGGGGTGATCATCTTAACCGGAAGTGGCGAGAAGGCTTTTGTAGCCGGAGCAGACATCAGCGAATTTGCCAATTTTGAAGAGGAAGAAGGTGCTTTGCTGGCGCGAAAGGGCCAAAAAATACTTTTTGATTTTATCGAAAACCTTAGCACACCCGTCATTGCGGCGATCAACGGTTTTGCTTTGGGTGGCGGCCTCGAACTCGCGATGGCGGCACACATACGTATTGCCAGTCACAACGCGCGTATGGGCTTGCCAGAAACTTCACTGGGCTTGATTCCCGGGTATGGTGGTACGCAGCGCTTACCGCAGTTAGTAGGCAAAGGCCGCGCTTTTGAAATGATTATGACCGCCGGGATGATCGATGCAGATCGCGCTTTTCAATCGGGCTTGGTAAATCACGTGACTTCGCAGGAAGAATTGATGGCACTTGCCGAAAAAATTGCGGGTAAGATCTTAAACAATAGCGGGGTTGCCATTGCCACCGCGATACAAGCCGTTAACGCCGGTTTTAAACCCGGAGTAAACGGTTATGATGCCGAGATCGAAGGTTTTGGTGCGTCTTTCGCCACCGAAGATTTTAAAGAAGGAACCACCGCATTCTTAGAAAAACGCAAACCGGAGTTTCCAGGGAATTAACTATAAATCTATGAAGCATAATATTGTAATAGATAAGCTTAGCGGGCCACTTTTTATCATGCTTACGCTAATAGTCTTGGACTTTACGTTGATATTAGATTTGAACTACCCCTTTGTTTTTGCATTGATCTTATTTGCTGTTTTGAGCTTTTTCTCATTGATAATCACAGATCGTTATCTTACCAGTTTTGAGTCTGAAATGGGAGAAATTAAATTGAACTATCATAAAAATTTTTCTAGAGATGAAGATGTTATTAAACTCCACGCTAGGGCTATAAGTTCGGTTGAGACTAATGTTAAATCATTTCTGAATCCTTATTATAAAATTGACTTGTTCTATAAATCAGAAGATGGTGAAGGATTAAAAAAAACGTTTAAAACAACAGACAAGCGACTTTTCAATCAAATTCTAGCCAATGTTTACACAAACCTTTCTGAAACCATGAACTAATATTTAGAGATCTGATATCGGTATTTAGGATTGGGAAAGCTCATAAAATGCTCAAATACACATGAATGACATATTTTTCGGAGTAATTTTTATTGGGTTTGCGTTGAGTATCTTTTCATTTGGAATTGCGATTTATATAAATCTCTGGATTTATTACTCTGTCGATAAGAAAAGATATCCTTTATTTCCGATTTTGAACCCTTTCTCTTTTTCATCATATGAATTGTTATTTCGTTCAATATTCAAACTAAAATGGAAAGTCGAGGGCGATAATAAAAAATTAAAAAGCAGATCAAATAAATTAAGGCGATTTTCAGGAACTATAATAGCGCTAGCAATAGCAATCTTATCATTTACTCAATGGTTTTTTACATAGTAACACGTGCTTTATATAAAAAATAAACACGTGTGATTTTTTCTGTTTATATTTGTAGTCTTCATTTAAAAAGGTTTTGTCATGAACACGAAGCTTACACTTACCATCGAGCAGGAGATTATTAAGCGGGCTAAGGCATACGCAAAAGACAAAAACCGCAGTTTGTCTGATATCATCGAGAATTATTTAAAAAGTCTTACTAGCGAAGCGCCTCAAGCGCATAGCAAAGCGCTCAATCCGGTGGTAAAATCACTTAAAGGCTCGTTTAAAATGCCTCCTGATTTAGACTACAAAAAGGAACTAAGAGATAGAGTTGAAAAAAAATATTCTTAGATGGACCACGTTCTTATTGATACCGATGTCATTTTAGATTTCTTTTTTGATCGTAAACCCTATTCTGAATTTGCCACCGAAATTCTAAATCAATGCGAAGCAGGCGCGCTTAGAGGTTATGTAACGCCTGTGATCATTTGTAACGTGTATTATTTATTGCGTAAAACTGCAAATCACAAAACGGTAATCGAGAAAGTCAAACAACTCCTTAGCATCATCGATGTGCTAACTATGGATCAAGAAGTAGTTTTTGATGCGCTCAACTCAAAATTTAAAGATTTTGAAGATGCGTTGCAGAATTTTACTGCAACAAAAATTCAGGAAATCACTGTGATTTTGACGAGAAATGTAAAAGACTATAAGCATAGTACACTTGCCATTCTTACTCCGGAAACCTACTTGAAAGGAAAAATCTAAAAGTAAAACTGAAGTGGAAAAAAGCAATCAGGTTATTTTGATTTCAACTTTAATAGGAAATATTCCATATATTTGTAATAAATCCTATTTTATGCAAGTCGAAGGAGAACACTTAAAAGGGCGTGGAGCACAGCGTCATATCGCCAATAGATTTGATGCCAACAGCCACGAGCTGCGGGACGATTTTCTCAATTACTGCGCGCAGGAAGGGGACGAGCCTCAAGATCTGAAAACCCTTTTTATAGACACCTTCCCAAAAACCATTGTCAATAAAGTAGAAAGCCCCGATGTAGGAATGGAATATTCCTTAAATCCGTATCAGGGCTGTGAACACGGCTGTGTGTATTGTTATGCGCGCAATTCGCACGAATATTGGGGCTACGATGCAGGCTTGGATTTTGAAAGTCGCATTCTCGTAAAACGCAATGCAGTTCGCCTCCTCGAAAAACACTTGGCTAAAAAATCCTGGCAAGCGTCACCCATTGTCCTTTCAGGAAATACCGATTGTTACCAACCGGCAGAAAAGCAATTTAAGATCACTAGAAAATTGCTCGAGACCTTTCTCAATTACCGACACCCGGTGGCGATCATTACAAAAAATGCGTTGATTCAGCGGGATTTGGACATCATTAAAGAGTTGGCTTCTTATAACTTGATTCAGGTCAATATGTCGATCACCACTTTAGAAGAAAAAACGCGTCGCTTGCTGGAACCGCGTACTGCGAGCATTAAAAAACGTTTGGAAACGGTAAAGAAACTTGCTGAGGTTGGAGTTCCGGTAAATGTGATGACCGCGCCTATCATCCCGGGAATCAACAGCCATGAGGTGTTGCCTTTGATCAAAGCCGCAGCAGATCACGGAGCAAAATCGGTAGGATATACCGTGGTGCGCTTGAATGGTGCGATAGGTAAGATCTTTGAGCAGTGGCTTAAAACCGCGATGCCAGACCGGGCTGATAAAGTGCTTAACCAGATCGCCGCGTGTCACGAAGGCAATTTAAACGATTCGCAATTTGGTCGCCGTATGCGTGGTAGCGGTGAGTTTGCGAAGCAAATCGCAGCACAAATGGAACTCGGCAGAAAGAAATATCTCAAAGGCCGAAGTATCGCCCCGCTCAATTGCGAACTTTTTGAGCAATACCGCCCGGGACAGCTCTCGCTATTTTAGTGCAATTGGCACAGTTTCTGATTATTATCAGAAGCTATGAAAAATCATTTATTAAAATTTATTGGAGTCATTTTAGTATTCCTCTGTTTTTCCTGCGGAAAGCTTACCCAAGTGACCGATGTGATCACGCAGCCTACTGCACGAGAAGTCTATGCGCGTAATTTTGATGCAGATTCGTTGCCGTATCGCCTATGGACGAACGCTTTTCAAAATGCGTTGAATGATAGTTTACAAATTACTTCTCCTTATCAAGAAACCGGAATATTCAATTCGGAAATTCATCCGGTGTACGGTTATGATCTTGATCTGGAGCGCGGCCGCAGCTATACCTTCAGTATTCAAACAGACACGCTTCAACCGAAGGTTTTTATTGACCTCTACGAAAAGACTTCAGACAGTATCCGACCGTATAAATTGGTACAGCAAGCCGACGATAAGGCTACCACTTTAGACTTTTCACCTAAAAATTCAGGAACTTATAAAGTGCTTTTTCAGCCGGAATTGAATTCCGTCTCTAGTTTTGCAATTCGCATTCAGAGCAAGCCTTCATATTATTTTCCGGTAAGTGGCGCTTCAGCAAAATCCATTCAGAGCTTTTGGGGAGCAGCACGTGATGGTGGCAAACGCAGTCACGAGGGTGTAGATATTTTTGCCAAGCGCGGTACGCCGGTCGTCGCGAGTGTTGACGGCTATGTAAGCAGAACGGGAAATCGCGGTTTGGGCGGTAAGCAGGTTTGGTTGCGTGAGGGATTATTTGGCAACAGCCTGTATTATGCGCATTTGGATAGCATTATCGCGACCAGCGGCCAGCGTGTAAAAGTGGGCGACACTTTGGGACTCGTGGGCAACACAGGTAATGCCCGTACCACGCCGCCACATCTGCATTTTGGGGTGTATAGCCGCGGAGCGATCAATCCGTTGCCGTTTGTAAAAGAAGAGCCGGAGTTACCGGCCCTTGATACTTCAACAGAATTTTATAAAACCTATACGATTACAACTGCACAAGCCAATTTGAGAAGTAGCGCTTCTGCGAAATCTCAAAAAATCGGTGCGCTTGCGCGAAAAGATACCGTACGATTATTAGGCAAAAGTGCCGATTGGCTGCATATTGAAACGTCCGCAGCGCAGCGTGCTTTTGTGCATCAGAGTTTGGTAAAAGCTTTGTAGTTTCCTGATGCTGCTAGATAATTTATGCGGTAGCTTTTGGAAAGTATTTCTTTCTAAACCAAAACGAAACACGTACCAAAAAGATCAGCGCGGGAACTTCAACCAACGGACCAATAACACCCGCAAAAGCTTGCCCGGAGTTGAGTCCGAAAACAGCGATAGCCACCGCAATTGCCAGTTCAAAATTATTCCCGGCAGCGGTAAATGCTACAGAAGCCGTCTTGTCATACGTAGCGCCCATAGCTTTGGTGACAAAAAAGCCAATGATAAACATCAAAGCAAAATATACCAGCAAGGGGATCGCTACGATCAATACATCTTGCGGAATTTCGACAATAAGTTCGCCTTTAAGCGAGAACATCACCACGATGGTAAAAAGCAGGGCGATCAAGGTAATTGGCGAAATGGTAGGGATGAACTTTTGGTTATACCAGGTTTCGCTTTTCAGGCGTACCAGAATAGACCGACTCAAAATTCCCAACACAAACGGAATTCCCAGATAGATGGCAACACTTTCTGCAATGGTAGCAATGGAAATGTCTACGATCGCACCTTCAAAACCAAAATAGGGCGGGAGTACCGTAATAAAGATCCACGCATAAAAACTGTAAGCAAACACTTGAAAAATGCTGTTTAAGGCAACGAGACCTGCGCCGTATTCACTGCTTCCGTCTGCGAGGTCATTCCATACCAAAACCATCGCGATGCAACGCGCAAGACCAATCAAGATCAATCCCACCATATATTCAGGATAATCCTGAAGAAAGGTAATGGCTAAGATAAACATCAATACGGGGCCAATGATCCAATTGAGCAGCAAGGAAACCGAAAGGATCTTGACGTTCTTAAAGACTTTAGGCAATAAGGCATAATTGACTTTTGCTAACGGCGGATACATCATCAAGATCAATCCGATCGCCAGCGGAATATTGGTAGTGCCGCTACTCATCGTATTCACCACTTCTGGAAAGGATGGGAAAAAGTAGCCTATCGCCACGCCAACGGCCATCGCCACAAAGATCCATAAGGTTAAGTTTCGGTCAAGGAAGCTTAGTTTTTTGGTGCTCATACTAATGGCTTATTTTTGAGAATACATAAAACAATTCCGTAGCGATCTGCACGCTGCGCTCGTGATATTTTTCAGCTTGCTGTGGCGTATCATCAAATGCTTTGGGGTCGTCAAATGTGATAGGAATACGCTTTTCAGCTCCAGGAACAAACGGGCAACCGGCGTCGGCTTGTGAGCACGTCATAATCGCCGCAAATGCTGAAGCAGGATTAAATGCGTCATCGAGACGTTTAGAAAATCCAATTACCGGATGTGCGTTTTCGGCATACTTAATACTGTAAACCGGATTCTTTTCTTGTGAAAGCTTTGCGATCTGAAAACCGGTATTTGCTAAAGTTTTTGCCACCATCGGGAACAAAGCTGTTGCTTCGGTTCCACCGGAATAACAAAACACATTTTTAATACCAAAATGTGCCGCCATCGTTTGTGCCCAAACTTGAGAAAGGTGGCTTCTGCGCGAGTTGTGGGTGCAAATAAAATTGATGCGTATAGCTGAATTTGCACTCACTTTCTCTTGAATAAAAGCGATCAAGGGTTGAAGCGTCGCTTTGCGTTCTTCGGAAATCGTTTCCGGCTTTAAGGTGTTGATAAACTGGTCAATTTCCGGAAATAATACATTTTCCATAAGCGTAGGGATCTTTGGGGTTAGCAGCAACCACCACCCGGAGTGCAGGCCGATGCGTTGTTGAGGTCAGCGAGTTTTACTTTGGGTTTTTCAGCGGGAATTCCGCAGGCATCTTTAGCAAGACAATCGGTTTGTTTGGTAGTCAAGAGGAAATGTGTTCCGTCAAAATCGATCCCAAATTTTCCAATGGTTTCGCCCTGATATTCTACTTCAACCTCGTGATCTTCGATCTGCAATACTTTTTCAGATAATTCAATGATGCTGATGAGTTTTTCAGGATGCAAGCGATGGTCATAATCATCGGCATTCCACAATTGAAAATTCACTACATCTTCTTGACGCACGGTGCCACCGCAATCAATAAAATGCTTAGATACTTTGCCAACTTCGGTCACGTGAAAATGACTGGGAACCAAACTTCCGTCAGGCAATTGAAAACCTATAGTCTCGAGACTTTTTAAAGCTGATTTTACTTCTGATAGTTTCATAATCCTTTTTGTTATATCGTAATATTACGATGATTAAACCTAAATTTTTTTAGCAGCAATCTTGCTTGTTTGTAAGATCTTGATCGAGAAATTGAGACATCAAATTCTTCATTGCAGTCCAATTCTCGGTATCGATGCAATAGCACACGCTCGTTCCTTCAACGCTGCCTTTGATCAAGCCTAAATTTTTAAGCTCTTTCAGATGTTGCGAAATGGTAGGTTGTGCAAGACCGATCTCTTCTACTAGATCGCCACAAACACAAGAATTGATCTTGTATAAATGCTGAAGAATAGACACACGAGCAGGATGCGCAAAAGCTTTGGCAAAAGCAGCAATGGCATTTTGCTCGTCGGTAAAGATTTCAGTTTTGGCTAAGCCCATTTCTTTATTGTTGTATTGCAATATTACGATTAAATAAAGATCGAAGAACTTTTTTCTGATATTTTTTTATAATGTGAATGGATTTACACTCATTTCAATTAACAGTTTTTTGGCTGCTTAGCGCTTAAAACCTTGGTATTTTTAAAAGTATTAAACAAAATATCAAACGATGTCGTTATTTGGAAAAGTAAAGAATACCATAGGCCTTTTAAAGTCGGTAGACTTAGAGGCGCTTAATAAATTATCTCAAAAAGTTGACCTTTCAAAAGTGATGAGTGCCGTAGGCAATCTCGACGATCGCCAGTTGCAAGGCTTGATGAAAATGTTGAATTCGCAGGCCAAAAAAGGGCAGCATAAATTGCCGCCAATTGATGGCGATTTTTACAACCTGGCTCAAAAACTCACTCCCGAAGAGCGCGAAATTCAAATGAAGATGCGCAATTTTATGGAAGATGAAGTAAAACCTATCGCCAATGATTTTTGGAATCGTGCCGAATTTCCACACGAGATCATCCCGAAGTTTGCCGAATTGAATCTGGCAGGAATTGCTTATAAAGGCTACGGATGTCCCGCACAATCCTTTCTGATGGAAGGAATCCTGGCGATGGAACTGGCGCGCGTAGATGTGTCTATCTCTACCTTTTTTGGTGTGCATAGCGGTCTCGCCATGGGATCTATTTACCTCTGCGGTAGTGAAGAACAAAAGCAAGAATGGTTACCCAAAATGCAGAAGTTTGAAAAAATAGGAGCTTTTGGTCTTACCGAACCCGAAGTGGGCTCTGGTGCTGCCGGTGGTCTGGGAACCAGCTGTAAGAAAGTGGGCGACGAGTGGATCTTAAACGGAGAGAAAAAATGGATTGGGAATGCTACCTTTTCTGATATTACCATTATTTGGGCGCGTGACGAAGACAGCGGTAGCGTAAAAGGCTTTATTGTGCGTAAAGAAAATCCCGGTTTTCACGCAGAGAAGATGAAAGATAAAATGGCCCTTCGTACCGTACAAAACGCCTTGATCACCTTGACCGATTGCCGCGTGCCTGAAAGTGATCGTTTACAAAATGCAAATTCCTTTAAAGACACAGCCAAAGTTTTACAAATGACCCGTGCTAGTGTAGCTTGGCAGGCTGTGGGTTGCGCGCGTGGTGCGTATGAAGCAGCCTTGAAGTACACTAAAAAGCGGGAGCAGTTTGGTAGACCTATTGCGAGCTTTCAGTTGATCCAAAATCACTTGGTAGAGATGATTTCTAATCTTACAGCCATGCAAACTTTATGTTTCCGCTTGAGCGAAATGCAAGACGGCGGCCAATTGACCGATGAGCACGCTTCTCTAGCCAAAGTATTTTGTTCGATGCGCACCCGGGATGTGGTGAGCAGAGCCCGAGAAGTTATGGGTGGTAACGGTATTTTGCTGGAGTACGATGTGGCGCGTTTTGTAGCTGATGCCGAAGCGATCTATAGCTATGAAGGAACAAAAGAGATCAATTCACTTATTGTAGGTCGAGCGATTACCGGTTATAGTGCTTTTGTAAGCTAGAGTTGCAATCAATATCAATAAGATTTTTATAGGTGTTTTAATATGCCGTTATTTGCAACTGAAATTTTAAAAACTATAACATGAAATTCAATAGATTATTTCTAGCGTTACCTGTTGCGCTTACTTTAGTGAATTGTAATGATTCTAAAATGAGTTCAGGAGGAGATGCTGAACTTAAAACATTTAAAGATTCTGTTTCCTATATCATTGGTGCAAATACCGGTGCTCAGTTTAAGCAAGCTTTGGGAGATAATCCTGATGAGTTTTTTGATATGGAAATTTATATGCAAGGGGTTGAAACTGCACTTACTGATAGTGTAGAAATGCCTCAAGCAGATATGCGTCGCATTATGAATGAGTTTCAAACGAAACTACGCGCGAAGCAACAAGAGGAGCAAGCTGCTAAAGCTGCTGCAAATAAGGAAAAAGAAGAAGCGTTCTTAGCAGAGAATGCTGAAAAAGAAGGTGTACAAACGACAGAGAGCGGACTTCAATACAAAGTGATCGAAGAAGGCGATGGTGTTTCTCCAGTAGAAACCGATCAGGTTCAGGTGAATTACGAAGGAAAATTACTTGACGGTACTGTTTTTGACAGTTCGTATGAGCGTCAGCAACCTGCAACATTTGGTGTAAATCAAGTGATCTCAGGTTGGACAGAAGGACTTCAGTTGATGAAAGAAGGGGCAAAGTATGAGTTCTACATTCCTGCAGATCTTGCTTACGGTCAGCGTGGTTCTGGTCCAAAAATTGGTCCTGGTGAGACCTTGATCTTTACCGTTGAGCTTCTTGACGTGATCGATAAATAAACACGGTTTGACATATCTTGTAATTGCCGTAGTTTCCGGAGCGCTCATTTTAGGCGCAGTTTGGGGCATTTACGGAAATTTACAAAAGAAAACAGAGGGCTTTCTCGTTGCTTTGGCAGGAGGAGCCCTCATTGTTTCTACAGTTCTCGAATTGATCAATCCGGCTGTAGAAAAGGCTAATGTGTTAATCGCATTAGGCATTGTTTTACTTGGAGCAGGTGTTTTTACAGCGCTCGATTATCTGGTAAAACAACAATGGGGATCAGATAGTGGCGGTGGTTTACTGGCTGCAATCACCCTGGATGGAATCCCTGAAAATCTCGCATTGGGCGTGGCACTCATAGGTGCCGATGCTTTGACGGTAGCCGCACTTTCTGGCTCTATATTTTTATCCAATCTTCCCGAAGCAGCTGGTGGCGCCAAAGAAATGACTGAAAATGGCGCGTCAAAAAAGAAAATCCTTTGGCTTTGGTCTGCAACAGCATTTATACTCTCATTAGCGGCTTTAATTGGCAATTGGGCACTCGCAGATGTTTCAGAAGAAATTCTCGCATACATACGCTGTTTTGCCGGCGGCGCCGTAGTCGCCTCACTTGCGATCGAAGTGTTTCCTAAAGCCTATAAGCAAGATTCGTATTGGGCGGGAATTGCAACTGCACTAGGTCTGGTGCTGGCGTTTTATCTCAATAGTTTGGGATAGTTTTTGAATAAAATCATCTTTACAAACCGAGGCGATTCTGTCTAAATTTCACATCACTTTAGTATGCCTTTAGCGCTAAACGCGCTAACTTTAAGTGTGTCTATTGGAGACTCATTTTAATCTTTAGGTAATGGCATATATAGATTATTATAAGGTTTTAGGGCTCGACAAATCGGCAAGTGAAGCCGAAATAAAAAAAGCCTATCGCAAACTCGCCCGTAAATATCATCCTGATGTAAATCCCGGCGATACTGAAGCCGAAGAAAAGTTCAAACAGGTTAATGAAGCCAATGAGGTTTTAAGCAATCCCGAAAACCGTAAGAAATATGATAAATACGGTAAAGACTGGCAACACGCTGAAGCTTATGAGCAAGCAGAACAGCAACGTGCGCAATATGCTAGTGGCAGAACATCGGGTAATAGCGGTAGAGCCCAGTACAGTGGTGGCGGTTTTAATGAGGAAGATTACTCAGATTTTTTCAGTTCGATGTTTGGTGGCTCTGGTGGAGGTTTCCGCGGTGGCGGGCGTCAGGCACAGTTTAGAGGCCAGGATTTTAATGCTACGCTAAGTCTTGATTTACGTGAGGTGTATGAGAAGCATAAACGTACACTTACCGTGAATGGTAAAAACATTCGTTTGACGATTCCTGCCGGTGTAGAAAATGGGCAGACAATAAAGATCAAAGGCTACGGAGGAGAAGGTTTAAACGGTGGTCCTAACGGAGATTTATACCTTCAGTTTGAAATCAACAATACGTCAGGCTTCCGCAGGGATGGAGCAAATCTTTATAAAACTGTCGATCTAGACTTGTATACTGCTGTTTTGGGAGGCGAACTTATCGTTGAAACTTTTGACGGTAGTGTAAAGCTGAAAGTGGCTCCAGAAACTTCAAATGGCAAGCAGGTAAAACTCAAAGGTAAAGGTTTTCCTGTGTATAAAAAGGAAGGGCAGTTTGGTGATTTATTCATTACCTATGACCTCAAAATGCCGCAAAATCTTTCAGCAAAAGAAAAAGAACTGTTTCAAGAACTTGCAAAACTAAGATCCTGATGAGTACGACAAACTATATTCCGGTACACGAGTTGTGCGCGCAATATCGCATTGAACAAACCTTTATAACAGAATTGCACGAGAAAGGCGTGCTTGAAGTCATTCGCGTAGAGCAGTCGTTGTGCTTACCGCACGAGAGCATTGCTACCTTTGAGAAAATTATGCGTATTCACGCAGAGTTGGATATTAATATTGAAGGCATCGATGTGATTCTTAATCTGCTTGACAAAATTGAAGATTTAAATAAGCAATTGATAAAAACACAAAACAGACTGCGCATTTATGAGTAGTTTAGTAGCTTAATTAAATGATGAATTTAAGTTCTATGAAAAAATTAGTGCTTGCAGCAGCTGCAGCAGTCATATTGGCCAGTTGCGGAGGGAGTAAGAAAATTGCAGAAACTCCGGAACCGCCGTTATTTCAATCGTTTCAAGATTCGGTGGCGTATTATATGGGCGTTTCTATTGCCGAAAATATCAAGAAAGACAAAGCTACCTATGAGAATTACTTTGATAAAAAAGTGTTCATGACCGGTTTTCAAGAAGCCTTGAAGGATAGCGCACAAATTTCAGAAAAGGAAGGACGTCAAGTGATGGGAAGATATTCTCGTGAATTGATGGAGCTTAAAGAAAAACTGAAGGCTGAGCGTATCGCTGCGCAAAAAGCGTTTTTAGAAGAGAATGCACCCAAAGCGGGTATAATCACTACAGAAAGTGGTTTGCAATATGAGATCATTACAGCTGGAACAGGAGCATCGCCTGAAGCATCAGACCGTGTAGAAGTGCATTATGAAGGAACGTTGATCGATGGGACGGTTTTTGACAGTTCGTATGAGCGTGGTGAATCGATCACCTTTGGCGTTGGTCAAGTGATAAAAGGTTGGACCGAAGTCTTGCAATTGATGAAAGAAGGTGCAAAATATCGAGCGTATATTCCGGCAGATCTGGCATATGGTGACCGAGATATGGGTGAAATTCCGCCGGGTTCCACATTGATCTTTGATATTGAATTGCTCAAAGTGAAGTAACAAAGTGAGTCGTCCTAAAATAGGTTGACAGTTTTTAAAAGTTTAAATCAATCCGGTGAAGCTAGCTTCACCGGATTTTTTG